>NZ_JAJAUZ010000040.1 GCF_020532645.1 Streptomyces bambusae
GGGTCTGTCGGTGACAGGTGTCCGGCTCAAGCGGCTCGGGCTACGTTAGGCGTCCGGAAGGGGCGAGTCAAGTTGAGCGGCGGCGCGGTGCATGGGCCCGGTACGGGCTGACGGTGGGGTCGTCGGCCTGCCAGAAACGCCAGGGATGGTGGGCTCCGGCGCCGCCCACTCCGGTGCGCGGGCCGGAGCGCACCAGGTCGGCGGGGACGGCCTCGCCCCTCAGTACGGAAAGAGGGGAATCGGCGCCGGCGCACACGTCGGTGCCGTCGAGGGTCCTGTCGATGCCGAGGGCGGTGGCCAGCCGGGCCGGGCCTTTGGCGAGTTCCCGGTCGCTTCTGGCTGAAAGCCGACGTTTGCGCGCCAGCTCGGCACCCTCGGTGATCTCGCCCGCACGGAGCAGCACACCGCTCGCGCTGTCCTCGGGGCCGCACACCAGGTTCACGCTGAACCACATGCCGTAGATGAAGTAGACGTACGCGTGCCCGGGCGGGCCGAACATCGAGGCGTTGCGGGCCGTGCGGCCGCGGTAGGCGTGGGAGCCGGGGTCGGCCTCGCCCTCGTACGCCTCGACCTCGGTGATGCGCAGTGCGATCGGGCCGTCCTCGGTGCGGCGGACCAGGGTGCGGCCCAGGAGGTCCGGCGCCACAGTGAGGACCGGCCGGTCGAAGAAGCTGCGGGGCAGGGGCGTACGGTCGGGGCGCGCGCTCATCCGTCCGAGCGTAGTGGAATCGGTGCCCGGGGAACCGGGCCCTAAGGTTCCGCGTTTGTAGAGGTCAGGTTCTTACGTGAAGGGAAGACTGACGCATGGGGTTCAAGAAGCTGTTCGCGAGCCTGGGTGCCGGCGGCGCCTCGGTGGACACGATCATCACCGAGCCGAACGTGGTGCCGGGCGGCATCGTCCAGGGCGAGGTCCGCATCCAGGGCGGCAGCGTCGAGCAGCAGATCGAGGGACTGTCGGTCGGGCTGCAGGCGCGGGTCGAGGTGGAGAGCGGTGACCAGGAGGTCAAGCAGGACGTCGTCTTCTCGAAGCAGCGGCTCGGCGGCGCCTTCAAGGTGCAGCCCGGTGCGGTGCACGTCGTGCCCTTCGGTCTGGAGATCCCGTGGGAGACCCCGGTGACCCACTTCCAGGGCCACCACCTGCACGGCATGAACATCGGCGTGAGCACCGAGCTGGAGATCGCGCGTGCGGTGGACGCGGGCGACCTGGACCCGATCAACGTGCACCCGCTGCCGGCGCAGCAGGCGATCCTCGACGCGTTCGGCCAGCTCGGCTTCCGGTTCCGGAGCGCGGACATGGAGCGCGGGCACATCCGCGGCACCCGGCAGACCCTGCCCTTCTACCAGGAGATCGAGTTCCTGCCGCCGCAGCAGTACCACGGCCTCAACCAGGTCGAGCTGACCTTCATCGCCGACGGCAACGAGATGGACGTCGTGCTGGAGATGGACAAGAAGCCGGGTCTGTTCAGCGAGGGCAGCGACACGTACCGCTGCTTCAAGGTGGGGCTGCACGCGTACCAGAGCACGAACTGGTCGGCCTACCTCAACGAGTGGATCGCGTCCGTCGGCTCGAAGCGCAACTGGTTCTAGGGAGGGCACGTGTCGCAGACCAACCGTCCGCCGCTGCCGCACGACTTCCACCCGGAGGTCCCGTCCTTCGGCGTGACCAGCGCGGACCTGGAGCCCGGGGCGGACCTGGGTGCCGCCCAGGTGCTGGCCGGCGGGAACGTCTCCCCGCAGCTGCGCTGGGAGGGGTTCCCCGAGGGGACCAAGAGCTTCGCCGTGACCTGCTTCGACCCGGACGCCCCGACGGGCAGCGGGTTCTGGCACTGGGTGCTGTTCGACCTGCCGGTCTCGGTGACCGAGCTGCCGGCGGGTGCGGGCAGCGGTGCGTTCGAGGGCCTGCCGGCGGGTGCCGTGCAGGTGCGCAACGACTACGGCTCGAAGGACTTCGGCGGCGCGGCTCCCCCGGCCGGGGAACGGCACCGCTACGTGTTCACCGTCTATGCGGTGGACCAGGAGAAGCTGGGCCCCGATGCAGACGCCTCTCCCGCAGTCGTCGGATTCAACCTGCGCTTCCACACGCTCGGGCGTGCGCACCTGATCGGTGAGTACGAGGCCCCTTCGGGGGATTGAGCGCGGAGTTGATCGTTCGCCGGCCGTTTGCCCGGTCCTGGTCTAAAGGTGACCGGGACCGGGCATTTTTAATGCGTTGTCCCGCGTGGCGCGCGCGGCCAGAGTGGTTGCGGGCCCTGCCGCCAGGGTGGTCGCGGGGCCTGCGCACGGGAGGTGGGCGAGATGCGGGACACGCTGGTGCTGAATGCGAGCTTCGAGCCGCTGTCGACGGTGTCGATGAACCGGGCCGTGGTCCTGGTGCTCCAGGACAAGGCCGTGGTGGAACAGTCCCACCCCGAACTGCGGGTGCGTGCGGCCGCGGTCGATCTGCCCGTGCCCCGAGTGATCCGGCTCTGCAGGTACGTACGGGTGCCCTTCCGAAGACACGCCCCGTGGTCGCGGCGGGGGGTGCTGGCGCGGGACCAGCACAGGTGCGCCTACTGCGGGCGCCGGGCGACGACGGTGGACCACGTGCTGCCGAAGTCGCAGGGCGGCGGGGACACGTGGCTGAACACGGTGGCCTCGTGCGCGGAGGACAACCACCGCAAAGCGGCGCGGACTCCGGAGGAGGCCGGGATGCCGCTGCTGCGCGAGCCGTTCGTGCCGTCACCGCAGGATGCGATGCTGCTGGCGCTGGGCTCCGGCCGGCGGGGGACGCTGCCGGACTGGCTGGCGCAGTCGGCGTGAGACCGCGGGCGCCCCGGTGGGGCGCCCGCGTCGGGTACGGCCGGTCCGGCCGGCTCGGCTGTCCGGACCGGCACGGCGTAATTCCCGTACGCCCGTCAGCGGACGATCAGCTGGACGATCGCGATGACGCCCACCGTCACGATGACCGCGCGCAGTGCAGTGGGCGGGAGGCGTCGTCCGATTTTCGCGCCGAGCTGGCCGCCGAGGGTGGAGCCGGCCGCGATCAGGAGGACCGCGGTCCAGTCGAACTCGGCGACGAAGAGGAAGAAGACCGCGGCGATGCCGTTCACGAGGGCGGCGACGACGTTCTTGACGGCGTTGATGCGCTGGAGGTCCTCCTGGAGCGCGAGGCCCATGAAGCCGAGGTAGAGGACGCCCTGGGCGGCGCCGAAGTAGCCGCCGTACGCACTGGCGAGCAGCATGCCGCCGAGCAGGCCGGGGCCGCCGTCGGGGTGCCGGGCCGAGGCACCGGTCTGCCGTTCGCGGGCGCGCAGGGCGCGGGCGAGCCGGGGCTGGAGGACGACGAGCACCAGCGCGAGTCCGATGAGGACGGGGACGATGGTGTCGAACGAGTCCGAGGGCAGGGTGACCAGCAGGACGGCGCCGGCGAGTCCGCCGACGAGTGAGACGAGGCCGAGGCGCAGGATGCGGCCGCGCTGGCCGGCGAGTTCCTTGCGGTAGCCGATGGCTCCGCTGATCGAACCCGGCACCAGGCCGAGCGTGTTGGACACGTTGGCGGTGACCGGGGGCAGTCCGGTGGCGAGGAGCACCGGGAAGGTGATGAGGGTGCCGGAGCCGACGATGGTGTTGATGGTGCCGGCTCCGACACCGGCGGTGAAGATCGCGAGCGATTCCCAGATGGACAAGGCCATCCCTTTCACATGGGTGAGTCGCCTCCCCGCCATCAAGGTCGAGGGGCCTCACCGATCATGCAGGAGGGGGCTCGCAGCTCAGTCGATCGGGGGCTGCTCGCGGCGCTCGGAGGCGCCGCCGTCCTTCGTCTGGTTGAAGCCGGAACTGCCGGATCCGGGGCCGAAGTTGCCGATGGCCCCGCTCAGGCCCTTGAGGGCGTCGCCGATCTCGCTGGGGACGATCCAGAGCTTGTTGGCGTCGCCTTCGGCGATCTTCGGGAGCATCTGGAGGTACTGGTACGAGAGAAGCTTCTGGTCGGGGTCGCCGGCGTGGATGGCCTCGAAGACGGTGCGGACGGCCTGGGCCTCGCCCTCGGCGCGGAGCGCGGCGGCCTTGGCGTCACCTTCGGCACGGAGGATCGAGGACTGCTTCTCGCCTTCGGCGCGCAGGATCTCGGACTGCCGGACACCTTCGGCCTGGAGGATCGCGGCGCGCTTGTCGCGGTCGGCGCGCATCTGCTTCTCCATCGAGTCCTGGATGGAGGTCGGCGGCTCGATGGCCTTGAGCTCGACGCGGTTGACGCGGATGCCCCACTTGCCGGTGGCCTCGTCGAGGACGCCCCGGAGGGCCGCGTTGATCTCCTCGCGGGAGGTCAGGGTCCGCTCCAGGTCCATGCCACCGATGATGTTGCGGAGGGTGGTGACGGTGAGCTGCTCGATGGCCTGGATGTAGCTGGCCACCTCGTAGGTCGCGGCGCGGGCGTCGGTCACCTGGTAGTAGATGACGGTGTCGATGTTGACGACCAGGTTGTCCTGGGTGATCACCGGCTGGGGCGGGAACGGGACGACCTGTTCGCGGAGGTCGATCCGGTTGCGGATGGAGTCGATGAACGGGACCACGATGTTGAGGCCCGCGTTGAGGGTGCGGGTGTAGCGGCCGAAGCGTTCGACGATCGCGGCGCTCGCCTGCGGGATCACCTGGATGGTTTTGACCAGCGCGATGAAGACCAGCACCACCAGAATGAT
Source organism: Streptomyces bambusae (assembly GCF_020532645.1). Taxonomy (GTDB): domain Bacteria; phylum Actinomycetota; class Actinomycetes; order Streptomycetales; family Streptomycetaceae; genus Streptomyces; species Streptomyces bambusae. Next base: position 4,677 of record NZ_JAJAUZ010000040.1, read on the forward strand.
CAGGACGATGATGATCGGTTGCATGCGGTTCCCCGTGCCCTTCTAGCTTCCTGTCCTGCGCTGTCGGGAGCGCAGCACCCCTTGTGCGGAGTCTCGCAGACCTGCGCCGGAGGGGCGCGGGATTTGGTCACATGACGTCACATGACGACGGCGGTCGCGCCGTCGATCTCCACGACGTCGACCTGCTGGCCGGGTTCGAAACTGGTGTCCGCATCGAGGGTGCGGGCGGACCAGATCTCGCCGGCGAGCTTGATCCGGCCGCCGCTGCCGTCGACGCGTTCCAGGACGACGGCGCTGCGGCCGCGCAACGCGTCGACTCCGCTGGCGAATTGGGGCCGCTGGTTGCGGTGCCGGTTGGCGATGGGGCGTACGACGGCGATGAGCGCCACCGACACCACGACGAAGACGAGGACTTGGGTGACCACGCCGCCGCCGAGTGCGGCGGTGATCGCCGCGGTGACGGCGCCCGCCGAGAACATGCCGAACTCCGGCATGGCGGTCAGGACGAGCGGGATGCCCAGTCCGACCGCGCCGATGAGCCACCACACCCACGCGTCGATGTCCACGTGGTCATGGTAGGTCGGCCGGGCGCGGTCCGGACAGGGTGCGTGCCCGCGGATCAGCGCAGGGGCAGGCCCTGGGCGGTCCAGCGGTCGTGGTCCGTGCGCTCGACGACGAGCGGCAGGCCGAAGCAGACCGAGAGGTTCCGGGAGGTGAGTTCGAGGTCGATCGGGCCGGCGGTGACGACCTTGCCCTGGCGGATCATGAGGACGTGGGTGAAGCCGGGGGCGATCTCCTCGACGTGGTGCGTGACCATGACCATGGAGGGGGCGAGCGGGTCGCGGGCGAGCCGGCCGAGGCGGCGGACGAGGTCCTCGCGGCCGCCGAGGTCGAGGCCGGCGGCGGGCTCGTCGAGGAGCAGCAGCTCGGGGTCGGTCATCAGGGCGCGGGCGATCAGGGTGCGCTTGCGCTCGCCCTCGGAGAGGGTGCCGAACTTCCGGTCGAGGTACTCGGTCATGCCGAGGCGGTCGAGGAAGGCGCGGGCCCGCTGCTCGTCGACGTCCTCGTACTCCTCGTGCCAGCCGGCGGTCATGCCGTAGGCGGCGGTGAGGACGGTCTGGAGGACGGTCTGGCGCTTGGGCAGCTTGTCGGCCATCGCGATGCCGGCGATGCCGATGCGGGGGCGCAGCTCGAACACGTCGACCTTGCCGAGGGTGCTTCCGAGGATGGTGGCGGTGCCCTTGGTGGGGAAGAGGTAGCTGGAGGCGATGTTGAGCAGGGTGGTCTTGCCGGCACCGTTCGGGCCGAGGATCACCCAGCGCTCCCCCTCCTTGACCGACCAGTCGACCTGGTCCACCAGAGCCCGGCCCTCGCGGACCACGGATACGTCCTCAAGCTCCAGCACATCGCTCATGAGCGCGTTGTCTCCCATTGCAGTCTTGGATGTCACAGTGCGCCTGTGGGCGCAGCCCCAGAGGAAAACCTACGCCACTCGGGGCGGCGGTCGCGGACGAGGTCGGCGGGTGGGGCGGTCCGTAGGCTGGGGCCATGCTTTCGGAACCACGTTCAGGGCGGCTGGCCGCCTGGGGTAATGCGTTGTTGGCGGGTCTGGTGTCGCCGGACGAGGCGGTCGTGGCGGTGGTGGGCGGGGACGCCGTGCACCGGGTCACGGGGCTGCCCGGAGAGTCGGGTCCGGTGGGGCTGACGCTCGCGCTGGGGCGGCTGCGGGCGCTGGGGGTGTCGGGGCTGCGGGTGGCGCTGCCGGCGCCGGGGCATCCGCTGGGGCTGAGCGGGCCGCCGGAGTTCAATGCGCGGGCGCTGGAGGCCGAGGAGGCCGTGGTGTGCACGGGGGCCGCGCTGGGGCTCGTACCGGAGGTGACGGAGGCCGGGCCGGCGGGGGACGTGCACGTGGAGGTGGTCTGGCACTGCCTGCCGGTGCGGGAGGCACCGCCGGCGGACGTGCCGTCGCTGGGTGAGGCGGAGCGGGAGCTGGCGGAGGGGCTGCGGGAGGCGACGCGGGTGCTGACGCGGCTGGACGTGGCCGGTTCCGGTCCGGTGGCGGAGGCGGCGATCGACGCGTACCGGGCGCGGGCGGAATCGGGAGGGCCGGAGGTGCTGGCGCCGGGGTATCCGCCGCGGGCGGTGCGGGTGCTGGAGCTGGCGCAGCGGGTCGGGCTGATGGTGGAGCTGGCGGCGGGCACCGGGCACGGGGGTGCGGTGGCGGCGTCGGAGATGGCGGCGCGGGCGGAGGCACTGCGGCCGGTGGAGCGGGTGGCGCGGCGGGCGCAGGTCGCCGCGTACAACGCGTACGTGGAGGAGCGGGAGCGCGAGCGGGGGCGGTAGGGGGGCCGGGTGCGCCGCGGCCCCGCTTCCGGGGAGAGGGAGGAAGCGGGGCCGGGGCGGTCCGGGGTGGGTCAGTGGTTGAGACCCGTGTTGCCGAAGGCCGGGTTCAGCAGGCCGATGACGGTGACGGCGTTGCCGACGACGTTGACCGGGACGTGGACCGGGGCCTGGACGAGGTTCCCGGAGGCCACGCCGGGCGAGTGCAGGGCCTCGCCGTTCGCCTGCGCGCCCCCGTGCGCGGACGAGACACCGGCGCCGGCGGCGACCAGGCCTCCGGCGATCATGGTGACGGCGGCGGCCTTCTTGAAGTTCTTCACGTTCGGGTCCTCCAGTGGGTCGCTGCGGCGGGACGCCGCAGCACGCCCTGGAGAACGGGCGGCCGGCCGGTCGGGTTGCGCCATGTGGGCTACATACACCCGACGGTATGAACCTCATTCCGGACCGTTGCCGTCCGCAGGGCCGCTCCGGGACGGGGTCCGGAGCGGCGTATCAGCCGGTCAGGCCGTTGCGCACGGCCCACAGGGCGGCCTGGGTGCGGTCGGCGAGGTCGAGCTTCATCAGGATGTTCGAGACGTGGGTCTTGACCGTCTTCTCGGACAGGACGAGTGCGCGGGCGATCTCCCGGTTGGAGCGGCCGTCGGCGATCAGCCCGAGCACTTCGCGCTCGCGTTCGGTGAGGGTGCTGCTGCGGCCGGGCGCGGGGGCCTGTTCCTCCTGGGAGAGCAGGGCCTCGGCGACTTCGGGCTGGAGCAGGACGTGTCCGGCGTGGACGGAGCGGATGGCGCCGGCGAGGGCGTCGGGGTCGATGTCCTTGTAGACGTAGCCGGCGGCGCCCGCGCGCAGGGCGGGGACGACGGTGCGCTGCTCGGTGAAGCTGGTGACGATGAGGACGCGGGCCGGGTTGGCCAGCTCGCGGAGCCGGCGCAGGGCCTCGATGCCGTCGGTGCCGGGCATCTTGATGTCCATGAGGACCACGTCGGGGCGCAGCTCCTCGGTGGCGGCGATGCCGGCCTCGCCGTCGGCGGCCTCCCCGACCACTTCTATGTCGTCCTGTACTTCCAGGAAGGTGCGCAGGCCGCGGCGGACCACCTGGTGGTCGTCGACGAGGAGTACGCGGATCTTCGGGGTGCGGGTCTCAGCCACCGGGGACCTCCATGTCGATCGTGGTGCCCTCGCCGGGTGCCGAGTGCACGGTGAGCACGCCGCCGACGCCGCTCGCCCGGTCCCGCATGGAGACGAGGCCGAGGTGGCGGCCGGCCCGGCGGACGGCCAGCGGGTCGAAGCCGCGGCCGTCGTCGGTGATGCGGAGCAGGGCGCCGGGGCCGCGGCGGGCCAGGAGCACGCCGACGGTGGTGGCGCCGGAGTGGCGCAGGGCGTTGTGCAGGGCCTCCTGGGAGACCCTGAGCAGCGCTTCCTCCTGGGCGGCGGGGAGGGCGCGTACGCCGTCGCAGGTGAAGGTGACGTGGGCGGAGTGGGCGCGGTCGAGGACGCGGGCCTGGGTGCGGAGGGTGGCGACGAGGCCGTCCTCGTCGAGTGCGGCGGGGCGGAGCTCGACCACGGCGGCGCGCAGCTCGTCGGCGGCTTCGGCGGCGAGGGCGGCGACCTGGTGGAGTTCGTCCTTGGCGCGGGCCGGGTCGCGGTCGACGAGGGCGGCGGCGGCCTGGGCGGTGAGCCGGAGGGAGAACAGCTTCTGGCTGACCGCGTCGTGCAGCTCGTGGGCGAGGCGGCTGCGCTCCTCGGCGATGGTCAGCTCGCGGCTGCGCTCGTAGAGGCGGGCGTTGGTGAGGGCGATGGCGGCGTGCTGGGCGAGGATGCCGAGCAGGTCCTCGTCCTCTTCTGTGAACCCGCAGCCGCCGCCGGGGCGCGGGCAGCGCTTGTTGGCGAGGAAGAGGGCGCCGAGGGTCTCGTCGCCGTCGCGGATCGGCAGGCCGAGGAAGTCGGACATCTCGGGGTGGGCGGCGGGCCAGCCCCCGAAGCGGGGGTCGGTGCGGACGTCGGCGAGGCGCTCGGGGCCGGGCTGGTGGAGCATCGCGGCGAGGATGCCGTGCTGGCGGGGCAGCGGGCCGATGCGGTGCCACTGCTCGTCGGTGATGCCGTCCACGACGAACTGGGCGAAGCCGCCGTGGTCGTCGGGGACGCCGAGGGCGGCGTATTCGGCGTCGAGGAGTTCGCGGGCCGAGGCGACGATCGTCTTGAGCACGTCCCGCACTTCGAGGTGCCGGCTCATGGCCAGCAGGGCGGTGCTCACCGCGGCCAGCCCGCTGCGGGGTCGGTGGCTCATGGAGATCACCGTACCGGCGGGTGGGCGGGCCGGGATCGGGCCGGGGACGGGGCCCGGGGAGCCGCGGGGCCTAGGGCGGAGGGAGGAGGACCGGGAGGGGGGCTCTGCCTCTGGCATGACGACGGGCCGGGGTGTGTGGTCCTCAAGGAGGAGGTCGGCTGACCCTCTGCATTGCGGCCGCAACTCTCGGTGAGACCGTTACGTGTCCGATGTGAGCCCGCGCATAGGACGCACATCACTTACGAAGCCGTCTAGTAGCCGGGGCGAGGCGCCGTCAGTGCTGGACGAGCGGGGGTCGGGCGCGGAATTTCGGGGTTGCCGGGGGCCCCTGATCCACTAAGCGGGATCGTACGTCACACCTTTGCCACAGGATTTTGCCGCCGCTAAGAATGGCTGCCGTCGCTCAGGGCGCCGCGGATCACGGATCCGACGGCGCCTGCTTGCGGCCACTCCCCCGGCTTCCACCCGGCGGGACCCCTGCTCGTAAAGGTTGCTGCCCATGTCTGCGTCCAGCGCTCCCGGTCACAGTCGTCTGACCAAGGTCCACAAGATGTCGATCGCCGGTGTCGCCACCCTCGGTGCCACCGCCCTCGTCTTCTCCCTGGTCCCGGCCGACACCGAGAAGGCCGTGACCGTGGCTGCGGACCCGGTCAGCTGGACGCAGGTCGTCGAGTCGGTGCACACGAAGACCGTCCAGGACAGCCTGTCGCAGCAGCACCTCGCGGTGGAGAAGGCCGCCAAGGACGCGGCGAAGGCCAAGGCCGAGGCCGCCGCGAAGGCCGCCGCCAAGGAGAAGGCCGCGAAGGCCGCCAAGGCCGCCGCCAAGGTGAAGAAGGAGCGCGAGGCCAAGGCCGCCGCGAGCCGTGCCGCCGCCCGCAAGCCGGTCTTCGCCAACAACCTCGACGGCTGGATCAAGGAAGCCCTCTTCATCATGAAGAAGGAGGGCATTCCCGGCACGTACTCCGGCATCCACCGCAACATCATGCGCGAGTCGAGCGGCAACCCCCGCGCGATCAACAACTGGGACATCAACGCCCAGAACGGCATCCCGTCCAAGGGCCTGCTCCAGGTCATCTACCCGACCTTCGCCGCCTACCACGTCAAGGGCACGAAGTTCGACCAGTACGACCCGGTCGCGAACATCGTCGCCGCCTGCAACTACGCGGCCGACCGCTACGGCTCCATGGACAACGTGAACAGCGCCTACTGAGGCCTGCTCCCCCCGCACCCCCATGCGCCGCAGGGCGGCACCCGGAATCCGGGTGCCGCCCTGCGGCGTTTCGTGCGTACGCGGCTGCGTACGGCCGGCCGGCTACTTGCGCATGACCTCGGGCTCGTGGCGGCGCAGCAGGCGGGCCACCAGGAAGCCGCAGGCGATGCCGATGAGCAGCAGGACCGTGATGTTGAAGGTCCACTGGCCGGCGGTGGCCTCCCACAGCGGGTCCGTGTTGAACGGGTCCTCGTGGTCCCACGGCGGCATGAGCGCGGCCAGGTTCAGCGTGGTGCCGGAGGCGGCGACGGCCCAGCGGGACGGCATCAGCCAGGCGAACTGCTCCAGGCCGGGCGAGTCGTACACCTGGAAGAGGATGCCGGTGAACACGACCTGGACGATCGCGAACATGACGAGCAGCGGCATGGTCTTCTCGGCGGTCTTCACCAGCGAGGAGATCACGAGACCGAACATCATCGACGTGAAGCCGAGCGCGGTGACCGACACGCACAGTTCGAGGCCGGGCGGCATGATCAGGCCCTCGGCGGGCATGTCGCGCGGGGCGAAGCCGATGATGCAGATGATCGCGCCCTGCACGACCGTGATCATGCCCAGCACGATGACCTTGGACATCAGGTAGGCGGAGCGGGACAGGCCGGTGGCGCGCTCCCGCTCGTAGATGACCCGTTCCTTGATCAGTTCGCGGACCGAGTTGGCGGCGCCGGAGAAGCACATGCCGACCGCGAGGATCAGCATGATCGTGCCGGCGTCGCCGTTGAACCGCGACGGCGGCTTCGGCGGCGCGAGGCCGAAGGTCGCGGGGATCACCGTGGAGACCACGCCGAGCACCGCGGGCAGGATCAGCATCAGGGTCATGAAACCCTTGTCGGAGGCGATCACCGAGACGTAGCGGCGGATCAGGGTGAACAGCTGGGCGCCCCAGGCCTGCGGCTTCGGCGGCTGCATCTGTGCGGTCGGCATGGTGACCGCCTGCGGGGCCACGGCGTCCAGGTCGGCGGCGTACAGCTGGTAGTGCTGGGAGCCCTTCCAGCGGCCGGCCCAGTCGTAGTCGCGGTAGTTCTCGAAGGCCGAGAACACGTCCGCCCAGGTCTGGTAGCCGAAGAAGTTCAGCGCCTCGTCCGGCGGGCCGAAGTACGCGACGGCGCCGCCCGGCGCCATGACGAGCAGCTTGTCGCAGAGCGCCAGCTCGGCGACGGAGTGGGTCACGACGAGGACGGTGCGGCCGTCGTCGGCGAGGCCGCGCAGCAGCTGCATGACGTCGCGGTCCATGCCCGGGTCGAGGCCCGAGGTGGGCTCGTCGAGGAAGATCAGCGAGGGCTTGGTGAGCAGCTCCAGGGCCACGGACACGCGCTTGCGCTGGCCGCCGGAGAGCGAGGTGATCTTCTTGTCCTTGTGGATGTCGAGCTTGAGCTCGCGCAGGACCTCGTCGATGCGGGCGGTGCGCTCCTCCTCGGCGGTGTCGCCGGGGAAGCGGAGCTTGGCCGCGTACTTCAGGGCCGTCCGTACGGTCAGCTCCTTGTGCAGGATGTCGTCCTGCGGGACCAGGCCGATGCGCTGGCGGAGCTCCGCGAACTGCTTGTACAGGTTGCGGTTGTCGTAGAGGACCTCGCCCTGGTCGGCGGGCCGGTAGCCGGTGAGCGCCTTGAGCAGGGTGGACTTGCCGGAACCGGACGGGCCGATGACGCCGATCAGCGACTTCTCCGGCACGCCGAAGGTGACGTCCCTGAGGATCTGCTTGCCGCCGTCGACGGTGACCGTGAGGTGGCGGGCCGAGAAGGAGACCTCGCCGGTGTCGACGAACTCCTCCAGCCGGTCGCCGACGATCCGGAAGGTCGAGTGGCCGACGCCGACGATGTCGTTCGGGCCGAGCAGCGCGGTGCCGGACTTGGGCAGCGGCTGGCCGTTGACGTAGGTGCCGTTGTGGCTGCCCAGGTCGTGGATCTCGAGGCGGCCGCCGGTGGAGCGGAACTCCGCGTGGTGGCGCGAGACCTGGAGGTCGGAGACGACCAGCTCGTTGTCCAGGGCACGGCCGATGCGCATGACGTGGCCGAGCGAGAGCTGGTGGAACGTCGTCGGGCTGCGGTCGCTGTGGCCGGGACCGGCGGGCGCGGCGGCGCGCGGGGCGCCGCCCTGCTGCTGCGGGATCTGGCCGTGCGGCTGGTGGTGCGGCTGCTGCGGCTGGTGTTGCGGCTGCGGCTGCTGGTACTGCTGCTGGTACTGCCCCTGGGGCTGGTGGCCCGGCTGCGGGGCGAGCGGGTGGCCGCCCTGCTGTGCGTACGCGGTGGGCGCGTTCGCGACGGCGGCCGAACCGGCCGGTGCGGCCGTGAGGTTCAGGCGCGGGCCGTCGGTCGCGTTGCCGAGGTGGACCACGGTGCCGGCGGTGAGGTCGAGGCGCTGGACCCGACTTCCCTGGGTGTAGGTGCCGTTGGTGCTGCCGTGGTCCTCGATGGCCCAGCCGCTGCCGGTCCAGCCGATGGTGGCGTGCCGCCACGAGACCCGTGCGTCGTCGATCACCACGTCACCCTGCGGATCGCGTCCCAGGGTGTACGACCTGGACGGATCGAGGGCCCAGGTCCTTCCGTTCAATTCCAGTACGAGTTCCGGCACTCCATGCCCCACTTGTTGTCCCCCGGTGCCCCCTGACAGCAGGGAGTCTAGGGATGGCGAACTTCGGGGGGAACTATTTCAGGCCCGGGGCCGGATGTGGAATCCGGCCCCGGCGGCGGGCTCCGGAAACGCTTGTTGACGGCGGATGAAGGCGCCAAGAAAGTGGTAAGGGACCACGACTGCGTACGGATCATGCGCGGAGTGGGCGATCCGGGACGACTCGGTACGAATCGGGGGCCTCGCATGAGTCCGCGGCGCAGCAGGGAACCGGGTGGGCGGGAAGTGGGCACGGCGGGACCGGGGTTCGGGGCGGTGCCGGTCGCCGGTGCCGGGCGGCGGGTGCGGTGGGGCGACGTGCTGGCGTCGGCGGTGGCCGCGGCGGGCTGGGCGCTGGTGGCGATGGCGGGGGTGGCGGCGCTCGGGCTGCACCTGCTGGAGGCGGACGGCGCCGGGCGGCTGGGGCCGATGACGGCGGCCGTGGTGGTGCTCGCGGTGGGCGGTTCCGTGACCCCGTCCGGGGACGTGTCGGTGTTCGGTCTGGACGGCGCGGAGGCGGCGACGGTGCTGTCGGTGCGGCCGCTGGGGGTGGGTCTGGCGGGGGCGCTGGTGCTGTCGGCCGTGTTCCTGAGGTCGCTGCGGGCGGCCGGGGTTGCGGTGTCGCGGGGCGAACTGGTGGTGCGGGCCGGAGCGGTGGCCGTCGTGTTCACGGCGCTGTGCGGGGGGCTGGCGTGGGCCGGGCGGGACGTGGTGACGCTGGACGGGGAGGAGCTGGGCGTCGGGGGGTGGGCGCCGCCGTCCTCCGGCGGCGGGCTGGAGGTGCCGGGGCTCGGGGACATCGGCGGACTGCTGCCGGACCGGATCGGGGACCTGGTGGAGGCCCGGGCGCAGGTCGGCTACGCGGTGGACACGGCGGCGACGCTGCGGGGGGCCGCGGTGTGGGTGCTGGGCGTACTGCTGGTGGCCGTGCTCGCCTCGCGGCGGGTGGCGCTGCCGGGGGCGTGGGCCCGGCTGGACCGCTGGGTGCGGCCGGCGGTGTCGGCGGTGGTGGCGGTGCTGCTGCTGGCGGTCGCGGCGGGGCTGGCGGCGGCCGGCTGGGCGATGGCCGGCGACGCCCGGCCGGACCGGATCGCCGGGGCGGCGCTGCTGGGGGCGCCGAACGGGACCTGGCTCGCGGTGCCGCTGGGCATGTTCGTGCCGGTCGAGGGGCGGGCCTCGGGGGCGCTGGCGGGGGTGCTGCCGGATCCGCTGGACGAGGTGCTGTCGGTGTCGGCCCGCGAGCCGGTGACGGTGGCGCGGCTGGCGGAGCTGGACGGGCGGGTGTGGCTGCTGGTCGTGGCGGTGGCGGTACTGGTACTGGCGGCGGGGGTGCTGACGGGGGTGCGGGCGCGGGGGCACGGCGGGGGCCCCTTGGGGGCGGCGCTGGTGCTGGGGCTGGTGCTCGGGGGCGCAGTGGCGGGGCTGGTGTGGCTGACGGGGGTGTCTGTCGATGCGTCGCTGTCCGTGCTGGGGATGGATGCGGTGGGGGCGGGGCTGGTGGTGCGCGGGGATGTGGGCTGGGGGGCCGCGCTGGGAGGCGTGTGGGGAGTGGGGGCCGGGCTGGTGGGGTGGGGGGTGGCGGCGGTACGGGGGGCTGCGGTGCCGGGGGCTGCGGTGCCGGGGTCCGCGGGGGTCGGTGTCGTGGCGGCGGGGCCGTATCGGCCGTCGCCCGTGCGGGGGCTTTTGCCGGGGGAGGTGAATCCGTATCGGGTCGGCGGTGGGGTGGGCGGGGCTGGGGCGGGTGGGGGTGGCGGGCCTGGCGCCGGCGGGGGTGGCGGGCCTGGCGCCACCGTGGCCGGTGGGACCGGCGACCCTGATGCCACCGTCGCCGGTGGGTGGGCGGGGTTGGGGGCTCGGCCGCGGGAGGGGGCGGTGGGGCGGCGGCCTCCGTTCACGCCGCCGCCTCCGCCTCCGCCGCCGCCGGCGCCGCGCCGCTGACCCTGCGGGGCTGTCCCCCACCTCACCCCTTCCCGAAACCGGAGGCTCCGCCCCGCACCCCGCGCCTCAAACGCCGGCGAGGCTGAAGATCGGGGCTCCGCCCCGGACCCCGGTCCTCAAACGCCGGACGGGCCGGATCGTGCCCCCTGTCCATGGGCTGGATGCTGCGGGACGGAAATGAAGCCCCGCCGGCGATTGAGGCGCGGGGTCCGGGTCGGGGCTCCGGGTGTCCGGTGGGCGGACTCGGGAGGGGCGGCGGGGCGGGGCCGGGATACGGTGAGGGGACCATGAGCGATTCGCAGATCTCCGATGTCCCCACCCTCCTCGTCAAGATCTTCGGCAAGGACCGCCCCGGCATCACCGCCGGGCTGTTCGACACCCTCGCCGCCTACTCCGTCGACGTCGTCGACATCGAGCAGGTCGTCACCCGCGGCCGCATCGTGCTGTGCGCCCTGATCACCGAGCCCGTCGGCGCCGGCAGCGAGGGCGGGCTGCGGGCCACCGTGCACAGCTGGGCCGAATCGTTCAAACTCCAGGCGGAGATCATCTCCGGTACGGGAGACAACCGCCCCCGCGGCAGCGGCCGCTCGCACGTGACCGTGCTGGGCCACCCCCTGACCGCCGAGTCCACGGCGGTGATAGCGGCTCGTATCACCGACACCGGCGGCAACATCGACCGTATCTTCCGTCTCGCCAAGTACCCCGTGACCGCGGTGGAGTTCGCCGTCTCCGGCACCGAGACCGAGCCGCTGCGGACCGCCCTCGCCACCACGGCCGCGAAGATCGGCGTGGACGTCGCCGTGGTCTCGGCCGGCCTGCACCGGCGGGCCCAGCGGCTCGTGGTCATGGACGTGGACTCGACCCTGATCCAGGACGAGGTCATCGAGCTGTTCGCGGCCCACGCCGGCTGCGAGGACAAGGTCGCGGAGGTCACCGCGCAGGCGATGCGCGGCGAGCTGGACTTCGAGCAGTCCCTGCACGCCCGGGTCGCGCTGCTGGCCGGGCTCGACGCCTCGGTCGTGGACAAGGTCCGGGCCGAGGTCCGGCTGACGCCCGGCGCCCGCACCCTGATCCGGACCCTGAAGCGGCTCGGCTACCAGGTCGGCGTGGTCTCCGGCGGGTTCACGCAGGTCACCGACGACCTGCAGGAGCGCCTCGGTCTGGACTTCGCCTCGGCCAACACCCTGGAGATCGTCGACGGCAAGCTCACCGGCCGGGTCACCGGCGAGATCGTGGACCGGGCGGGCAAGGCCCGGCTGCTGCGCCGGTTCGCGGCGGAGGCCGGGGTGCCGCTGGCGCAGACCGTGGCCATCGGCGACGGCGCCAACGACCTGGACATGCTGAACGCGGCCGGACTCGGTGTGGCGTTCAACGCCAAGCCGGTGGTCCGCGAGGCCGCGCACACCGCGGTCAACGTGCCGTTCCTGGACGCCGTGCTGTACCTGCTCGGCATCACCCGCGAAGAGGTGGAGGCCGCCGGCCTGGACTGACCGGGCCCGGCGGGTGTACCGGGCGGCCCCCGGCGGCGGACGCTTCCGGGGGCCGACCCGTACAGGCCGCTCAGTGGGGCGGGGTCCAGAAGTCGAGCAGGGTGCCGACACCGTGCTCGACGGACTTCCAGGAACCGGTGAAGCCGACGACGGCGAGGGCCGCGGTGGGGAACCCGGTGCGGGTCATCCGGGCCATCGTGTCGTCCTTGGCGCTGCCGGACAGGATGTCGGCGAGCGCGTGCATGCCGGGGTTGTGGCCGATGACCAGGAGGTCGGCGACGTCGTCCGGGGTTTCGTTGAGCAGGGCGATGAGCTCGCCGGGGGACGCCTCGTAGAGCCGCTCCTCGTACACCGTCTTGGGGCGGTGCGGGAGTTCCTGGACGGCGAGCTTCCAGGTCTCGCGGGTCCGGACGGCGGTGGAGCAGAGGGCCAGGTCGAAGGCGATGCCGGTTTCCGCCAGCTTCAGCCCGACGGCCGGGGCCTCCTTGCGGCCGCGGTCCGCGAGCGGCCGTTCGTGGTCGGACACCTGCGACCAGTCTGCCTTGGCGTGCCGGAGTAGGACGATCCTGCGGGGTGTGTCGGCGCTCATGCTGCCCAGCTTCGCATGAAACGAGCCACGGAGCGCAGGGTGTTGACGGGCTCACCCGACCGGGGCGGGCGCGCACCGGCGCACGGTGCGGAGCACCGGTGCATCCGCCCGCGGACGCCCGTACGGATCACCCGCGCAGCCGGTCCACCTGCTCCAGGAGCCCGCCGAACGGGAACGGTGCGGCGGCCGCGGCGTCGCCGGAACCGGCGTGCAGGAGCAGCAGGGCGACGAAGGCGGCGACCGGGAGGAGCAGGGTCCACCAGGACAGCCGGGTGTCGGCCGCGCGGGTGCCGGAGGTGCGGGGCCGGAGGAGGGGCCGGGTCTCGACGGGTGTGGACATGACCGCCTCCGCGGGGCTGCTGGGTGCGTCCCGTGGTGGGCCGCTCTGCCCTCGAATCTAGGGATCCGGGGCGGCGGTCCCCATCCGGCATCCCACCCACTACACCCTGAGGCCGGCCCCCTAGGGGACGGTGGGGCTATCCCCACCGGGACGCCGCCGGGACGTCCCCAAGGCGCCGCCGGGTCCCCGCCGGTACGCCGTCGGGTGCCCTCCGGGGCGGGTCAGGGTGCGGCGATGGTCGCGATGATGGCGATGACGACCGTGACCCCGAGCATCGCGCCGAGCACGATGGCGAGCTTCTTGCGGCCGTTCTGCGGGTTGGGCTCCAGGACAGACATGGCTTCAGTCTCCCATGCCGCATTCGTCCTCGATCGTGCGGTCCCGGCCGGCCAGCACGCCGACGGCGATCTGCGGGACCATCAGCCCGGCCATGAGGGCCAGCGGGAGGTCCCAGCCGCCGCTGTGCTGGTAGAGGACGCCGATGAGCAGCGGGCCGGGCATGGAGATCAGGTAGCCGGTGCTCTGGGCGAAGGCGGAGAGCCGCACCACGCCGGCCGCGGACCGGGCGCGCAGGCCGATCATGGTGATGGCGAGCGGGAAGGCGCAGTTCGAGACGCCGAGCAGGACGGCCCAGACCCAGGCGCCGCCGGCCGGGGCGAGGTACAGGCCGGCGTATCCGGCGAGGCCGAAGGCGCCGAGGCCGGCGACGATGACGCCCTGGTTGCGGACGGCTCCGGCGAGGCGCGGGATGACGAAGGCCAGGGGGACGCCCATGACCATGGTGACGGCGAGCAGGACGCCGGCGGTGCCGGCGGAGACTCCGGCGTCGCGGAAGATCTGCGGCATCCAGCCCATGGTGACGTAGGCGCCGGTGGCCTGGAGGCCGAAGTAGCCGGCGAGGGCCCAGGCGGTGCGGCTGCGGGTGACGCGGGGTCCGGCGGGGGCGGCGGCCGGCTGCGGTCCGGCGGGGGCGGCGGCGCTTTCCCGGCGGACCTCGCGGGCGACCGCGATCCACGGGACGACGGCGACGACGGCGAGTACGGCCCACACCAGCAGGCCGGTCCGCCAGTTGCCGCCGAGGGCGTCGGTCATGGGCACGGTCGCGGCGGCGGCCACGGAGGTGCCGATGGCGAGGGCCATCGAGTAGAGGCCGGTCATGGTGCCGATGCGGTCGGGGAACCAGCGCTTGACGATCACCGGCAGGAGCACGTTGGTGAGCGCGATGCCCGCCAGGGACAGGGCGCTGGCGGCGAGGAAGCCGGCGGTGCCGCTCGCGAACGGGCGGATGACGAGGCCTGCGGCGACGGCGGCCATGCCGGCGCAGACCACGGCGGCCGGGCCGAAGCGGCGGGCGAGGCGGGGTGCGGTGAGACCGAAGACGGCGAAGCAGAGGGTGGGGACCGAGGTGAGCAGTCCGGCGACGGTGCCGCTCATGCCGAGGCCGGTACGGGCCTCTTCGAGGAGGGCGCCGAGGCTGGTGATCGCGGGTCGCAGGTTGAGCGCGGCGAGCACGATGGCGGCGATGAGCAGCGGGGCCAGCCAGCGGGCGGGCTCGGCGGGCGGCGGCACCGCGGCGGCGCGGGCGGGGGCCGTGCGGTTCAGGACCTGTATCTCATCGTCGGACATAGCACCATCATAGAATCATGGGATGATTGGTTGTCCAGTCCCGCTGTGTGGTTGAGTCCCGCTACTGCGGTCCGGTGCCGCCGTGCCGTCCCGTCCGCCCCTGCCTGAGAGGACCCCATGCCGCTGACCTCCCCCCGGCGCTCCGCGCTCGCCGACCAGGTGATCGCCCAGCTCCGGAACCAGATCACCTCGGGCGAGTGGCCCCTGGGATCCCGCATCCCGACCGAGCCGGAGCTCGTCGAGATGCTGGGGGTGGCCCGTAACACGGTCCGCGAGGCCGTCCGGGCGCTCGCGCACAACGGCCTGCTGGACATCCGGCAGGGCTCGGGCACGTACGTGATCGCGACCAGCGAGCTGGCGGGGGTGATGCACCGGCGGTTCGCGGACGCCGATCCGCGGCACATCGCGGAGCTGCGGGCGACGCTGGAGTCCTCGGCGGCCCGGCTGGCCGCGGAGCGCCGTACCGAGCGGGACCTGGTGCAGCTGGACGCGCTGCTGGCGCGCCGGGAGCAGGCCTGGGCGGGCGGCGACGCGGAGGTGTTCGTGGCCGCGGACGTCAGCCTGCACATGGCGGTGGTGGCGGCCTCGCACAACGACGTGCTGATCGCGCTCTACGCCGACCTGGGCGACCTGCTGCGCGACTGGCTGCGCGAGGACGTGGGCACGGAGCTGACGCCCGACACCCACATGGACCACGCCCGGCTGGTGGAGGCGATCCGGCGGGGGGACGGGGACGCGGCCGCCTCGGAGGCGGCGGGCTACCCGTTCGGCTGGCTCAAGGACGCGCCGAGCGGCCGGCGGGGCCCCGGGCGGGACGCGTAGGCACGGGGAGCCGGGTCAGCCGGGGCGGTGGCCCACCCAGGCCGAGCGGACGCCCTTCCAGCAGCGGCCGGTCAGTTCGACGCGCCCGGCGGGGCCGACGGCCACCGGGGCGGTGTCCCCGTCCACGTCCCACCACTGCGCGCACTCCACGTGCAGGGTGACCAGGTCGGTCCGGGGGTACGGGTTGTGGCAGTACGCCGTGACCCGGGAGCCGTCGATGCCGATGTCGCAGTCGGAGCCGAACAGCGGCACCCCCGTCGGCAGGGCCGGCTGGGCCGGCGGCTCCACGGGGAGCTCGTGCAGGTCGGGGGCGGCGGCGGGGCCGGGCGCGGCGGCGGGTTCCGGTCCGGGGGCCGCACCGGCCGGGGTCGGTGCCAGGAGGCCGGGGGCCAGGAAACCTGACAGCACGACCGGGGTCACCAGCAGGGAGAACGCTCGACTCCGCCTCGGGCGCACACCGGTACCTCCTCCCCGCCGGGCCGGGAAGACCCCGGTCCGGCCAGTGTGCAGGCATCCGTCCGGAACGACGACTCGGGCGGCCCGAACGGGAGCGGCGGCGGGCCGGCGCGAACGGCGACGGCCGCGGCCCCCTCGGGGTGCCGCGGCCGTCGCCGTCTGCGGGTGGGAGCCGGTCAGGCGCCCATGGCGTGCAGGCCGCCGTCCACGTGGACGATCTCGCCCGTGGTCTTCGGGAACCAGTCCGACAGCAGGGCGACGATCGCCTTGCCGGTGGGCTCCGGGTCCGACATGTCCCACTCCAGCATCGAGCGGGTGTTCCAGACCTCCGCGAGATCCGAGAAGCCCGGGATGGACTTCGCGGCCATCGAGCCGAGCGGGCCGGCGGAGACCAGGTTGCAGCGGATGTTCTCCTTGCCCAGGTCGCGGGCGAGGTAGCGGCTGGTGGCCTCCAGGGCGGCCTTGGCCGGGCCCATCCAGTCGTACTGCGGCCACGCGAACTGCGCGTCGAAGGTGAGGCCGACGACGGCCGCGCCCTCCGCCGGGAACAGCGGCTTGCAGGCCATGGTCAGGGACTTCAGGGAGAAGGCCGAGACGTGCATGGCGGTCGAGACGGACTCGAACGGGGTGTTCAGGAAGTTGCCGCCGAGGGCGTCCTGCGGGGCGAAGCCGATGGAGTGGAGGACGCCGTCGAGGCCGCCCAGCTCGTCGCGGACCAGGCCCTCCAGGCGGGCCAGGTGCTCGTCGTTGGTGACGTCGAGCTCGATCACCTTGACGGGCTTCGGCAGCTTCTTGGCGATGCGCTCGGTCAGGGTCGGCCGCGGCCAGGCGGTGAGGATGACCTCGGCGCCCTGCTCCTGGGCAAGCCTGGCGGCGTGGAAGGCGATGGAGGACTCCATCAGCACGCCGGTGATCAGGATCCGCTTGCCGTCGAGAATTCCGCTCATGTGATCAGTGACCCATGCCCAATCCGCCGTCAACGGGAATGACGGCTCCGGTGATGTACGAGGCGTCGTCCGACGCGAGGAAGCGCACGGCCGCGGCGATCTCCTCCGGCTTCGCGTAGCGGCCGAGGGGGACCTGCCCGACGATGCCGGCGCGCTGCTCGTCGGTGAGGACGGCCGTCATGTCGGTGTCGACGAAGCCGGGCGCGACGACGTTGAAGGTGATGTTGCGGGAGCCCAGCTCGCGGGCGAGGGAGCGGGCGAAGCCGACCAGGCCGGCCTTGGAGGCGGCGTAGTTCGCCTGACCCGCCGAGCCGAGCAGGCCCACGACGGAGGAGATCAGGACGACGCGGCCCTTCTTGGCGCGCAGCATGCCGCGGTTGGCCCGCTTGACCACGCGGAAGGTGCCCGTGAGGTTGGTGTCCACGACGGAGGTGAAGTCGTCCTCGGACATGCGCATCAGCAGCTGGTCCTTGGTGATGCCGGCGTTCGCCACCAGCACCTCGACCGGGCCGTGCTTGTCCTCGATCTCCTTGTAGGCCTGCTCCACCTGCTCGGCGTCGGTGATGTCGCAGCGGACGGCGAGCACACCGAGTTCGGCGAGGGCCGCGGGCGGCTCGCCCGAGCGGCACGTGATGGCGACCTTGTCGCCGGCCTCTGCGAAGGCACGGGCGATGGCGAGGCCGATGCCCCGGTTTCCTCCGGTGACGAGAACCGAGCGGCTCAACGGATCACCCTTTCCCTAGCTGTCTGGTCACCCGAAACCTATCGGTCGGTCCCTCGTTCCGGAGAATCGAGCACCGACAGGTCATGATGGGCCGCTCTGTGGGGTCCCTACAGAAAGATGTAGGCACGAGACCCCCGGTCACGCCATGATCGGAGTCACCGGTCCCGACCAACTGGGAGACATCCGTGCCTCATTCCATCGACGCCGCGTTCACGGCGCTGCCCTTGCGGGCGCTCGCCGACGCGGCGCTCGCCCGTGCCCGCGCGCTGGGCTGCGACCATGCCGATTTCCGGCTGGAGCGGATCCGCAGCGCCTCCTTGCGGCTGCGGGACGCCAAACCGTCCGGCTCCTCGGACACCACCGACCTGGGCTTCGCCGTGCGCGTGGTGCACGGCGGCAGCTGGGGCTTCGCGTCGGGGGTGGACCTGACGATGGACGGCGCGGCCCGGGTGGCCTCGCAGGCCGTCGCCATGGCCAAGCTGTCGGCGCAGGTGATCGCCGCGGCCGGGTCCGACGAGCGGGTGGAGCTGGCGCCCGAGCCGGTGCACGCCGACAAGACGTGGATCTCCTCGTACGAGGTGAACCCGTTCGACGTGCCGGACGAGGAGAAGGCGGCGCTGCTGGCCGACTGGAGCGCCCGGCTGCTCGCCGCGGACGGCGTCGCGCACGTCGACGCCTCGCTGCTCGCGGTGCACGAGAACAAGTTCTACGCGGACACCGCGGGCACCGTCACCACCCAGCAGCGGGTGCGGGTGCATCCGCAGCTCACCGCGGTGGCCGTCGACGACAAGACCGGCGAGTTCGACTCGATGCGCACCATCGCTCCGCCGGCCGGCCGCGGCTGGGAGTACCTGACGGGCACCGGCTGGGACTGGAACGCCGAGCTGGAGCAGATCCCGGGGCTGCTCGCCGAGAAGATGCGCGCCCCGAGCGTCGAGGCCGGGCGCTACGACCTGGTCGTCGACCCGTCGAACCTGTGGCTGACCATCCACGAGTCCATCGGCCACGCCACCGAGCTGGACCGCGCCCTCGGCTACGAGGCCGCGTACGCCGGCACCTCCTTCGCCACGTTCGACCAGCTGGGCAAGCTGGCGTACGGCTCGTCGATCATGAACGTGACGGGTGACCGGACGGCCGAGCACGGCCTGGCCACCGTCGGCTACGACGACGAGGGCGTCGAGGCGCAGAGCTGGGACCTGGTCAGGGAAGGCACCCTGGTCGGCTACCAGCTGGACCGCCGGATCGCGCAGCTGACCGGCCTGGGCCGCTCCAACGGCTGCGCGTTCGCCGACTCCCCCGCGCACGTGCCGGTGCAGCGGATGGCGAACGTGTCGCTCATGCCGGACCCGGGCGGGCTGTCCACCGAGGACCTGATCGGCGGGGTGGAGCGCGGCGTCTACGTGGTCGGCGACCGGTCCTGGTCGATCGACATGCAGCGGTACAACTTCCAGTTCACCGGCCAGCGGTTCTTCCGCATCGAGAACGGCCGGCTCGCGGGCCAGCTGCGGGACGTCGCCTACCAGGCGACGACGACCGACTTCTGGGGCTCGATGGAGAAGGTGGGCGGCCCGCAGACGTACGTGCTGGGCGGGGCCTTCAACTGCGGCAAGGCGCAGCCGGGCCAGGTGGCCGCGGTCTCGCACGGCTGCCCGTCGGCGCTGTTCCGCGACGTCAACATCCTGAACACCACGCAGGAGGCCGGCCGATGAGCCGTACCAAGCCCCACGAGATCGTCGAGCGGGCGCTCGCGCTGTCCACCGCGGACGGCTGCGTGGTCATCGCCGACGAGGAATCCACCGCGAACCTGCGCTGGGCCGGCAACACGCTGACCACGAACGGCGTGACCCGCGGCCGCACCCTGACGGTGATCGCCACGGTCGACGGCAAGGAGGGCACGGCCTCGGGGGTCGTGTCGCGGTCCGCGGTCACCGAGGCCGACCTGGAGCCGCTGGTGCGCGCCGCCGAGGCGGCCGCCCGTACTGCGGGCCCGGCCGAGGACGCCCAGCCGCTGGTGACGGGGACGCCGTCGTCGCCGGACTTCACGGACGCGCCCGCGGAGACCTCCTCCGCGGTGTTCGCCGACTTCGCGCCGGCCCTCGGCGAGGCCTTCGCCCGGGCCCGGGCGGGCGGCCGCGAGCTGTACGGCTTCGCCAACCACGAGCTGGTCTCCACGTACGTGGGCACCTCCACGGGACTGCGGCTGCGGCACGACCAGCCGAACGGCACGCTGGAGCTGAACGCGAAGTCCCCGGACAGGCAGCGTTCGGCGTGGGCGGGCCGCTCCACCCGCGACTTCAAGGACGTGGACCCGGGTGCGCTGGACGCCGAGCTGGCCAAGCGGCTGGGCTGGGCGGAGCGCCGGATCGAGCTGCCCGCCGGGCGGTACGAGACGCTGCTGCCGCCCACCGCGGTCGCCGACCT
This sequence comes from Streptomyces bambusae, assembly GCF_020532645.1. Lineage (GTDB taxonomy): Bacteria > Actinomycetota > Actinomycetes > Streptomycetales > Streptomycetaceae > Streptomyces > Streptomyces bambusae. Next base: position 24,528 of record NZ_JAJAUZ010000040.1, read on the forward strand.
GCTGATCTACCAGATGTGGTCGGCGGCGGCCCGGGACGCGGCGGAGGGCCGGACGGTCTTCTCCAAGCCGGGCGGCGGGACCCGGCTCGGCGAGCGGCTGTCGGAGCTGCCGCTGACGCTGCGCAGCGACCCGAACGAGCCGGGCCTGGAGTCCGCGCCGTTCGTGATCGCGCACAGCTCGGGCGACGACGCGTCGGTGTTCGACAACGGGCTGCCGCTGACGCCGACCGCGTGGGTGCGGGAGGGCGAGCTGGCGCACCTGACAACAACTCGGCACAGTGCCGGGCTGACCGGGCTGCCGGTGGCGCCGTCGATCGGGAACCTGATCCTGGACGGCGGCGGCGAGAAGTCGCTGGACGAGATGGTGGCGGCCACCGAGCGGGGTCTGCTGCTGACCTGCCTGTGGTACATCCGCGAGGTGGACCCGGCGACGCTGCTGCTCACGGGCCTGACCCGGGACGGCGTGTACCTGGTGGAGAACGGCGAGGTCGTGGGCGAGGTGAACAACTTCCGGTTCAACGAGTCGCCGGTGGACCTGCTCTCGCGGGCCTCGGAGGCGGGGCGGACCGAGAAGACGCTGCCGCGCGAATGGAGCGACTGGTTCACCAGGGCCGCGATGCCCGCGCTGCGCATCCCGGACTTCAACATGAGCTCGGTCAGCAAGGGCGTCTAGCTCTTCTAGACTGGGACGGCAATTCCATCATCCAAAGGAGTCGAGAGACCGTGACGGACATCGTCGACGAACTGAAGTGGCGCGGGCTGTTCGCCCAGTCCACCGATGAAGAAGCCCTGCGCAAGGCCTTCGCGGACGGTCCCGTCACGTTCTATTGCGGCTTCGACCCGACGGCCGCCTCGCTGCACGTCGGGCACCTGGTGCAGGTGCTCACCGTCCGCCGGATCCAGCAGGCGGGTCACCGCCCGCTGGCGCTGGTGGGCGGTGCCACCGGCCAGATCGGCGACCCGCGGCCGACGGCCGAGCGCACCCTGAACGACCCGGAGACGGTCGCGAACTGGGTGAACCGGCTGCGTTCCCAGATCGAGCCGTACCTGTCCTTCGAGGGCGAGAACGCGGCCGTGATGGTGAACAACCTGGACTGGACGGCGGGCATGTCCGCCATCGAGTTCCTGCGGGACATCGGCAAGCACTTCCGGGTCAACAAGATGCTGACGAAGGACTCGGTCGCCAAGCGGCTGGAGTCGGACCAGGGCATCAGCTACACGGAGTTCAGCTACCAGCTGCTCCAGGGCATGGACTTCCTGGAGCTGTACCGCCGCCACGGCTGCGTGCTCCAGCAGGGCGGCTCCGACCAGTGGGGCAACCTGACGGCGGGTCTCGACCTGATCCACCGGCTGGAGCCGGGTGCGGTCGTGCACGCGCTGGCGACTCCGCTGATGGTGAAGGCGGACGGCACCAAGTTCGGCAAGACCGAGGGCGGGGCCGTCTGGCTGGACCCGGAGATGACCACGCCGTACGCGTTCTACCAGTTCTGGCTGAACGTGGACGACCGGGACATCTCGACGTACATGCGGATCCTGTCCTTCAAGAGCCGTGCGGAGCTGGAGGAGCTGGAGCAGCAGACCGCCGAGCGGCCGCAGGCGCGGGCCGCGCAGCGGGCGCTGGCCGAGGAGCTGACCGCCCTGGTGCACGGGCCGGACCAGGCGGCGGCCGTGATCGCCGCGTCGAAGGCGCTGTTCGGCCAGGGTGAGCTGGCGGACCTGGACGAGGCCACGCTGGCCGCGGCCCTGTCCGAGCTGCCGCACGCGAAGGTGGCGGAGCCGGCGCCGGTCGTGGACCTGTTCGCGGAGACCGGTCTGGTCGCGAGCAAGTCGGCGGGCCGCCGGACGGTGAAGGAGGGCGGCGCGTACGTGAACAACGTGAAGGTGACCGCCGAGGACGCGGTGCCGGCGGCGTCGGACCTGCTGCACGGGCGCTGGCTGGTGCTGCGCCGCGGAAAGAAGAACCTGGCCGCGGTCGAGGTCACGGGCGCCTGACGCCCGTCTCCCGGTCCGGCAGCGCGGAGGGGCCGGTGCGGACCTTGATGTCCGTACCGGCCCCTCCGTCGTGCCGGGCTGTGTGCCGGCGCTTGCGGGTGCCGCGTCACGCCGCCCGCCGGCTGCCCCGCATCATCACGTAGAGCATGTCGCCGAGTCCCACGACGACCACGGCGCCCGCGATCTGCAGCAGGTGGCGGATCCAGTCGATGCCCCGGGTGTCGTCCACGCCGATCCAGCCGGCGACCGCGTTGCCGAGGACGCCGCCGAGGATGCCGAAGACGGTGGTCAGCCACAGCGGCTGGTGCTGTTTGCCGGGCAGGACGGCCCGGGCGATGAGCCCCAGGACGAATCCGACGATGATCGCCCACAACCAACTCATGTCGCCTCCTCGTGGCGCGTCGTGCGCATGTGGGCCCAGTGTCGGCCGCTGCGGCGAACGGCGCACGCCGGGAGCACCCGTTCGCGGGACACCCGCTCTCCACCGCGCGGGGGTGGCGGGCTACGGTGGAAGCAGTCCGGACCGGGGAGTGTCCGGCGAGGGAAACGGGTGGTGGGTCGTGGTACGGAAGCGGAATCAGTCGGAGGTCTTCCGGATCACCGGAGCCCGGCAGGGTCTCCAGGAGGACGTCCGTGGCCGCCAGCGGCGTTACGTGATCTCGATGGGGATCCGGACCCTGTCGGTGATCCTCACGGTGGTGTTGTGGAACGTGGAGCGGCATGTCGCGGTGGTGACGCTCATCGCCGGTGCGCTGCTGCCGTACGTGGCCGTGGTCATCGCCAACGCGGGCCGGGAGTCGGCTCCTTCGCTGCCCTCGCACTTCATCCCGGCGCCGGTCCGTCCGGCGCTGGACGCGGGAAACCTCAGGAAAAGCTCAGATCAATCGTGAGGTTCCGGTGCACCGCACCGGGTCCTGCGTGACATACTGCAGACGCGCTCCGCATCCCCCGTCGGAGCGACGGACCGACGCCGGGCAGCTCCCCCCGTGGCTGCTCGGCGTCGTCATTCCGTCTTTTAGGGTTGAGCCGTGAACTCCCCTGACTCTCCTGACACGAACGTCCCCGTCTGCTCCGCCAAGGGCTGCCGCGTGCCCGCCGTCTGGGTGCTGGCGTGGAACAACCCGAAGCTGCACACGCCGGACCGGCGCAAGACCTGGCTCGCCTGCGAGGAGCACCGCGAGCACCTCTCCCAGTTCCTGGGCGTACGCGGTTTCCTGAAGGACGTGGTGGACCTCGCCGAGTGGGAGCAGCGCGAGCGGACGACCTGAGCCGCATGCCCCGGGACCGTCCGTGCGTAACGTACGGGCCGTCCCGGGGCCGCTCCGTCAGTCCGTGCGGGCCGGTCCGCCCATGCGGCCGGTCCGTCCGTACGGGCCGTCAGCCGGCCGTCAGCCGCCGATCGCGGACATCGGGCGGTCGGGCTGGAGGAACGACGGGTCGTCGAGGCCGGAGCCGGCCTTCTTGCCCCACATCGCCTTCTTCCACAGTTCGGCGACGTCCGCGTCGGGGGCGCCCGAGCGCAGTGCGCCGCGCAGGTCCGATTCCTCGGTGGCGAACAGGCAGGTGCGGACCTGGCCGTCGGCGGTGAGGCGGGTGCGGTCGCAGGCCCGGCAGAACGGCCGGGTGACGGAGGCGATGACGCCGACGGTGGCGGGCCCGCCGTCGACGGTCCAGCGCTCGGCGGGGGCGGAGCCGCGCTCGGCGGCGCCTTCCTCGGTGAGGGTGAAGCGGGTGCGCAGGGAGGCGAGGATGTCGCCGGCGGTGATCATGCCGTCGCGCTTCCAGCCGTGCTGGGCGTCCAGCGGCATCTGCTCGATGAAGCGCAGCTCGTAGCCCTGCTCGACGGCCCAGGCGAGCAGGTCGGGGGCCTCGTCGTCGTTGAGGCCGGGCATCAGGACGGCGTTGACCTTGACCGGGGTGAGGCCGGCGTCCCGGGCCGCGGCCATGCCCTCGATGACGTCCTTGTGCCGGTCGCGGCGGGTGAGGGTCTTGAAGACGTCGGGGCGCAGGGTGTCCAGGGAGACGTTGACCCGGTCGAGGCCGGCCGCCTTGAGGGCCTGTGCGGTGCGCTTGAGCCCGATGCCGTTGGTGGTCAGCGACATCTGGGGGCGGGGGTCGAGGGCGGCGACGCGCTCGACGATGCCGACCAGTCCGGGCCGCAGCAGCGGCTCGCCGCCGGTGAAGCGGACCTCGGTGACGCCGAGGTCGGTGACCGCTATGCGGATCAGCCGGACGATCTCGTCGTCGGTCAGGAGATCCGGCTTCGCCAGCCATTGCAGGCCTTCTTCGGGCATGCAGTAGGTGCACCGCAGGTTGCACCGGTCAGTGAGCGAAACCCGCAGGTCGGTGGCGACTCTGCCGTAGGTGTCGATGAGCACGAGGGCCCCCTCCCCGGTCCGCGAACCGAAGTCTGATCCTTGTTTCGAGCCTACGCGACGGTTGTTACAACCAAGGACGCCCGAAACGACGAGACGTGGCGTGGCCGCGTCGTACGGACCTACGACGCGGCCACGGAGGGTGTCCGGAGGATTTCAGTGGGCGCCTGCTCCGGTGAGGGAGCGCACCTCCAGTTCGGCGTATTTCTGCGGGTCGGCGGGCTCCTTCGACAGGACGGTGCCGAGCCAGCCGAGCAGGAAGCCGAGCGGGATGGAGACGATGCCGGGGTTCTCCAGGGGGAACCAGTAGAAGTCGGCGTTCTTGAACATGGAGGTGGGCTTGCCCGACACGACGGGTGAGAAGAGGACGAGGACCACCGAGGAGATCAGGCCGCCGTAGATGGACCACAGGGCGCCGCGGGTGGTGAACCGCTTCCAGAACAGGCTGTAGAGGATGGTCGGCAGGTTCGCGGAGGCGGCCACGGCGAAGGCGAGGGCCACCAGTCCGGCCACGTTCAGGTCGCGGGCGAGGGCGCCCAGGCCGATGGCGACGGCTCCGATGCCGACCGTGGCCCAGCGTGCGGCCCGTACCTCCTCCTGCTCGGTGGCCCGGCCGCGCCGGATGACGTTGACGTACAGGTCGTGGGCGAAGGAGGAGGACGAGGCGAGGGTGAGGCCGGCGACCACGGCGAGGATGGTGGCGAAGGCGACCGCGGAGATCACGGCGAGCAGCACCGCCCCGCCGGTGGATCCGGTGCCCCCGCCGACGGCTTCGGCGAGCATGGGTGCGGCCGTGTTGCCCGCCTTGTTGGAGGCGATGATGTCCTCGCGCTTGAGGAGGGCGGCGGCGCCGAAGCCGAGGGCGATGGTCATCAGGTAGAAGGCGCCGATGATGCCGATGGCCCAGTTGACGGAGGTGCGGGCGGCCTTCGCGGTGGGGACCGTGTAGAAGCGGATCAGGATGTGCGGCAGGCCGGCGGTGCCGAGCACGAGGGCGATGCCGAGCGAGATGAAGTCGATCTTCGAGGTGGCGGTGGCCCCGTACTTGAGGCCGGGCTCCAGGAAGGCGGCGCCCTGGCCGCTGTTCTCGGCGGCCCGGCCGAGCAGCTCGGAGACGCTGAAGTCGAACTTGAGCAGCACCAGGAAGGTGATGAGCAGGGCGCCGGCGATCAGCAGGACGGCCTTGACCATCTGCACCCAGGTGGTGCCCTTCATGCCGCCGATGGTCACGTAGACGATCATCAGGACGCCGACCAGGGCGACGATGGCGACCTTGCCGCCGTCACTGGTGATGCCGAGGAGCAGCGAGACCAGGACGCCGGCGCCGGCCATCTGGGCGAGCAGGTAGAAGATCGAGACGACGATCGTGGAGGTGCCGGCGGCGGTGCGGACCGGGCGCTGGCGCATCCGGTAGGCGAGGACGTCGCCCATGGTGTAGCGGCCGGAGTTGCGCAGCGGTTCGGCGACGAGCAGCAGCGCGACCAGCCAGGCGACGAGGAAGCCGATGGAGTAGAGGAAGCCGTCGTAGCCGAAGAGGGCGATGGCGCCGGCGATGCCGAGGAAGGACGCGGCGGACATGTAGTCGCCGGAGATGGCGAGGCCGTTCTGGAAGCCGGTGAACTGGCGGCCGCCGGCGTAGAAGTCGGCCGCGCCCTTGGTCTGGCGGCCGGCGCGGACGGTGATGACGAGGGTGGCGACGACGAAGAGCCCGAAGAGCGTCATGATCAGCGGGCGGTGCTCGGTCGCCGCCCCGGCGGCGAGGGGGACGGCCGGGGCGGTGAGGCCGTGGGTCATGCGCCACTCTCCATGCGGGACTTGATGGCCTCGGACTGCGGGTCGAGGCGGGTGGCGGCGTGCCGGGAGTACCACCAGGCGATGAAGAAGGTGGTGGCGAACTGGGCGAGGCCGAGGACGAGGGCGACGTTGATGTTGCCGAAGAGCCGGATGCCCATGAACTCGCCCGCGTAGTTCGACAGCAGGACGTAGAGCAGGTACCAGGCGATGAACGCGACGGTGAGGGGGAAGGTGAAGGAGCGGTGGGCGCGGCGCAGCTCGGCGAACTCGGCGCTCTGCTGGACCTCGGCGAACTGCTCGGCGGTGGGGAGGCCGGGTTCGGTGCCGGCGGGGGTGCCGGTGCCGGGTGGCGGCGCTGCGTCGGTGGTCACGGGCTCTCCTCGGGGGGCTGAAGCGGTGGGGACGACGGACAAAACAACCTCCATGGGGACGTGGTGGTGCTGATCCCCTGTGTCAACGGCACGGACCGGGCGACCGCGTGGTTCAACGCTCGTTTTTTCTTTCGGAATTCATTGCTTCGGCAGGAAGATCGGCGCTAGCTTCACTCGTCATGTACCCGTCCATACGCGACCCGCGTCCGGACGGCTCTTAGACGGATGATGTGGAGAACCCATGGCTCATCTCGGGTCCCGACGCCGCCGCGCACTCGCCGTGCCGGTCGGCCTGGCGCTCACGGCTTCGCTCGGCCTCCTCCCGGCGGTGACGGCCTCGGCCGCCCCGCTGGACACGGTGGCCCAGGCCGCTGACACCACCGGCCCGAAGCTCTCGTACGTGGTCAACCTCGGCCCGTACGGCCAGGTCAAGCACGTCAAGAAGGCCATCGAGCGAGCTGGCGGCACGGTGGTGATCGCCTATGACAAGATCGGCGTCATCGTCGCCACCTCGTCGAACCCCGACTTCGCGAAGACCATGCGGACGGTCAAGCACGTGGCCTCCGCGGGCGCCACCCGTACGGCCCCGCTGCAGTCCGTGCAGACGCACGAAGAGGGCGACACCCAGAAGCTGAGCGCGTCCGAGGCCGCCAAGGCGGCGGCCGCTGCCGCGCCGGGCGAGGAGCCGCTGGAGCCCAACCAGTGGGACCTGCGGGCGATCAAGGCCGACCAGGCTCACAAGATCAACGATGGCAGCAAGAAGGTCACCGTCGGCGTCATCGACACGGGTGTCGATGACACGCACCCCGATCTCGCCGCGAACTTCTCGAAGTCGCAGTCGGCCAACTGTGTCGGCGGTGTCGCGGACACCTCCGAGGGCGCCTGGCGTCCGTACACGGACGGCAGCGACCACGGCACGCACGTCGCGGGCACCATCGCGGCCGCCCGCAACAACGTGGGCATCAGCGGTGTCGCCCCGGGCGTCAAGGTCGCCGGCATCAAGGTGAGCGAGCCCGCGACCAGCCTCTTCTACACCGAGGCGGTCGTGTGCGGCTTCATGTTCGCCGCCGAGAAGGGGATCGAGGTGACCAACAACAGCTACTACGTCGACCCGTGGCTCTTCAACTGCAAGACCGACGACGACCAGAAGGCGCTGGTGGAGGCCCTCGCCCGGGCGACGAAGTACGCCGAGCGCAAGGGCGTGCTGAACGTGGCCTCGGCCGGCAACTCGAACCAGGACCTGGCCGCGCCCTCCCTCGAGGACGCGACCAGCCCGAACGACACCACCCCGGTGACCCGCACCATCGACCCGAGCGTCTGCCTGGACCTGCCCACGCAGCTCCCGGGCGTGGTCACGGTCAGCGCGACCGGTGACAAGGGCCTGCGCTCGTACTACTCGAGCTACGGCCTCGGTGTCGTCGACGTCTCCGCCCCCGGCGGCGACAAGTGGCAGATACCCGCGACCCCGGACGCCAACGGCCGCGTGCTGTCGACGATCCTGGGCGGCGGCTACGGCTACAAGCAGGGCACCTCGATGGCCGCCCCGCACGTCGCCGGTGTCGCGGCGCTGCTGAAGAGCAAGCACCCGGGTGCCACCCCGGCGCAGCTCCAGCGGATGCTGAAGGCGCAGTCCGACAAGCAGGTCTGCCCGTCGAAGATCTACGACGCCACCGGCGCCCTGATCGACGCCACCACCTGCCAGAGCAAGTGGGGCCAGACGGGCTACTACGGCCACGGCCAGGTCAACGCGCTGAACGCCGTGAAGTGATGACGGCTGCCGCCCGGTGATCCGTCACCGGGCGCGGCGAAGGGGCCGGACGGGGGTTTCCCCGGCCGGCCCCTTCTGCCGTTCCCCCGCGGGGGGTGCGGTCACGGCCGGATGAGCACCTTGAGGGCGCTGCGGTCGTCCATCGCGCGGTAGCCGTCCGGCACCTCGTCGAGGGACACCGTCCGGTCGAAGACGGGCGACGGGTCGATGGTGCCGTCGAGGACGTCCCTCAGGAGTTCCGGGATGTACGCGCGGACCGGGGCGACGCCGCCGCGCAGGGTGATGTTGCGGTCGAACATCACACCGAGGTCGAGGCCGGTGCCGCTGCCGTGCGGGACGCCGACGTAGCCGATGGCGCCGCCGTCGCGGGTGATGTTGACCGCGGTGCGCATGGACTGCTCGGTGCCGACGGCCTCGATGACGGCGTGGGCGCCCTCGCCGCGGGTGAGTTCGCGGACGGCCGCCTCGGCGGCCTCGCCGCGCTCGGCGACCACGTCGGTGGCGCCGAACAGGCGGGCGATGTCGGTACGGGCGGTGTGCCGGCCGAGGGCGATGATCCGCTCGGCGCCCAGCCGCTTGGCGGCGAGCACGCCGCACAGGCCGACCGCGCCGTCGCCGACGACCGCGACCGTGGCGCCGGGGCGGGCGCCCGCGCCGAGGGCGGCGTGGTGGCCGGTGCCCATGACGTCGGACAGCGCCAGCAGGGCGGTCAGCAGCCGGTCGTCGCCGGCGGCGTCGGCGGGCAGCCTGACCAGGGTGCCGTCGGCGTGCGGGACCCGGACGGCCTCGCCCTGGCCGCCGTCGAAGCCGACCGAGCCCCAGAAGCCGCCGTGCACGCAGGAGGTGTACAGGCCTTCGGAGCAGTACGCGCAGGTGCCGTCGGACCACATGAAGGGGGCGACGACGAGGTCGCCGGTGCGCAGCCCGCCGACGGCGGAGCCGGTCTCCTCGACGATGCCGAGGAACTCGTGGCCGATGCGCTGGCCCGGCTGCCGCTTGGCCTCGCCGCGGTAGGCCCACAGATCGCTGCCGCAGATGCAGGAGCGCAGCACGCGGACCACCGCGTCCCCGGGCTCCCGGACGGCGGCGTCGCTCACCTCCTCCACGCGGATGTCGTGCGGGGCGTGGATGACGGTGGCGCGCATGCTCGTGTCCTCGGGGGGTGCTGCCGATCTGCGGGGGTGGTGCGGATCAGCCGGTGGCGTCGGGTGTGACCTTCCTACGGTACGCCGGGGCCGGGCGGAGCACGCCGCGGGTCAGGAGGTACTGGGCGGCCAGGTAGGTCGCCATGATCCAGAAGTCCGGGCGGGGCAGCTGCGGCCACGCGGCGACGCCGGTGGCGATGAGGGTGTCGGAGAGCAGGAAGAGCGCGCCGCCGGCGGCCGCGACCGGGCCCAGCGCCCCGGCCCGGTAGGCCATGGCGGTGAGCAGCAGGCTGTATCCGGCCACCGGGACGCGCAGCTCGCCGGGCAGGTCGGCCCAGAGCAGGGCGACCGTGCCGGTGAGGACCGCGGCGAAGCCGGCGCCGACGGGCAGGGAGGTTCGGCCGCGGCCGAAGAGGGCGAGGTAGCAGACGTGTCCGGCGGCGAAGGAGCCCATTCCGAGCAGGAAGGCGAGGTCGGCGTCGAAGAGCAGGGCGACGTCGCCGCCCCAGCCGAACAGGAGCGCCGTGGCCAGCAGCGCGGGGGCCCGGCGGGTCAGCGCCCAGCCGGCGAGCAGCGGCATGAGCAGCGGCTTGGCGAGGACGTGCCCCGGGTGCCAGCCGGCGAGCAGCGAGAGCAGGTCGGCGGCGGCGGCCAGGGCGAACGCGCCGAGCAGCACCCTGCCGAGGAGCTCCCGGCGCGGGACGGCGGGCGCTGCGGCTGCGGCTGCGGCTGCGGGGGCGGGGGTGGCTGCGGTGGCGGAGTCCGTCACGCGGCACGCTCCTTGGTGACGGCGGGGGTGGCAGGGGTGGCGGACGGGGTCCAGCCGGGGCCGCGGAAGACCCGGCCGGCGCGCTCGCGCCAGCCGGCGGCGGCCCGTACGTCGCGGGCGATGGCGGCGTACTCGTGGGTGGCCACGCGCAGCGGGTTGTAGGTGGTGATGTTCTTCGTCAGGCCGAACACCGGCCGCTCGGTCTCCGCGGTGAAGGAGCCGAAGGCCCGGTCCCAGAGGATCAGGATGCCGCCGTAGTTCCGGTCCAGGTAGCCGCCCTGGGAGGCGTGGTGGACGCGGTGGTGGGAGGGCGTGTTGAACACGTACTCCACGGGCCGGGGCAGCCGGTGGATCCGCTCGGTGTGGATCCAGAACTGGTACACGAGGTTGACGGAGTAGCAGAACGCGAGCGCCGCGGGGTGCACGCCGAGGGCGATCAGCGGCAGGTAGAACGGCCAGGCGGTGGCGCCGGTCCAGGGCTGCCGCAGCGCGGTGGTGAGGTTGAACCTGCGGCTGCTGTGGTGCACCACGTGCGAGGCCCACAGGATGCGGACCACGTGGTGGCCGCGGTGCTGCCAGTAGTAGCAGAAGTCCTGGGCGAGCAGCATCAGCGGGACGGTCCACCACAGGAACGGCACCCGCAGCGGGGTCAGTTCCCAGACCGCCGTGTAGACGGCGAGGACCGGGATCTTCCAGAGGAAGTCGAAGAACAGGCTGCCGAGGCCCATGCCGAGGCTGGTGGCGGCGTCCTTCGCCTCGTACCCGGCGGCGTCCTTGTCGGGGCGGATCCGGTAGCTGACCATCTCGACCACGGTGAGCAGGACGAATGCAGGTATGGACCACAGCACGACATCGGGCAGGTTCGGCATGCCAGGACCATAGAGGCGGCATCCGGGCTCCGCCAGAGGTTGTTACCAATCGGTATGCAATCAGGTTACCCGCGGTACCACCCGGGTCCGCGAGCCTCTGCAGAAGGGCCGGTACGGATCTGTACGGATCGCCCGCCGCTGCCGATACTGGCCCGCCCGGCACCGATCCGCGCCGGGCCCAGGGGGAGGACGGCGCGCATGACGGGTTTCGAGACGGTGCTGCTCAAAGCGGCGGGGGCGGCGGCCGGGGCGCTGGTCAGGGCGGCCCTGCACCGCGCGCCGGGCGCCGGGCTGGCCCGGGACCCGGCCGCCCCGGCCCCCCGCCCGCGCCGCCCCGCGACCCTCGGCGCCCCGGAGCTGGAGCGGCTGACCGGGCAGCTGGCCCGGCGGTTGCGCGGCCCGGCGGAGCGGCTTCCGGAGGCCGAGCGGACCGCGGTCGTCCAGGCGGTCCGGGACGCCTTCGGCGCGCTGGGCGACCTGGGGCCGGACGAGCTGTTCGCCCTGGACCTGGACCCGGACCGGCTGGCCGCCGAGGTCCTGGCGCGCACCCCGCCGGCCGGGCTCGGCGAGGCCGGCACGGCCGCCTGCCGGGAGCTGGCCGGGCTGTGCTGCCGGCACGTGCTGGAGTACCTGACCACGACCCCCGGCTTCGCCGCCCGCACCGACGTGGAACTCGTACGCCGCACCGGTGAACTGGCCCGCGCGCTGGACGGCGTACGGGAGCGGCTGGGTCCGGGACCCGACGGCGCGGCGCTCGCCTTCGAGCAGCGGTACGCCGACTACCTCGTGGCCACCCAGTCGCGGCTGGAGCTGTTCGGGCTGACGCTGGGCCGGGGCCGGCAGGACTGGCCGCTGGACGCCGCGTACATCAGTCTCGCGGTCAGCGGCGAGGGGCGGGCACCGGTGGGGCCGGGGGCGCCCGGGCCCGGTCTGGACACGCCGGTCACGGCCGAGCAGGCGCTGGCCGGGTCCGGGCGGCTGGTGCTGCGCGGCCCGGCCGGCTCGGGCAAGAGCACCCTGGTGCAGTGGCTGGCGCTGAACGCGGCCCGGCGGAGCTTCCCCCGGCAGCTGCGGGACTGGAACCGGTGCGTGCCGTTCGTGCTGCGGCTGCGCTCCTTCAACTCACCCGACGCGCTGCCCGGCCCGGAGGACTTCCTGCGGGCGGCCGGGGTGCCGCTGGCCGGGGCCGCCCCCGCCGGCTGGGTGGAGCGGCTGCTCGCCGAGGGCCGGGCGCTGGTGCTGGTCGACGGCGTGGACGAGGTGCCGCAGCGGCTGCGGCACCGGGCCGAGGGCTGGCTGCGGAAGCTGATCGCCGCCTTCCCGCAGGCCCGGTACGTGGTGACCACCCGGCCGTCGGCGGTGCCGGAGAGCTGGCTCGCCGGGCAGGGGTTCACGACGCACTCGCTGCTGCCGATGAACCGGGCCGACATCCGGGCGTTCGTCGGGCAGTGGCACCGCGCGGCCCGCGCCGAGGAGGACCCGGCCGACCGGGCCGCCCTGACCGGCCTCGACCGGTACGAGAGCGCCCTGCTGACCGCCGTCACCACCCGCCGGGACCTCGGACGGCTGGCGACCAACCCGCTGATGTGCGCGCTGCTGTGCGCCCTCAACCGGGACCGGCGGATGCAGCTGCCGCGGGCCCGCAAGGAGCTGTACGACGCCGCGCTGGACCTGCTGCTGGTCCGCCGCGACACCGAGCGGGAGATCTCCGGGGTCGAGGGCGTGGAGCTGACCCGGGACGAGCAGATGCTGCTGCTCCAGCGGTTCGCGTACTGGCTGATCCGCAACGACCAGCGGCAGGGCTCCCGGGAGCTGGCCGTGGGCCTGATCGACGGCTGGCTCACCGCGATGCCGCAGGTCCGCGAACAGGGCACGGCCGAGCAGGTGTTCTCGCACCTGCTGATCCGCAGCGGGGTGCTGCGGGAGCCGGTGCCGGGCGAGGTGGACTTCGTGCACGCCACCTTCCTCGACTACCTGGGCGCCAAGGAGGCCGTGGAGTCGCGGGACTTCGGCGTGCTGGCCCGCAACGCGTACGACGACCAGTGGGACGACGTGGTGCGGATGGCGGTCGGGCACGCCCGCAGCGGCGAACGGGCCCGGCTGCTGCGGGACCTGCTGCGCCACTCCGACCGCTCCCCGCGCTACCGCAGCCGGCTGGTCCTGCTGGCGGCGGCCTGCCTGGAGCACGCCCCGGAACTCGACCCGGCGGTCCGCGCGGAGATCCAGGAACGCACCGCCTCCCTGCTGCCGCCGCGCTCGGAGGCGGCCGCGGTCGAGCTGGCGCGTGCGGGCGAACTGGTGCTGGAGATGCTCCAGGGGCCGGAGGAGCTGTCCGAGCGGGAGGCGGCGGCGACGGTACGGACGGCGGCGCTGGTGGGCGGGGAGCGGGGGCTGGAGGTGATCGGGAGGTTCCGGGGGGACGGGCGGTTCCGGGTTCAGAACGAACTCTCCCAGAACTGGGCGCAGTTCGATCCCGAGGCGTACGTGTCGGAGGTCCTGGAGGGCATCCGGCTGCAGAACGTCTACCTCCAGGTCCGGACGGCGGAGCAACTCGCGCTGCTCCCCCGGCTGCCCACGACGACCCGGATCGAACTGGTCGGCAGGCACGGCCTGCCGGCTGAGGTGCTGGAGCACTCCGTCCTGGAGTCGCTGCACCTGTTCCAGGACGACGCGGTGAGCGACCTGTCGCCCCTGCACGCCCTGCCCCGGCTGCGGCAGCTCGCGGTCAACGCCTGCCCGGCCGCCGACCTGAACGGCCTGCGCGGGATGCCCCTGGAGGCCCTGCACCTGTACCGGCTCCCCGACGGGCGCCCGCTGGACGTGCTGGAGGGGCTGCCCGCGCTGGGCCTCCTCGGCCTGGACTTCACCACGGCGTACCGGGCGGCGGGGGAACTGCCTGCCGGGCCGGCGCTGACCGGCCTCTGGCTCTACCCGGGGGCGCGAGGACTCTCGCTGGACGGGCTGGAGCGCTGGCCGGGGCTGGCCTCGCTGGCGGTCAGCGGGGACTCCCAGGCCGTGGAGCTGGAACGGACCGGACCGCTGCCGGCCCTGACGCAGCTCCAGCTGATCGAGCAGGACGCACTCGCTCCGGCCGCCCTGGTACGGCACCGGGAGTTGACCAGGCTGGTCTTCAGCTCCTCCCGGCTGGCCGGCAGCCTGGAACCTCTGCGGTCCCTCCCCCGCCTGCGGCACCTGGCGCTGTACGACTGCGGCAGCCCCGTCGACCTGCGCCCCCTCGCCGACATGGAGGACCTGACGGTCACCGTCTCCGGCACCGCCCAGGTCATCGGCGCCACCGCCTTCCCCCCGGACCGGCTCACCCTCCTGGACTGAGCCGGCCCGGGGGCCGGGCTACCAGACCCGCACGGACCCCCCGCGTGCGAAGGCCGGGCTGGTGGCGTCCGCCGGGATCGCGGTGAGCGGTTCGGCGATCTCCGCCACCGTCGGGCCGTGCTTCGCCGCGATCGGGTCGAGCAGGGCGAGGTCGAAGCCGTAGACGCGGGCGGCGTTGCCGCCGGCCATGGCCGCGACCTCGTCCCGCGGCAGCCCCGCGTAGGCGATCCGCAGGCCCTCGCGGGAGTACGGGGCGGTGCCCTCGTCGTGCGGGTAGTCGCTGCCCCACATGATCTTGTCGAGGCCGATCCGGTCCCGGAGCGGCACCTCGTGCGGGCGCATGAAGCTGGCGCCGACGAAGCAGTTGTCCCGCCACACCTCGCTCGGGCCCTTGCCCATGGAGTCCGCGAGCCCGGCGCCGAACTTGGCCTCCGCGGTGGCCGCCCGCGTCGCCGCGGACACCAGCCGGCCGTGGTAGTAGTCCAGCATGTCGAGCACGCCCGGGATCCAGCCGGAGCCCTGCTCGGTGAGGACCAGCTTCAGACCGGGGTGGCGGCGGAAGGCCCCGCCGAACACCAGGTGCCACAGGGCCCGGTGCGAGAACCAGGTGGTCTCCACCATGAACACGGCCCGGGCCGCCGGCTCCGGCCCCAGCGGCGGGGACGCGGACCCGCCGTGGTGGTTGACGGGCACGTCCAGCTCCGCGCACACCGCCCAGATCGGGTCGTACACCTCGGAGTACAGCTCGGGTACGGAGGAGCCCGGCGGGACGCCCGGCAGCAGGATGCCCCCGGTCAGCCCGGCCTCCCGGGTGCGGCGGATTTCGGCCACTGCCGCGTCCACGTCGTTGAGGAGGATCTGCACGACGCCCGCCCGGCGGCCCGGCGCGTCCGCGCAGAAGTCGGCCAGCCACCGGTTGTGGGCCTGGAGTCCGGCCCGGCGCTGCTCGTACTCGGCGCGGGTGGGCGGCTGCGCCATCAGGGCCGCGTTCGGGAAGAACGGCGGGATGGTGTTGGGGAAGACCACCTCGGCGACGATGCCGTCCGCCTCCAGCTCGGCCAGCCGGCGGGCGGAGTTCCAGTTCCGGTCGGCGGTGTCGGCGAGGAGGTCCTCGTACGGGTTGACGTAGCCGGCCGCCCAGGCGTCGAAGTCGTCGTGGTGCCGGCGTTCCAGGTACGGCCGGTAGTCGAGCAGGTCGGCGCCGGCGTGGCAGTCGGCCGAGATGACGGTGTAGCGGTCCGCCCCCGGGTCCGCGGCCGGGTCTGCTCCCGGCTCCGCGGCCGGGTCCTCGTTCGGGCCGGTCACTCCGCCACCCCCAGGACGGGGAAGTCGTGCCCGGTCAGCCAGTGCCGGCCGGTGTCGCGGGAGCGCGCCCAGGAGGCCTCGACGGCGGCCTGGTCGGCCGGCTGGCCCAGCTCCGCCGGGGTGGGCCCGATCCGGCGGGCCAGCGGGGCGAGCTTCCCGGTGTCGAAGCCGAAGACCTCGGCGGCGGCCAGGCCCAGCATCCGCCGGGTCTCGGCGACGGGGATGTCGTGGAAGGTGTTCCGCAGCCACTGCCGGGTGCTGGGCCAGGTGCCCTCGGGGTGCGGGAAGTCCGAGCCCCACAGGATGTTGTCGACGCCGATCTCGTAGCGCTGGGCGAGTTCGCGGCGCTTGGTGTTGGTGGCGCAGACGAACACCTGGCGGTCGAGGTACTCGCTGGGGGGGCGGGTGAGTTCCGCGAACGGGGAGAGCTTCTTGCCGCCGTGGGCGCCGAGGTAGAGCCGGTCCATGAACCACAGCAGGTTGGGCAGCCACCAGCAGCCGGACTCGGCGACGCCGAACTTCAGCCCCGGGTGCCGCTCGAAGACCCCGGACCACAGCAGGAACCACAGCGGCCGGGCCGGCCACCAGGTGACCTCGGAGACGTAGATGCCGAGGTGGTCGCCGTACTCGTGGCGTGGGGCGGCCCCGGAGTGGGTGACGACGGGCATCCGCGTCTCGGCGGCGGCCGCCCACACCCGGTCGTAGCGCCGGTCGTGGTACGGCGGGTGGTCCACCCACATGGAGGGGATCATCAGGGCGCCGAGGCCGGACTCCCTGGCGCGGTGGATCTCGGCGACGACGGCGTCCGGCTCGGCGGTCACGGGCAGCAGCGCGACCCCGCAGTGGCGTTCGGGGTTCTCGGAGACGAAGTCGGCGAGCCAGCGGTTGTGGGCCCGGGCGCCGGCCATGCCGAGTTCGGGGTCCTGGTCGCCGGAGAGGCCGAGGCCGACGCCGAAGGGGGCGGCGGTCTGGCTGTCGACGGCGTCCGCGTCGGGGAAGACGACCTCGGCGGCCACCCCGTCGCCGTCGAGCTCCTTCAGGCGCTGCGCGGTGTCCCAGCCGCCCCGCAGGCCCTCTTCGTGATCGTGGAACCACTTGGCTGCGAAGGCCTCGTTGCGGACGCCGAGGCGGGTGGCCTCCTCGCGGCGGGCGCCCTGGAGGCCGAGGAACTCGTCGAAGGCGCGGTGGTACCGGGAGTCGAGGTAGGGGCGGTACTGCTCGGTGGGCAGGCCCGCGTGGCAGTCGGAGGAGATGATCAGGTACGGGTCTTCGTACGCGGTGTCCCGCGCGGCGTCGTCGGTCACGTCGGCCCCTCAGTCGAGGATGAAGCGTTCCAGGTAGGCGGGGTTGGCGCGGTCGAGCATCGACTGCGACCGGGCGCGGATCTGGCGGTCGCTGTGCTCGCTCTCGGGGAGCATCCAGAAGCGGCCGGCCCGGATGCCGTCGACCACGTGCGCGGCGACCTCCTCGACCGGGGTGAAGACGACCTCCTGCCCGGCGGCGCGCATGGCCTCCTCGTACTGGCCGAGGGTCCGGTACGGGGTCTTGCGGGGGCGTTCCTTGGCGTACCGCTCGGGGCGGTTGCGGTGGGACTCCCAGAGGCCGGTGCGGAGCATGTGCGGGCCGGGGAAGAGCACGGAGGCGCCGACGGCGGCGCCCTCGGCCTTGAGGTGGGCGTACAGGGACTCGGTCATGGTGACCACGGCCGCCTTGGTGACGGCGTACACGGAGGCGGTGGGCAGCGGGGCGATGCCGCCGTCGCCGGAGGAGGTGTTGACGACGTGGCCGGGCTCGCCGGAGGCGATCATGCGGGGGACGAAGGCCTGGATGCCGTGGAAGACGCCCCAGACGTTGACGGAGAAGGCCCACTTCCAGTCGTTGGGCTCGTGCTCCCACATGCGGCCTTCGGCGCCGGAGCCGACGCCGGCGTTGTTGCACAGGACGTGGACCGCGCCGAAGGCGTCGTACGCGGCGTCGGCGAGGGCGGTCACGGACGCGCGGTCGCTGACGTCGACGGTCCGGGCGAGCACCTCGGCTCCGCCTGCGGCCAGCTCTTCGGCGGCCTTGCGCAGGGCGCCTTCCTCGACGTCGCCGAGGACGACCCGGAGGCCCTCGGAGGCGAAGCGGCGGGCCAGGGCGAGTCCGATGCCGCTCGCGGCGCCGGTGACGACGGCGGTCTGCCCCGGTTCGAGGCGCATCACACGCTCCCCTCGGGCGGGCCGTCGTAGGCCTGCCGGGGGTCGTCGTACCGCTGGTGGAGGTAGGGCAGCAGGGCTTCGGCGCTGACCCGTTCGGCGACCCTGCCCTGCTGGTCGGTGGTCTTCTCGCCGATGGTGATCTCCACCAGGCGGCGTACGGTGAGGTCGGCGACGGGGTCGTACATGGACTCGCGGAGTACCACGTCGCCGGTGACGCTCTCCAGCCTGCGGACCTTCTCGTTGCGGGTGCAGTGGACGAGCACCGGGTCGCCGTCGAAGCCCGAACCGTCCACGGCGGGCAGGAACTTGAAGTAGAAGTCGGTCTTCTGCACCGGCTCGGGCAGCGGCAGTTCGGCGCCGACCGCACCGCGGACCTCGACGAAGGCGATGCCGTGCCGGGCGAGGGCGGCACGGACGACCAGCCCGTCCCGCTCGACGGTGACCTCGCCGAGCTTCTTGGGCTCGCCGAACACCTCGCGGCCGCCGGTCAGGGCCCGCTCGTGGGTCATCGGCATGACCAGCGGGTACCAGCCCTCGACGTCGCCGTGCCGGGCGGCCACGGCCACCGAACCGGCGCCGAGCGGGTAGCCGGGCAGGTCGACCTTGCTGATGTTGGCCCGGACCAGGGGGCGCTCGGCGGGCTTGAGGGGCGGCGGGAGGACGGCCGCCACCACGTCGGGATCGGTCTCCCAGACGGCCACCACGCCGGTGGACCAGATGTCGGGGAGCTTGCTGCTCGTGCGCCGCGCCGCGGAGATCTCCGCCTCGGTGCGGGCGCCGTACCGTACGCGTGCCATGGGTTACCACCCTTCGTCGGGGGCTTCTGTAACACAGTTACACCGACCCCGATGAAGGGTAAAGAGGGCTGCACACACGGAAACTGACGGACAGGCAGATACGTTCCCCACGGAGCGGAGGGGGCATGGGGCGCAGTGCGCTGACCCGCGAGGAGGTGCTGGCGGCCGCCGCCGCACTGGTCCGGCAGGACGGTCCGGCGGCGCTGACCATGCGCCGGCTCGCCGCCGAGCTGGGCACCGCGGTCACCTCGATCTACTGGCACGTCGGCAACCGCGAGTCGCTGCTCGACGCGCTGGTGGAGCGGACCGTGCAGGAGATGGGTGCGGTCCGGCCGGCCGGGCGGACGCCGGCGGACCGGGTGGTGTCGGTGGCCCGGATCCTGCGCCGGGAGCTGCGCGAGCGCCCGCACCTGATCGCGCTGGTGCACGAACGCGGGCTGACCGAGCGGATGTTCCTGCCCGCGCAGCAGGCCCTGGCCCGGGAGGTGCACGCGGCCGGGCTGCGCGGTTCACGGGCGGCCGACGCGGTCCGCGCGATCCAGTTCCAGATCGTCGGCTTCCTGCTGGTCGAGCGCAACCGGGAGCGCTCCCCCGCCCAGTCCCCCGGCGAGCACGAGCTGTGGGACCCGGCCGCCGCCCCCGGCGATCCGGACCTGGCCGAGGCGCTGTCCCGGCCGCCGGACCCGGACCGGCTCTTCCTGCTCTCCGTACGGGCCCTGGCGGGCGCCCTGCTGGCGGACGGCGGCGAGCGGCCGGCCTGACGTGCCGCTCCGGCGTACGGGAAAGACAAATGAGTTGGCAGCGGCCCGGACGTGTGGTCGAATCGGAGCAACGGGGGCGGCTCCCCGGCGTGCATCCTTCTCACCTTCTCCGAAAAGCTTCGCGCGCCCTCTCTCCGCCCCCGTTTCGCACGACTTCCGCGCGCCGTGCGCGCCCCTCCGCACCCGTCTGCGGACCGGCGCCCCGCGCCCGCCGTCCCATCGCCGCCTCCCGGGGAGAATCCGCTCTTGCACGCTGCCGACTCCGTCCTGCTGCGCCGCATCCAGACCGTGTACGTCGACCACGGGCCGGCTCCGGCCGGCGGGCCGGGACCGGCACTGCGCAGGCTGGAGGCGGAACTCCTCGGCCGCGGCTGCCTGGTCTCCCCGGAGCTGCACGCCGCGCTGGCCGGCCTCCCGCCGGAGCCGCTGGCGGCCGCGCACGCCCGGCTGGCCGGCCTGGTGGACGAGCTGTTCGGCGCGCACCGCACGCACCGCCCGCTGTTCCGCGGGTTCCCGCGCGTCGCGCCGCGCGACCCGGACGCGCTGTACGTCGACCGCGTCTTCGCGCACCTGCTCCAGCGGCCGCAGCAGCCGTGCGTGCTGTGCGGCGAGGCCAAGACCGTGCGGGCCGTGTCGCCGTGCGCGCACCTGGTGTGCCGGGCGTGCTGGGCCGAGCACGAGTACGACGGCTGCCCGATCTGCCACCGCCGGATCGACGTCGCCGAACCGTTCCTGCGCGCGGTCCGCGCGGTCGGCGCGGCCCCGCCGGCCGGCCAGGGCCCGCTGCGGCTGCTGCGGCTGGGCACCGACCGGGCCGCCGACGCCACCGTGCTGGTCGCCACGCTGCTGGCCCGGCGCACCCCGTTGTCCCCGCAGGACCGCGACGACCTGCTGACGCTGCTGCCGCTGTCCCCCGCGGGCCGCGCAGTGCTGCCCGCCGAGATCCCCGTGCGCGAGACCAAGGCGCTGGTCGTCGCCACCCTGCTGGCCGACGTCCCCGAGGGGGCCGGGGCCGCGGTCCGGGCGCTGCCCGCCGAGCGGCTGACCACCGCCGGCGACGTCCTGCGGGTGCTCGCCGTGCTGTCCGGCGGGGACCCGGGGCTGCACCCGCTGCCCCGCTTCGGCACGCTGCCGCGGCGGCTGCGCCGCGAGCTGCTCGGCGTCCTGGACGGCCTGCCCGTGCCGTTCCTCGTCGAGGACCTGCTGCGCCACCCCACCGGGTGGAAGCGGGCCGCGGAGACCCTGCACCCCTTCGAGGGCCACTCCCGCCACCCCCGGGCCGCGCTCGCGTTCGCCGTGCTGCGCGGCACCCCGGTCGACACCGGTTCGGCGCTCGGCGCGGCCCTGCTGGCGACGGCCGCCGCCCACCCGGACGCGGTACGGGTGGACGCGGGCGCGGGCCGGATCCGGCCCGCCACCTGGGCCGGCCGGCTGGAACGGGCGCTGGCCGAAGGGGATCCGGGCACCGCGGCGGAGATCGCCGCGCAGCGGCCCGGCGAACTGGTGCGCCGGCTCGACCACCTGCTGCGGGTCGCGGCGGCCGGGTCCGGTCCCGGCGGGCTCCCGGACCCGCTGGCGAAGGCCCTGCACCACGGGCTGCCCAAGGTGGGGCCCGGCCCGCTGCTGTCCGCGCTCGGCGCCCTGCGGGTGCGGACGGAGGACCGCACCGGGCGGCGGCGGGTGTTCTTCCCCGCCGGCGAGGTCACCCGCGCGCTGACCGCGCCGGAGACCCGGCCGCCGCTGCCGGCCGCACTCGTCGCGCAGGCGGTGGCGCTGCTGGAGGACGAGGTGCTGCGGCGGTTCACGGCGGCGGGCGGGCCGTCCGCCGCAAACGGCCCGTCCGCCGCAGACGTCCCGGCCCCGCAGGCAGCCCCGTACGACCTCGCCGTCCTGGACTCCGGGCTGGCCGACCTGACCGTCCCCTTCACCGAGCGGTCCACGTCCAAGGCGCTGGTCGCGGTCCCCCGCGGAAGCCGGCAGCCGGTGCCCGCGGGCGAGGTGCTCCGGCTGTTCCTGCACTGGACCGAACCCACGGGCATGCGCACCGACCTGGACCTGTCGGTGGCCTTCTTCGGCCCCGAGTGGGAGTACCTCGGGCTGTGCGACTACACCACCCTGGAGTTCGGCGGGGGCGCGGCGCTGCACTCCGGCGACCTGACCTCGGCCCCGGCGCCCGACGGCGCCACCGAGTACGTGGACCTGCTCCCGGAGCGGCTGGCCGGGCAGGGCGTCCGGTACGCCGTACCGCTCGTCTTCAGCTTCAACAACGTGTCGTTCGAGGAGCTGACGGACGCGTTCGCCGGGTTCATGGCGCTGCCCGCCGACGTGCCGCGCACCGCCCGGTACGACCCGCGGACCGTCCGCCAGCGCTTCGACCTGGCGGGCGATTCGAAGGTCTCGCTGCCGATGGTGGTGGACCTGGCGGAGCGGAAGTCGCTGTGGACCGACGTCCACCTGCCGCCGGCGGACGGGTTCCAGAGCGTCGCCGCACTGGGCCCGCGGCTGGGCGAGGTGGCCCGGGACGTGTACGAGCAGTTCGGCTCGGGGGCCCGGGTGACGCTGTGGGACCTGACGGTGTGGCGGGCGGCCGCCCGTACCGGGGAGGTGGCGGTGGTCCGCCGCGCCCCGCTGCCGGGCCTGCTCGAAGAGGTGTGGACGCACCGCCGGCGGCCGGCCGAGTCCGCCGCCGCGTTCGCCCGCCGGATCGCCGCACTGGAGGACCCGGACGCACGCACGCCCGTCCACGGCACGGGCGGTGCGGACGCGGCGGCCGCCCGACTGGCCGCCGGCCGCCGGGCGTTCCTCGCCTCGGTGCACGCCGTCCCGGCTCCCGAGCGGGCGTCGGGCACGGTCTACCGGCTCTTCCCCGGGCCGGCCGCGCACGGCCCCGGCTTCCGGCAGGTCACCGCGGGCGACCTGGTGGCCGAGTTGGGGTGACCGGCTCCGGCCGCGGGCGTCACGGGGGGCGTGCGCGGCCGGAATCCGACCCCGCGGGGGACGGCGCTGTCGGTGCGGGCCCGTATCCTCTGTGACCATGCTCGACGACCGTACGACCGCAGAGACGACATGGCCGGCCGCGTACCCGCAGGGGTACGCGGTCGTCGACGTGGAGACCACTGGGCTCGCGCGCGACGACCGGATAGTCTCCGCGGCCGTCTACCGGCTCGACGCGCAGGGCAACGTGGAGGACCACTGGTACACCCTGGTCAACCCGCAGCGGGACCCGGGCCCGGTCTGGATCCACGGTCTGACCTCCGACGTGCTCGACGGGGCGCCGCTGTTCAAGGACGTCGCCGAGGAGTTCGCGGAGCGCCTCGCGGACCGGGTGCTCGTCGCCCACAACGCCATGTTCGACTGGCAGATGATCGCCCGGGAGTACGCGCGGGCGGCCACGGCCGCTCCGGTCCGTCAGCGGCTGTGCACCATCGCCCTGTCGAAGGAGCTGCGGCTGCCGCTGCCCAACCACAAGCTGGAGTCGCTCGCCGCGCACTTCGGGGTGGTGCAGCAGCGCGCGCACCACGCCCTCGACGACGCCCGGGTGCTCGCCGAGGCCTTCCGGCCGTCGCTGCACGCCGCGGCCCGCGACGGGGTGCGGCTGCCGCTGCTGGAGTGCCGGCCGCTGACCGAGTGGTCCGACACCCCGGCCGTACCGCGCATCGGGTACCAGGCCTCGTACCGCGGCGGCGGGGGCAGCTGGCGCCCGTCGCGCAAGCGCCCGCCGTGCCCGTACCCCAACCCCGGCCGGTACGAGGACGGCGAGCCGCTGCGGCAGGGCATGCGGATCGCCTTCTCGGGTGACACCTCGGTGGACCGGGAGCTGCTGGAGGACCGTGCGGTCGAGGCGGGGCTGCACGTGGCGACGAGTGTGTCGCGGCTCACCAGCCTGCTGGTGACCAACGATCCGGACTCCGCCACCTCGAAGACGGTGAAGGCGAAGGCGTTCGGCACGCCGGTCGTCGACGAGGCCGCGTTCACCCAGCTGCTGCGGGACGTGGCTGCGGCAGACGGGTGACCGTCGGGCGACGCGCCGCCGCCCGTCCGCCCGTCGGCGTCCCGCGGTCCCACCCTGTGGCGCATGGCACGTTGTGAGGTCTGCGGAAACGACTACGGCATGTCCTTCGAGGTGCACGCGCAGGGCGCGGTGCACGTCTTCGACTGCTTCTCGTGCGCCATCCACCGCATGGCGCCCATCTGCGAGCACTGCCGGGTCCAGATCATCGGACAGGGCGTCGAGGTGGAGGGCCAGTGGTTCTGCGGCGGGCACTGCGCCCGCGCTGAGGGGAAGGTGGGCATCGTCGACCACGTCTGACCCCTCTTCCGGTACGTCGGGGCCCCGGCGCGGCCGTCCCTCCCCCGCCACCCTTCGGGCGGGTGGGGGACCCCCGCGCCGGGGCCCGTGCCGTGCCCGGGTACCGTCAAAGGCGTGTACCGCTTTGTGCTGACCCGGCAGTGGGTGTCCCTCACCCTCTTCGCCCTCGTCCTCATCCCCGTGATGATCAAGCTGGGCTTCTGGCAGTTCCACCGCCACGAGCACCGGGTCGCGCAGAACGAGCTGATCGCGGCGAACCTGCGGGCGAAGCCGGTGCCGGTGACCACGCTCACCTCACCGGGCCACGAGGTGCCGCGCGCCGACTGGTGGCGGCCCGTCACGGCCACCGGCCGCTTCGACACCGCGCACGAGGTCGTGGTGCGCATGCGGACCTCCGCGGACGACAGCGTCGGCTTCCACGTGCTGACCCCGCTGGTGATGGCCGACGGCCGGGCGGTGCTGGTGAACCGCGGCTGGGTGGCCGGCGGCGGCGACGCCCGCGCCCACCCCCCGGTGCCGGCGGCGCCGAAGGGCGAGGTGACGGTCACCGGCCGGCTCAAGGCGGACGAGACCAGCGCGGGCAGCGGCATCAAGGACCGCCGGGGGCTGCCCGACCGCCAGGTCATGCTGATCAACAGCGAACAGCAGGCGGCCGCACTGAAGCGGCCGGTGCTGGGCGGCTACCTGGAGCTGACCGCTCCGGAGCCGGCCGGCGGCAGCCCCGAGCCGGTCCCCGAGCCGGACCACGACTCGATCGGCGCGCACATGGCGTACGCCGTCCAGTGGTGGCTGTTCGCGGCCGCGGTCCCGGTGGGCTGGCTGGTCCTGGTGCGGCGCGAGAAGCGCGACCGGGAGGAGGCCGCGCAGACCGCGGCCGCCGGCGGCGGGGATCCGGCGGGAGACACCGAGCCGGAGCCCGCCACCGCGTAGCGTGTGACGCATGGATCTTGGACTGAAGGACCGCGTCTACGTCGTCACCGGAGCCAGCCGCGGGCTGGGTTACGCCGCCGCCCGCGAACTGGCCGCGGACGGTGCGAAGGTCGTCGTCAGCGGGCGGGACGGGGAGCGGGCCGCGGCGGCCGCGGCCGGACTGGGCCCGGGTGCCGTCGGGGTGGCCGCCGACAACGGCGACCCGCAGTCGGCGCACCGGCTGATCGCCTCCGCCCGGGAGCACTTCGGCCGTTTCGACGGCATCCTCATCAGCGTCGGCGGACCGGCGCCCGGCTTCGCCGCGGACAACACGGACGCCCAGTGGGAGTCCGCGTTCGAGACGGTCTTCCTGGGCGCGGTACGGCTGGCCCGGGCGGCGGCGGCCGAGCTGGGCCCGGGCGGGGTGATCGGGTTCGTGCTGTCCGCCTCGGTGCACGAGCCGATCCCCGGGCTGACCATCTCCAACGGACTGCGGCCCGGGCTCGCCGGGTTCGCGAAGTCGCTCGCGGACGAGCTGGGCCCGCAGGGCGTCCGGGTGCTGGGCCTGCTGCCCTCGCGGATCGACACCGACCGGGTGCGGGAGCTGGACGCGCTGTCCGGCGACGCGGAGGCGGCCCGTGCGGCCAACGAGGCCCGGATCCCGCTGCGCCGCTACGGCACCCCCGAGGAGTTCGGCCGTACCGCCGCGTTCCTGCTGTCGCCGGCGGCCTCGTACCTGACGGGTGTGATGCTTCCGGTGGACGGTGGCGCCCGGCACGGATTCTGACCCGCAGGCCACGGCCACAGCCGGCGCCGTGCCCGCCGCGTCAGGTCACGCGGCGGGCGTGGTGGCCCGTCACGTCGAGGCGGGCCTCCGCCGGGAAGGCGGGCAGGCCCGCCGAGGTGCGGGCGTGCGGCAGGATCTCGTCGGCGAGGGCGGCCAGCACGTCGGCAGGCACGGCGTGCGGCGCCAGCCGGACCCGCAGCCGGGCCGAAGGGGTTTCGCGGCGGCCGTGCAGGGTGGCCCGGCAGTGCTCGACGCCGTCGAGCGCGTCGGTCTCGGCGGTCAGGGCGGTCTCCAGGGCGTGGCCGCGCAGCAGGGCCCAGGCGCCGTCGCCGGTGTCGACGAGGACGGCGGGCAGCCGGTTGCGGCGCAGCTGGGCGAGCAGCCACCACAGGGCGAGCAGCACCAGCACGGCGAGGGCGGCGAGCACGGCCGGCCACCACCAGCCGTGCCCGTGCCAGCGCTGCCGTTCGGCTTCGCCGAGGACCACGTCGTGCCGGCCGTCGTACGGTCCGGTGCCGGTCAGCAGGAGGACGCCGGCCCCGCCGAGGGCGAGGCCGACGAGGGCGAGCAGGATCCGGTTGGCCGCGGCGAGCATGCGCGCCTCATTCCTTCCGGGCCGGCCGGGCGACCCGTACGTGCAGGTGCGGGGGGTGGGCGAGGCCGAGTTCGGCGACGGCCACCGCCAGGACGGCTTCGAGGTCCTCGTGCACCTCGTCGAGTTCGCGGAAGTGGGAGGAAACCCGGACGCCGATGCGGGTGCGGCCGACGCGCACCTTCACGGACTGCACGCCGGCCACCTCCATGGCCCGGTCCCGCACGATCAGCCCGGCGCCCTTGCGGGTCAGCCCGGCCCGCAGCCCCTCGGGGCCCTGCATGGGCAGCACCGCGCGCAGCCCGGGGGTGAGCGCGAGGACGAGCAGGAGCGCGCCGGCGAGAATCAGGACGACGGCGGTGACGACCACACCGGTGTCGGCGAGGGTGTGGCCGGCCAGCCGGTCGGCGAGGTCACGGCGCCAGGCCATGCCGGGCCGGTGGGCGCGGACGGCGGCGATGTCGTAGAGGAACAGCGCGGCGGCGCCGAGGACGGCGGCCGCGGTCAGCGCGGCCGGCACCCGGCGGGCGGACCGGAACCGGTGCGCCCGGGCGGGGGGCGCGGTGCCGGGCGCCGGCGGCGGCGCGGTCACCGCAGCCTGGCCCGGGCGGTGGGGCGGGCGTGCACGGAGTGCAGGTGCTCGACGTCGATGTCCACCTCGGGCACGGCCATGCCGGCGAGCTGCTCGATGCGTTCGGCGACGTGCCGGCGGACGGCGGCGCACCGGGCGCCGATGTCGGAGGGGTAGCCGAGTTCGAGGCTGATGCGGACCCGGGCGATGTCGTGGTGCACGGTGACGGAGGCGTGCGGTGCGGCGCTGCCGGGCGCGGGGGCGCCGAGCGCCTCCTTGGCGGCCTGGGCGGCGATCCGGGCCACCACCCGATCGGCGATCCGGGTGGCCCCGCGGTCCGCGGGTGCGATGCGGGCGGCCCGGGAGGGCCGGGCGGCGGGGGTGGTCACGCGGTCACCGGTGCCGGTCGTCGCGCGAGCGGAAGAACTCTCCGGGTTCGAGGTCCCCGTCGAAGAACCTGCCGACGACGAAGCCGATGGCGCCGAGCGCCGCCACCAGCAGGAAGGCCCCGAACCCGCCGAAGTAGCCGGCGAACCCCAGTGCCATCCCGGCGATCAGTCCGGTCACGGCCATGCTCATCGCGCGCTCCCTACTGGATCCGGGTCTCCGGCTCGTCGTCGGCCTCGTCGGGCAGCTTGACGTCGGTCACGGCGATGTTGACCTCGACGACTTCGAGGCCCGTCATCCGTTCCACCGCCGAGACGACGTTCTCCCGTACGGCACCGGCGACGTCCCGGATCGACACGCCGTAGTCGACGACGATCTCCAGGTCGAGGGCGGTCTGCACCTCGCCGACCTCGGCCTTCACGCCGCGGGTGGGCGACGACTTGCCGCCGGCGCCGGGCACCCGGTCGCGGACCGCGCCGAGGGTGCGGGACAGCCCGCTGCCCATGGCGTGCACGCCGAGCACCTCGCGGGCGGCCAGGCCGGCGATCTTCTCGACCACGCCGTCGGCGATGGTGGTGCGGCCGCGCTCGGCCGGGGGCGGGGTCCTGCCGTGGTCGCTTTCGGTCATCGCCGTGTCCCTTCGCGCGTACGGGCTCCCCCCACCGTAAGCGCGGATACCCGGCGGCGCTTGGGGGATGCGTCGCCCGGGGGACGTCGCACCGCCCGGGCGCAGCCGGGGGCCCGGTGTCAGTCGGAGAGGCCTGCGAGGTCGCGCAGGCGGCGGGCCTGTGCGGCGCGCTCGGCGGCGCGCTGCTCCTCGTAGTCGCGTCCGGTGGCGCCGCGCAGCAGGGCCTTGGTCTCGACGACGGCGTCCCGGGGGGCGGCGAGCAGGGCCGCGGTGAGGTCCTTCACCGCGGCGGTGAGTTCGGCGGCGGGGACGACGAGGTTGGCCAGGCCGATGCGCTCGGCCTCCTCGGCGTGGACGAAGCGGCCCGTGGCGCAGATCTCCAGGGCGCGCGCGTAGCCCACGAGGGAGACGAGCGGGTGCGTGCCGGTGAGGTCCGGCACCAGGCCCAGGCTCGTCTCGCGCATGGCGAACTGCACGTCGTCGGCGACGACCCGCAGGTCGCAGGCGAGTGCGAGCTGGAAGCCGGCCCCGATGGCGTGCCCCTGTACGGCGGCGATGGTGATGATGTCGTTGCGCCGCCACCAGGTGAACGCGTCCTGGTAGCCGGCGATCGTGGCATCGAGCTGTTCGTCGGAACCGCGTGCCAGATCAAGGAAGGACGGCTCCCCTTCGAAGCCTTCGGGGGTGAACCCCTGTCGGTCGAGCCCCGCGGAGAAGGACTGCCCTTCACCGCTGAGGACGACGACCCGCACGTTGCCCGGCAGCAGCTGGCCGGCCTCCGTCAACGCCCGCCAGAGCGCGGGGGATTGAGCGTTTCGCTTGGCCGGATTGGTCAGTGTCACCGTGGCGACCGTGTCTTCGACGGTGAGCCGTACGCCGTCCTTGTCGAGCAGAGCCATCATCGCCTCCGGGGAGAGCAGCCGAGTGATAAGTGACTGCACAGTAACCACCCAGTCGGCCTCTCGGCCGACCGGGGGTCACGAAGGTGATTGACGGCGATGGTCCTCGGCTCGGCCCGGATCAGGCCGCGGCCGCCTTCTTCCCGCGCGTCGCGCCACCGCGGCCGCGCAGCGTGACTCCGGATTCGCTCAGCATCCGGTGGACGAATCCGTAGGAGCGGCCCGTTTCCTCGGCCAGCGCCCGGATGCTCGCACCGGAGTCGTACTTCTTCTTCAGGTCTGCCGCGAGCTTGTCGCGCGCGGCGCCGGTCACCCGGCTGCCCTTCTTCAGAGTCTCGGCCACCCGTGCCTCCTCATGGGAAGTGCGCTCTGGTGCTTCTCATGATCACCCCTCCCGGCCTTCCTGGCCACCCATTCGACAAGGTCCGTCGCGCGGCATTTTTCGCACGGGCCCCGGCAGCCGCCCGGCGCACACCGGCGCACGGCGGGAACCGGCAGGTCAGGAGGGCCGGGAGGACGGCACGCGGCCCCGGTCGCAGCCCGTGGTGGGCGCGGCCGGGGCCGGTGTACAGAACGCAGCGGTACGAGACCGCCTCACTCAGATGATGGATCACGCCTAAGCCGAATGATCCAGCGTGACCTGGATCACGTACCGGCGGCCGGGTGGACCGGTCCGCCGGGGCTCCGGCCGAGGTCAGGCGAGGGCCACGAGGTCCTTGTAGTCGGGTCCCCACAGGTCCTCGACGCCGTCGGGGAGCAGGATGATCCGCTCCGGCTCCAGCGCGTCGACCGCGCCCTCGTCGTGCGTGACGAGGATGACGGCGCCCTTGTACGTGCGCAGGGCGCCGAGGATCTCCTCGCGGCTGGCGGGGTCGAGGTTGTTGGTGGGCTCGTCGAGGAGCAGCACGTTGGCGCTCGACACCACGAGGGTGGCGAGGGCCAGCCGGGTCTTCTCGCCGCCGGAGAGGACGCCCGCGGGCTTGTCCACGTCGTCGCCCGAGAACAGGAACGAGCCGAGCGTCTTGCGGACGTCCACGAGGTCCAGGTCCGGGGCGGAGGAGCGCATGTTCTCCAGGACGGTGCGCTCCGGGTCGAGGGTCTCGTGCTCCTGGGCGTAGTAGCCGAGCTTGAGGCCGTGGCCCGGGGTGACCTCGCCGGTGTCGGGCTTCTCGACGCCCGCGAGCAGCCGCAGCAGGGTGGTCTTGCCGGCGCCGTTGAGGCCGAGGATGACGACCCGGGAGCCCTTGTCGATGGCCAGGTCGACGTCGGTGAAGATCTCCAGGGAGCCGTACGACTTGGACAGGCCCTCCGCGGTGAGCGGGGTCTTGCCGCAGGGCGCGGGCTCGGGGAAGCGCAGCTTGGCGACCTTGTCGGAGACGCGGACCGCCTCCAGGCCGGAGAGCAGCCGCTCGGCGCGCTTGGCCATGTTCTGCGCGGCGACGGTCTTGGTGGCCTTGGCGCGCATCTTGTCGGCCTGCGAGTTGAGGGCCGCGGCCTTCTTCTCGGCGTTCTGGCGCTCGCGCTTGCGGCGCTTCTCGTCGGCCTCGCGCTGCTGCTGGTAGAGCTTCCAGCCCATGTTGTAGACGTCGATGGTGGCGCGGTTGGCGTCCAGGTAGAACACCTTGTTGACGACCGTCTCGACGAGGTCGACGTCGTGGGAGATCACGATGAAGCCGCCGCGGTACGTCTTGAGGTAGTCCCGCAGCCAGACGATCGAGTCGGCGTCGAGGTGGTTGGTCGGCTCGTCGAGCAGGAGGGTGTCGGCGTCCGAGAACAGGATCCGGGCGAGCTCGACGCGGCGGCGCTGACCGCCGGAGAGGGTGTGCAGCGGCTGGCCGAGGACGCGGTCGGGCAGGCCGAGGGCGGCCGAGATGGTGGCGGCCTCGGACTCGGCGGCGTACCCGCCCTTGGTGAGGAACTCGGTCTCCTGGCGCTCGTACTGGCGCAGGGCCTTCTCGCGGGTGGCACCGGCGCCGTTGGCGATGCGGTCCTCGTTGGCGCGCATCTTCTTGATCAGGACGTCGAGACCGCGGGCGGACAGGATCCGGTCACGGGCCAGGGTGTCGAGGTCGCCGGTGCGCGGGTCCTGGGGCAGGTAGCCGACCTCGCCGGAGCGGGCGATGCTGCCGCCGGCGGGCTGGCCCTCGCCGGCCAGGCACTTCGTGAGGGTGGTCTTGCCCGCTCCGTTGCGGCCGACCAGGCCGATGCGGTCGCCCTTGGCGACGCGGAAGGAGGCGGACTCGATGAGGATGCGGGCGCCGGCGCGCAGCTCGATGCCGGTGGCGGTGATCACGGAAGTACTCCAGGGCGGGGTGGACGGCGGAAGGACAGCGGTGCTCGCGCGCTCGGTCGGGCGCGGCTCGTTCGACGCCGTCAGGGCACAAGGAGAGGTGACATGAGGACCAGTCTAACGGGGCGGTGCAACTGCTTTCGGGTGCTGTGAGTGGCCTCACCCGGGGCGGTCCGGGTCCCCCGTTCGGCCCTCGCCCAGCGCCGGACGGGGCGGCGCGGACCACGATGAAGGGGCCGGTGTGCGGCACGGGACGACAAGGGCGGTGCGGGATGCAGTTCGACGACGACGCCAACCTGGACACCTCGGAGGTCCAGGACGTCCGGGGCAGCCGCATCCCGGGCGGGAAGGCGACCATCGGCGGCGGCATCGCGGGCCTGATCGCGCTGGTGCTGGGGCTGCTCTTCGGGGTGGGTCCGGACCAGCTGGGGCTGTCGTCGGGCGAGGATCCGCCGGCGGCGACCGCGTCCTCGGCGGCCCAGGTGCAGACGGCCTGCCGGACCGGGGCGGACGCCAATGCGCGGGAGGACTGCCGGATGGTGGCGGTGGTCAACAGCGCACAGGACTTCTGGCGGCAGGAGTTCGCCCGGCGGGGCGGTGCTTACGCGCCGGCGCAGACGGTGTTCTTCACCGGCCGGGTGGGCACCGCGTGCGGCTCGGCCACCTCGGCGGTCGGCCCGTTCTACTGTCCGGCGGACCGGAAGGTCTATCTGGACCTGGGGTTCTTCAACGAGCTGCGGACGAAGTTCGGCGCGTCCGGCGGCCCGTTCGGGCAGGCGTACGTGGTGGCGCACGAGTACGGGCACCACATCCAGAACCTGATGGGGACGTTGCAGCGGGCCCAGGACGGGCGGCAGGGCGCGGACAGCAACGCGGTCCGGGTGGAGCTCCAGGCCGACTGCTACGCGGGGGTGTGGGCGCGGCACGCGACCCGGACCCCGGCCGACGGGACCGGGCGGCCGCTGATCACGCAGCTGACGGACGCGGACATCCGGGACGGGCTGGACGCGGCGGCGGCGGTGGGAGACGACCGGATCCAGGAGAAGTTCCAGGGCCGGGTGACGCCCGAGTCGTGGACGCACGGTTCGGCCCGGCAGCGGCAGCAGTGGTTCCACCAGGGCTACCGGACGGGCGACATGGCCCAGTGCAACACCTTCCGCTGACCGGGCACGGCCTGCTGCCACACTGTGACCCGGGTCACGCGCCGCGGGCCGGCTACGAGAGGAAGTGATCGCCATGGCGGGCGTTCCGTCCATCTGTCCGACGCTGCTCTACGACGACGCGGCGGCGGCCATCCGGCAGCTGACCGAGGCCTTCGGCTTCACCCGGGTCGCGGTGTACGAGGGGGACGACGGCAGCGTGGTGCACGCGGAGCTGGCGTACGGCAGCGGTCTGGTGATGCTGGGCAGCAAGGGCACCGGCGGGGTGTTCGACACGGTGATGGCGGGGTCCGGGCCGGCCGGGGTGTACGTGGTCGTGGAGGACGTGGACGCGCACCACGCCCGGGCGGTGGAGCACGGGGTGGAGATCCTGATGCCGCCGACCGACCAGGACTACGGGTCGCGCGACTACATGGCCCGGGACGCGGGCGGGAACGTCTGGAGCTTCGGCACGTACGCCCCGTCGGTCTGACGGGTCCGCGGTCCCCCGCCGGCGCCGGGCGCCGGCGGGGGGCGGGTGTCATTCGCCGCCGGTGTGGACCTGGAAGGCGGCCCGGCGGACGGCCTTGGCGAGGGCCGGGTCGGGGTGCGCGGCGGCGAGGGCGATGAGGACCTGCACGGTGCGCGGGTGGCCGACGGCCCGGACCTCGTCGAGGAGGCGCGGCACGGTGGTGCGGACGGCCGCGTCGAGGTGGCGCACCAGGACCTCGGCCTCGCCGTGGTCGGCGACGGCGGCGGCGGTGTCCACCCAGAGCCAGGTGCTCTCCTCGCGGGTGAGGACGTCCTGGGCCTCCTCGGGGTCGGCGCCGTCGTGCTCGGCGAGCCAGAGGAGGGCGTACGGCCGCAGGGCGGGGTCCTTGGCGGCGGCCCGGACCTCGGGTTCGGCGGGGGCGCCGACCACGCGCAGGGCTTCGAAGGCGAGGCCGCGGACGAGGGCGTCCTCGCCGCGGGCGGCCTGGAGGATTTCGGTGACGGCGCTGCCGACGGGCCGGGCGGCGAGCCAGGCGCGGTATTCGGCGCGGGCCGGGCCGGGGGTGAGCCGGGCGCAGCCGCGGAGCATGGCGGCGGCGGACTGCTCGATGTTGCCGGCCGGGCTCTGGGCGGCGACGCAGATCTGCTCCAGCTTGACCCAGACCGCCCAGCTGCCGAGCGGGGTGAGGGTGGCGCGGGCCGGGCCGAGGGTGAGGGCGTCGACGGCGCCGAGGCAGCCGAGCGCCCAGCGCAGCAGGCGGGCCAGGGAGGCCGGGTCCGGCTCGGCGCCGGTGTCCTCGGCGGGGTCGTCGTAGGGGACCTCGCAGCGCTCGTCACGGAGTTCGGCGACGCGCTGGCCGAGCATGTCGAGGAGGACCGGGACGGTGACCGGGCCGGCCGAGAGCTGGAGCAGGGACAGCAGCTGGGGCATGGCCTCGACCACCTCGGCGACGGCGGCGGGCGCGATGCCGTCGGGCGCGGGGTGGATGAGGGACCAGGCGTCGAAGACGGCGACCCAGCCGCGCAGGACGGCGGAGTCGTCGCGGTCCCAGGCGTGCAGCCGCCAGCCGGGGCGGGCGTGGCCGCCGTGCACCTCGACGAGTCCGGAGAGCCGGGCGCGGTCCCAGCCGACGCGGACCTGGCCGGACGTCAGGCCCAGCTCGGCGGAGGCCTGTTCGACGTCGGCGTCGCCGAGCAGCGGGCGGGTGCCGGGGCCTTCGGCGGCGGGGCCGGCGGTGCGCCGTTCGGCCCAGCGGGCGAGCCGGGCGGCGTCGGAGAGTGAAGCCCTGGCCCGGCGCGCGAGTTCGGCGGTGGCCGGGGTGCCCTCGGGCGGCCGGGGTGCGGGCCGGGTGCGCCGGTTCGACACCGCCGTGCGTGCCGCGGCGATGGAACGCGGCGGGACGAGTCGCAGTCTGGAGTCGCGAGCCAACTGCTCATCAGGCTTTCGGGACGTCACGTGAGCAGTCTCGCCGGTCGGCCGCCGAAAGCCCAAACGGAATGCGGCGTTGCCGCGGTGGACACAGCGGTCATACCGGGAGGACTCGCCCCGGCTCCACCGGCGGTCCGCCGGAGCTGCGGCGGAGCGCGGGCTTCACCCCAAGGGGTCGCTGCGCGTCACCCCGGGGCGTCACATCAGAGGAGTGAGGAAGCGCCGCAGGGCCTCTTCGTACGCGTGGGGCGCGGCGTTCCACATGGCGCCGTGCGGGGCGTCGGCGACCGGGTGGAGGGTGACCAGGTCGGGGCGGCGGGCGGCGAGGGTGCGGGAGAGCCCCCACGGCGCGAGGGTGTCGCCGGGCCCGTGGAAGATCAGGACCGGCACCCTCAGCCCGGCGGGGTCGGCCGCCTCGGGCAGCCGGTCGCCGCGCAGCCCGGCCCGGCCCTCGGCGGCCCGGACCGCGAGCGGCAGCAGGGGCGCGGGGGTGCGGCGGGCGGCCGCCAGGGCGCGCAGGGTCAGGTGCCAGTCGAGGACCGGCGAGTCGAGGACGAGGCCGGCGATCCGGTTCCGCAGCGCGGAGCGGGAGGCGGCGTGCAGGGCCATCGCGGCGCCGGTGGACCAGCCGTGGAGGACGACCCGCTCGGCGCCGAAGCGGACGGCGTAGCGGATCGCGGCGTCCAGGTCGCGCCATTCCGATTCGCCGAGGTGGCCGAGGCCGTCCGGGGAGGCGGGGGCACCGAGGTCGTTGCGGTAGGCGAGGTCGAGCACCGGCAGCCGCTGCTCGTGCAGGAAGGGCATGACGTTCATCGGGTGCTCGCGGGTGGCGCCCAGGCCGTGCACGGTGATCACCCAGGTCCGGCGGGCGGCGGGGACGAACCAGGCGGGCAGCGCGCCGAGCTCGCCGGGCACGTCCACGTCGGCGTGGTCGAGACCGAGGGCGCTGCGCGGGTCGCCGAGGTGGAGCTGCGGGGTGAGCCGCACCCGGGTGCCCGGGGTGAGGGCGCCGTGGCCGACGCCGATCAGCCGGCGGACCACGGTGTCGGGGTCGTGCGGGGCGTCGCCGAGCACCGGGCCGACCACGGCGTGCACGCCGGGGGCGGCGAGTCCGTAGACGCCGGGGAGCAGGGCGGACAGGGAGCGGGTGAGCGCCACCCGGCCGTCGTCGGCGGAGTGGACGCTGAGGGGGCGGCCGCCGGGCAGCGGACGGCCGGGGGCGGGCCGCAGGGCCGCGTCTCCGGCGAGCCGGCCGGCCGCGACCGCGGCGGCGCCGGCTCCGATGAGGGTCGTGACGGCCGCTGCCGTCGCTGTAGCGGTGCGCACGGCTCCAGTGTCGGGCGGGTGCGGCGGGCCGGCGACTCCACGGCGTGATCTGGATCTCTTCCGGGGGACCCCGGAAGCCCGAGAAAAGCGGTGCGCCGCCTTCCGGTCGGGTTCCGTTTACCTTTGGCTGACCTGCTGAAACTATAAAAAATAGGGTGAAAGACCATTGAATCGCCCAGGCGGGGAGGGGTCACCCCTCTGGCAGGTACACCGCCCAGCCGGTCCCAGTTCATCTTCTGTTCACTCAGGTTGCTTACGGTCGCCGAGCCACTGACCTCAAACAGAAGCCTGGGTAAATGGAGCACATAACGCTTCTCCTCGGGATCGTGATCGTTACCGCTCTCGTGTTCGACTTCACGAACGGTTTCCACGACACTGCCAACGCGATGGCCACCACCATCTCGACCGGCGCCCTCAAGCCCAAGACGGCGGTGGCCATGTCCGCCGTGCTCAACCTCGTCGGCGCGTTCATGTCCGTGGAGGTCGCCAAGACGATCTCCAAGGGCCTGGTCAACGAGGAGGGCATCCAGCCCGAAGTGATCTTCGCCGCGCTCGTCGGCGCGATCCTCTGGAACCTCCTGACATGGCTGGTCGGCCTGCCGTCCAGCTCCTCGCACGCCCTGATGGGCGGCCTGATCGGTGCCGCGATCGCCTCCGCCGGCCTGGGTGCCGTCAACGGCGACACGCTCGTCACCAAGGTCCTCATCCCGGCCGTGGCCGCCCCGCTCGTCGCCGGTCTGGCCGCGATGCTGGCCACGAAGGTCACGTACAAGTTCAACGGCAAGGTCGGCGAGAAGACCTCCGCCAAGGGCTACCGGGCCGGTCAGATCGCCTCCGCCGGTCTCGTCTCCCTCGCGCACGGCACCAACGACGCGCAGAAGACGATGGGCATCATCACCCTGGCGCTCATCGCCGGCGGCGCCATCGCGCCCGACGCCGACCCGCCGGTCTGGGTCATCATGTCCGCCGGCATCGCCATCGCGGCCGGCACCTACCTGGGCGGCTGGCGCATCATCCGCACCATGGGCAAGGGCCTGACCGACCTCCAGCCGCAGCAGGGCTTCGCCGCCCAGACCTCGGCCGCCACGGTCATCCTGGCCTCCTCGAACCTGGGCTTCTCGCTCTCCACCACCCACTCGTGCTCCGGCGCGGTCATGGGTGCCGGCCTCGGCCGCAAGGGCGGTGTGGTCCGCTGGTCCACCGCCACCCGCATGTTCGTCGCGTGGGGCCTGACCCTGCCGGCCGCCGCGCTGGTCTCGGCCGGTGCCGAGCTGGTCATGCGCGCCGGTGACGTCGGCATCGCCGCCGTGACCGTCTTCCTGGTCGGCTCCTGCCTCGCCATCTGGCTGATCTCGCGCCGCCAGGTCGTCGACCACCACAACGTCAACGACGTCGAGACGGCCGACCCGGCCGCCGAGGCCCCCGGCGTGGTCACCACCGCCATCGCGGCCGTCACCCCGCCGCCGGCCGGCACCACCGCCGCCGTCGCCGACGAGGACCTGAAGGCCACCATCCCGGCCCCGGCCCACGGCGACACCCCGGCCACCCCGACCGCCGCGGTCTGACGGCCGGACCAGAACAGAGGATCAGCAGTATGAAGATCGACTGGGCAGCTCTCGGCTCCGTCTTCGGGGTCAGCCTCGGCGCCACCGTGGCCCTCGTGGCCCTCTTCACCATCGGCCTCGTCGGCCTCTCGAAGCACGAGGCCGCCGTCGAGCAGGGCGGCACCGCCACCGTCGCCCGCACCGGCGCCTACGCCGCCTTCGCGCTCTGCGCCGCGGCCGTGGCCTACGGGATCTACCTGATCGTCAGCTGACGACCGCGACGGCTCCCCCGGAGGACTCCTCCGGGGGAGCTTTCGCGTATCCGCTGTGGGCCTGCGCACACTGCCCCTCCGCAGGTCAACGGCGAGTTGACGGGCCATCGCGGTGCGTGGTGGACTGCCCGGGCCAACACGGCGGCAGGAGAGGAAGTCCGGTGCGAATCCGGCGCGGTCCCGCCACTGTCACCGGGGAGCACTCCCCCACCGTGCGTCACGGCCCTCGCGGGCTGGAAGGCCGGGGGAGGCGCCGATCCGGGAGCCAGGAGACTCTCACCGCCGGTCACGTCGAACCAGGGCGCGGACCCTGAGTGAGGACATACACGCCATGCGTGCCGATCGCGTTTTCGCGTACGGTGCGGCGGCCGGGCTGGTCGGCGACCGGATCCTGGGCGATCCGCGCCGTGGACACCCCGTCGCCGCCTTCGGCCGGGCCGCCGCCGCGGTGGAGCGCGTCCTGTGGACGGACGCCGCCCCCGGGCAGCGCGCCCGCGGGACCCTGCACACCCTCGTCTGCGCCGGCGGCGCGGCCGCCCTGGGCGCACTCGGCGCCCGCGCCGTCCGCCGCCGCCCCGCCGCCCTGCGGATCGCCCTGACCGCCGCCGCCACCTGGACCGTCGTCGGCGGCACCTCGCTGGGCCGGGAGGCCCGGGCCATCGGCGGGGCACTGACCGCCGGGGACACCGAAGTCGCCCGGGAACGGCTGCCGCACCTGTGCGGGCGCGACCCGCAGGCCCTGGACGAGCAGCAGATCGCGCGGGCCGTGGTCGAGTCCGTCGCCGAGAACACCTCCGACGCCGTGGTCGGCGCCCTGGTGTGGGGCGCCGTCGCCGGCGTCCCCGGGCTGCTGGCCTTCCGCGCCGTGAACACCCTGGACGCGATGGTCGGCCACAGATCCCCCCGTTACCTCCGCTACGGCTGGGCGTCGGCCCGGCTGGACGACCTGGCCGGCTGGCCCGGCGCCCGGCTGACCGCGGCCGCGGCCGTACTTGCGGGCCCGGACCGTCGGGGGGCGGTCCGGGCCTGGCGCGCCGACGCGCACCGGCACCCGAGCCCGAACGCCGGACCGGTGGAGTCCGCCTTCGCCGGCGCCCTCGGCGTCCGGATGGGCGGCACCCTCGCGTACGCGGGCCGGGTCGAGCACCGGCCGGTGCTGAACGGGGCGGCCGGCCGGCCGGTCGAAGCCGCCGACATCGAACGGGCGGTACGGCTCTCCCGCCGGGTGACCTGGCTCGCGCTGGGCACCTGTGTGGCGGGCCGCACCCTCCTCTCCTACGCACGGAAGGGACGCCGATGAGCACGGCGGCACCGGGAGGCGGCCTGCTGGTGGCCGGCACCACCTCGGACGCGGGCAAGAGCGTGGTCACCGCCGGCATCTGCCGCTGGCTGGTCCGGCAGGGCGTGAAGGTGGCCCCGTTCAAGGCCCAGAACATGTCCCTGAACTCGTTCGTGACCCGCGAGGGCGCCGAGATCGGCCGGGCCCAGGCCATGCAGGCGCAGGCGGCCCGGGTGGAGCCGACCGCGCTGATGAACCCGGTGCTCCTCAAGCCGGGCAGCGACCGCAGCAGCCAGGTGGTGCTGCTGGGCAAGCCGGTCGGCGAGATGAGCGCCCGCGGGTTCTTCGGGGGGACTGGGGGGTCGTCCCCCGGGAAGGGGCTGCACGGGGGCCGGCAGGAGCAGCTGCTCGGCGTGGTCACGGACTGCCTGGCGCAGCTGCGGGGCACGTATGACGCCGTGATCTGCGAAGGGGCGGGCAGTCCGGCCGAGATCAACCTGCGCCGGACCGACATCGTCAACATGGGCATCGCGCGGGCCGCGCGGTTCCCGGTGGTCGTCGTCGGCGACATCGACAAGGGCGGGGTGTTCGCCTCCTTCTTCGGTACGACGGCCCTGCTGAGCGCCGCCGACCAGGAGCTGGTCGCCGGCTACCTGGTGAACAAGTTCCGCGGCGACGTCTCGCTGCTGGAGCCCGGCCTGGAGATGCTGCGCGGCCTGACCGGCCGGCAGACCTTCGGGGTGCTGCCGTTCCGGCACGGCCTGGGCATCGACGAGGAGGACGGCCTGCGGGTCTCGCTGCGCGGGGCGGTGCGCGAGTCCGTGGTGGCGCCGCCGGTCGGCGAGGACGTGCTGCGGGTCGCGGTGTGCGCGGTGCCGCTGATGTCGAACTTCACCGACGTGGACGCGCTGGCCGCCGAGCCGGGCGTGGTGGTGCGGTTCGTGGACCGGCCCGAGGAGCTGGCCGACGCCGACCTGGCGATCGTGCCGGGCACCCGGGGCACCGTGAAGGCGCTGGAATGGCTGCGCGAGCGGGGCCTGGCGGACACGCTGGCCCGGCGGGCCGCCGAGGGTCGGCCGGTGCTGGGCATCTGCGGCGGGTTCCAGGCGCTCGGTGAGGTGATCGAGGACGAGGTGGAGTCCCGCGCGGGCACCGTGCCGGGCCTCGGACTGCTTCCGGTTTCCGTCCGGTTCGCCGTGGCGAAGACCCTGGCGCGGCCGGTGGGCGAGGCGCTCGGCGAGCCGGTCGAGGGGTACGAGATCCACCACGGCGTGGCCGATGTGCGGGGCGGCGAGCCGTTCCTCGACGGGTGCCGGGTGGGTGCGGTGTGGGGGACGCACTGGCACGGGTCGCTGGAGTCGGACGGGTTCCGGCGGGCGTTCCTGCGGCAGGTGGCCGCCGCGGCCGGGCGCCGGTTCGTGCCGGCTCCGGACACGTCCTTCGGGACCCTGCGCGAAGAGCAGTTGGACCTGCTGGGCGACCTGATCGAGGAACACGCCGACACGGATGCGCTGCTGCGGCTGATCGAGACGGGGGCCCCGGCGGGGCTGCCGTTCGTGCCGCCGGGGGCGCCGTGAGCGGGGGCGGGGCGCTGCCGCGTCCCCGGGGCTCCGCGCCTCGGACGCCGGCGGGGCTGGAGTGTGCGGCGGAACCGGTGGTTTCGGCCGGGCTGGAGAGTTGGGACGAAGGAGTGAGCAAGCTGTGAGCACCTATCCGTTCACCGCGGTGGTCGGTCAGCAGGATCTGCGGCTGGCGCTGTTGCTGAACGCCGTGAGCCCGGCGGTCGGCGGGGTGCTCGTGCGCGGGGAGAAAGGCACGGCCAAGTCCACCGCCGTCCGGGCGCTGTCCGCGCTGCTGCCGCCGGTGCCGGTGGTGGACGGCTGCCGCTTCAGCTGCGACCCGGCCGGGCCGGACCCGCAGTGCCCCGACGGCCCGCACGCCGGCGCCGGGGCCGACGCCCGTCCCGCGCGCATGGTGGAACTCCCCATCGGCGCCTCCGAGGACCGGCTCGTCGGTGCGCTCGACATCGAACGGGCCCTCGCCGACGGTGTGAAGGCCTTCGAGCCGGGCCTGCTCGCCGACGCCAACCGCGGCATCCTGTACGTCGACGAGGTCAACCTGCTGCACGACCACCTGGTGGACGTGCTGTTGGACGCCGCCGCGATGGGCTCCTCGTACGTGGAGCGCGAAGGCGTCTCCGTCCGGCACGCCGCCCGGTTCCTGCTCGTCGGCACGATGAACCCGGAGGAGGGCGAGCTGCGGCCGCAGCTGCTCGACCGGTTCGGCCTGACCGTCGAGGTGGCCGCCTCCCGCGAGCCGCAGCAGCGGGTCGAGGTGGTCCGCCGCCGCCTCGCGTACGACGCCGACCCCGACGCCTTCGCGGTCCGCTGGGCCGGGGACGAGGCGGCCGTGCGCGACCGGGTGACCGCGGCCCGCGCCCTGCTGCCCGCGGTGGTGCTCGGGGACGCCGCCCTGCTGCAGATCGCCGCGGTGTGCGCCGGGTTCGAGGTGGACGGCATGCGCGCCGACATCGTGATGGCGCGCACGGCCGTGGCGCTCGCCGCGTGGGCCGGGCGTGACGCCGTGCGCAAGGAGGACGTCCGGCAGGCCGCGCTGCTGGCGCTGCCGCACCGGCGCCGCCGCAACCCGTTCGACGCGCCCGGCCTCGACGAGGAGCTGCTCGACCGGATCCTCGACGGGTTCCCGGACGACGAGCCGGAGCCGGACCCCGAGCCGGAGCCGGAGCCGGACGGTCCGGGTGACGACGGCCCCGAGGGCGGCCCGGACGGCGGACCCGGCGGGGTGCCCCCGCAGGGCGGCGCGCCCGACGGACCGGAGCCGGCCGACGCTCCCGAGGCCCCGCAGGATCCGGCGGCGCCCGAGCCCTCGCCCGAGCCCGCACCGCAGACCGGGCAGGGCGGCGAGGCGCCCGAGCAGGCCGCCGTACGCGCTGCCGAGCCGTTCCGCACCAAGGTCCTGAGCGTGCCCGGGCTGGGCGAGGGCGCCTCCGGGCGGCGCTCGCGGGCGCGCACCGCGCACGGCCGGACCACCGGCGCGCACCGCCCCCGCGGCCAGCTGACGAAGCTGCACCTGGCTGCGACCGTGCAGGCGGCCGCCCCGCACCAGCGGGCCCGCGGCCGCTCGGGGCCGGGTCTGGTGGTCCGCCGGGACGACCTGCGGCAGGCGGCGCGGGAGGGCCGGGAGGGCAACCTGGTGCTGTTCGTGGTGGACGCCTCCGGTTCGATGGCGGCCCGGCAGCGGATGGGCGCCGTCAAGGGCGCCGTCCTGTCGCTGCTGCTGGACGCCTACCAGCGGCGCGACAAGGTCGGTCTGATCACCTTCCGGGGCAGCTCGGCGGAGCTGGCCCTGCCGCCCACCTCGTCGGTGGACGCGGCTGCGGCCCGGCTGGAGAAGCTGCCCACCGGCGGCCGCACCCCGCTGGCCGCGGGGCTGCTCAAGGCCCGCGAGGTGCTGCGCATCGAGCAACTGCGGGACCCGTCCCGGCGGCCGCTGCTGGTCGTGGTCACCGACGGGCGGGCCACGTCCGGCCCGGACGCGCTGGGCCTGGCGGCCCGTTCGGCCCGGCTGCTGGCCGGCGCGGGCGTGGCCTCGGTGGTCGTGGACTGCGAGTCGGGCCCGGTGCGGCTGGGACTCGCGGGCCGGCTCGCGTCCGACCTCGGCGGACCCGCGGTCACCCTCGACGGACTGCGCGCGGACGCCATCGCGGGCCTGGTCAAGGACGTACGTACGGCTTCGGACATCAACCACAGCAACAGGAGGGCCGCGTAATGCCCCAGGGACAGCCGACCGTCATCCCGGACGACGGTCTGACGACGCGCCAGCGCCGCAACCGCCCGCTGGTCTTCGTGCACACCGGCCCGGGCAAGGGCAAGTCGACGGCGGCCTTCGGGCTGGCGCTGCGGGCCTGGAACCAGGGCTGGCCGATCGGGGTGTTCCAGTTCGTCAAGTCGGCGAAGTGGAAGGTCGGCGAGGAGAACGCGCTCAAGGTGCTGGGCGAGACCGGCAAGGGCGGCAGCGTCGTCTGGCACAAGATGGGCGAGGGCTGGTCCTGGGTGCAGCGGGACGCCCAGCTCGACAACGAGCAGGCGGCCAAGGAGGGCTGGGAGCAGGTCAAGCGCGACCTGGCGGCCGAGACCCACCGGCTGTACGTGCTCGACGAGTTCGCGTACCCGATGCACTGGGGCTGGATCGACACCGACGAGGTGATCGAGGTGCTGCGCAACCGCCCGGGCACCCAGCACGTGGTGATCACCGGTCGGAACGCGCCGGAGAAGCTGGTGGAGTTCGCGGACCTGGTCACCGAGATGAC
This sequence comes from Streptomyces bambusae, assembly GCF_020532645.1. Classification (GTDB taxonomy): domain Bacteria; phylum Actinomycetota; class Actinomycetes; order Streptomycetales; family Streptomycetaceae; genus Streptomyces; species Streptomyces bambusae. The sequence goes on from NZ_JAJAUZ010000040.1 coordinate 67,188, forward strand.
CAAGGTCAAGCACCCGATGGACACCGGCCAGAAGGGCCAGAGGGGCATCGAGTGGTGAGTGCGCGCGTGCAGGTACCCCGGCTGGTGATCGCGGCGCCCTCCTCGGGCAGCGGCAAGACCACCGTGGCGACCGGTCTGATGGCCGCGTTCGCCGAGCGCGGGCTCGCCGTGTCCCCGCACAAGGCCGGCCCGGACTACATCGACCCGGGCTACCACGCGCTGGCCACGGGCCGTCCGGGGCGCAACCTGGACGCGTTCATGTGCGGGCCGGAGCTGGTGGCCCCGCTGTTCGCGCACGGGGCGGCGGGCTGCGACCTGGCGGTGGTCGAGGGCGTGATGGGCCTGTACGACGGGGCTGCGGGGCGGGGTGAACTGGCGTCGACGGCGCACGTGGCGAAGCTGCTGCGGGCGCCGGTGGTGCTGGTCGTCGACGCCTCCTCGCAGTCCCGCTCGGTGGCGGCCCTGGTCCACGGGTTCGCCTCGTTCGACCCGCAGGTCCGGATCGGCGGCGTGATCCTCAACAAGGTGGGCTCGGACCGCCACGAGGCGATGCTCCGCGAGGCTCTGGAGGAGGCCGGGATGCCGGTCCTCGGCGTCCTCCGGCGTGCCCCCCAGGTCTCGGCCCCCTCCCGCCACCTGGGCCTGGTCCCGGTCGCCGAACGGCACACCGACGCCCTGTCCTCGGTCCGCGCCCTGGCCGACCAGGTCCGCGCGGGCTGCGACCTGGAATCCCTCCTGGCCCTGGCCCGCTCGGCGCCGCCACTGGACTGCGAGGTCTGGTCCCCTTCGGAGGCGCTGCGGGCCGCGGGGGCGACTCGGGCCGCGGGGGCAACCCCGGCCCCGCCGTCGTTCGAGGCGCGGAGGTCCGGGGGCGGAGCCCCCGAAGCGGGCCGCGGCCGGATCGCCGTCGCAGGCGGCCCCGCGTTCACGTTCTCGTACGCCGAGCACACGGAACTGCTCCGGGCGGCCGGCGCCGAGGTCGTCACCTTCGACCCCCTCAAGGACGAGGCCCTTCCGGAGCACACCACCGCCCTCGTCATCGGCGGCGGCTTCCCCGAGGTCTACGCCCACGACCTGGCCGCCAACGAGCCGCTCCGCAAGGCCGTGGCCGACCTGGCCGCGGCCGGTGCCCCCATCGCCGCGGAGTGCGCGGGCCTCCTCTACCTGGCCCGCTCCCTGGACGGCAAGCCGATGTGCGGCGTCCTCGACGCGGACGCCCGGATGTCGGACCGCCTGACGCTCGGCTACCGCGAGGCGGTGGCCGTGTCGGACAGCGTGCTCGCGGCCCCCGGCACCCGGCTGCGCGGCCACGAGTTCCACCGCACGGTCGTGGAGCCGTCCGCGGGCCCGTCCCCCGCCTGGGGGTTCACCCACCCGGAGCGCCGGGTGGAGGGCTTCGTCGCGGGCGGGGTGCACGCCAGCTACCTGCACACCCACTGGGCGGCCGAGCCCTCCGTCGCCGCCCGCTTCGCGGCGGCCGCGGCGGCGCAGGCCCAGGCGCACCCGGACGGCACCGGCCGCCCATGACCCCGTCCCGCCCCCGGTCACTCCGCGATGCCCACCACCAGCCAGATCCCGGCGACGCCGGCGACGGTGCACAGGAGGGTGGACAGCGCGGGGTGCCGGTGGTGGGCCTCGGGCAGGATCTCGGCGGCGGCGAGGTAGAGCAGGGCGCCGCCGAAGAACCCGAGGTACGCCCCGAGGGGTTCCTTCGGAAGAGTGAACAGCAGAGTGGACGCGGCCCCGACCACCGGTGCCAGAGCATCCGCGAACAGCATGAGGACCGCCTTGCGGCGGTCGTTCCCGTAGACGCTCGTGAGCGTGTACGTGTTGAACCCGTCGGCGAAGTCGTGGGTGATGACGGCGAGTGCGACGGCCGTCCCCATTCCCCCGCCCACCTGGAACGCCGCGCCGAGGGCGACCCCGTCGGCGAGGCTGTGCCCGACCATCGCGGCGGCCGCCGTCAGGCCGACCTGCGGGGTCCGGCCGCCGGCGATCGCCTCTCCGTGACCGTGCCCGGAGCCGTTCCCCGCCCCGTGGGCGGCGTGCCGGACGGCCAGCAGCCGTTCGACCACGTGTGCCACGAGGAAGCCGGCCACGAACAGCAGCAGCGCGGCCGGCACCCCGAACACCTCGTCGCCGGCCGCCTCCAGGGCCTCCGGCAGCAGGTCCAGTCCCACCACCCCGAGCATCAGGCCGCCTGCCAGGCCGAGCACGAGGTGGCGGCGGTCGGTGACGCGCTGCGCCGTCCATCCGCCCGCCAGCGTCATCAGGAACGCGCCCAACGCCACGATCACCGCCATGCCCCCTTGCTTACAGACTGGCGGCGTTTCGTGCACGCTGATCCCCCCACGTTTCGAGAGGACCTGTCTTGACCGGTCTCATATCCGGCGCGGCCCCCGCCCGCGTCGTCGTCGGTGTCGGTGCCCGCAGGGGCGTGTCCGCGGACGAGGTCTGCGCCCTGGTGGCGGACGCCCTGAGCGGGGCGGGTCTGCCGCGCAGTGCCGTGACGGCGCTCGCCACGGTGGAGGCGAAGGCCGGGGAGGCCGGGATCGTGGGTGCGGCGGAGCGTTTCGGCGTACCGCTGGTGACGTACGGTCCGGAGCGGCTGGCGGGGGTGGCGGTGCCGCACCCGTCCGACGGCGTACGGGCGGCCGCCGGGACGGCGTCGGTGGCGGAGGCCGCGGCCCTGGCGGGCGGCGGCCGGCTGCTGGTGCCGAAGACGCGTTCGGCGGGTGCGACCTGTGCGGTGGCGCTGGCCCCGGCGGGCGCACACGACCTGCGGCACCACGGGGACGCCGAGGTGCGCGGGCCGGTCGGCGCGGACCTGGTCGACCTGGCCGTCAACGTACGGTCGGACACGCCGCCGGGCTGGCTGCGGCAGCACATCGCGGGTTCGCTGGACGGGCTGGCGGCCTATCCGGACGGGCGGGCGGCCCGGTCGGCGGTGGCGGCGCGGCACGGGCTGCCCGTGGAGCGGGTGCTGCTGACCGCGGGGGCCGCGGAGGCGTTCGTGCTGCTGGCTCGGGCCCTGCCGGTGCGCCGGCCGGTGGTGGTGCACCCGCAGTTCACGGAGCCGGAGGCGGCGCTGTGGGACGCGGGGCACACGGTGGAGCGGGTGCTGCTGCGGGAGTCGGACGGGTTCCGGCTGGATCCTTCGACGGTGCCCGAGGACGCCGATCTGGTGGTGGTCGGCAATCCGACCAATCCGACGTCGGTGCTGCATCCGGCGGAGCTGCTGGTGCGGCTGGCCCGGCCGGGCCGGTTCCTGGTGGTGGACGAGGCGTTCATGGACGCGGTGCCGGGCGAGCGGGAGGCGCTGGCGGGCCGGACCGACGTGCCGGGGCTGGTGGTGCTGCGCAGCCTGACGAAGACGTGGGGGCTGGCGGGGCTGCGGATCGGGTACGTGCTGGCCGAGCCGGCGACGATCGCCGCGCTGGAGCAGGCGCAGCCGCTGTGGCCGGTGTCGACGCCCGCGCTGGCGGCCGCCGAGGCGTGCGTGTCGCAGCGGGCGCTGGCGGAGGCGGAGGAAGCGGCCCGGCAGATCGCGGTGGACCGGGCGCACCTGCTGGCGGGGCTGGCCGAGTTCGAGGAGATCCGGGCGGCGGGTCCGGCGGAGGGTCCGTTCGTCCTGATCCGGCTGGAACACGCGGACGAGGTGCGCGAGCGGCTGCGGACGCTCGGCTTCGCGGTCCGGCGCGGCGACACGTTCCCGGGCCTGGGCCCGGACTGGCTGCGCCTGGCGGTCCGCGACCGGGCCACGACGGGCCGCTTCCTCCAGGCTCTGGACCGGGCGCTGACGCTGGCGGGCCGCTGACGGAACAGCGGCGGGGAGGACGTGTCGTCACACGCCCTCCCCGCTCCCCCTCTGCTCCCCCGTGCCGCTCCCCTCGCGGCGTCCGGTGGGGCCGGATCCCCCCTGGGTCCGGCCCGTTCACGACCGGTCTCCCCTCGACCGGTCACCCCCCTCGGGCCCTCTTCCGGCGCCCGGTCTCCCCTCGACCGGCACCGGGGGCCCCGGGCCCGCGGGCCCGTTCCCCCTCGGGCCGTCAGATGCCGCGGCGGCCGCGGCCGCGGGCGGTGAGGAGCATGGCGCCGGCGCCCGCGCCGAGCAGGAGCAGCGCGCCGCCCGCGATGTACGGGGTGGTGCTGCTGCCGCCGGTCTCGGCGAGGTTGGCCTCGGTGCCGCCGGACTGCGGCTTCATGTCGGGCTTCTCCGCCGGCTTGGCGATCGCCTTGGACTGCGTCGGGGTGGGCTTGGGCGACGGGCGGGTGGCCGTCGGGGCCTGGCAGGTGGCCTGCGCGAGGACGACCTCGCCCTCGACTTCGGCGACGTTCAGCTTGAGCGGGTTGACGGAGACCTTCAGCCGCAGGGCGGTGGCGGCGGCGGTGCGGGTGCCGGTCTCGGTGGCGGACAGCTCCAGGCTGACCTCGCCGACGGCGGGCACGGTGACCTTGGTGGGGCCGCCCGCGGACAGCGTGACCTTCTTGCCGAGCACGGTCACCGCCCCCAGCACGTTGGAGCGGGCGACGGGCCGCTTGCCCGCTTCGCAGAGCGCCCGCGAGGTGACCTTCTCGACCTCGATCAGGGACAGCGTCTGGAGTCCGGGGACGTGGACCCGGGCGCGGGCGATGTTGACGTAGCCCTCGGCGCGCTGCTTGTCGACGGCGGCCCGGGCGGTGGCGACGTCGGCGCGCAGCACGTGGACGGGGCGGCCCTGGTCGACGCCGTCGAGGGTGACGGTGAGGGCGGTCTTCCCGGCCGTCGCCGGGGCGGTGACCTCGTTGAGCGAGGTCTTCAGCGGGATGTGCACGGTCTTGTTGAGCAGCCCGATGTCCAGTCCGGTACGCAGGACGACCGCGCTCGCCTTCCCGTTTCCGCCGGGCGTGGCGTGCGCGGGTGCCGCAGCCAGCAGGGCGAGGGGGCCGGCAGCCAGCGCGGCGGCGGTCAGCGCTGCGGAGGATCGGCGTACGGGCAGGCGGAAGGTGTTGCTGTTCACGGTGGTGGAACCCCCAGCGAGATATGGAGCCGGCGGCGACGCCAATGGGGGACATTGCGTGCGCTGCGGGCCTCGACCCGGGAATCTTTACGCACTGAGAGTGAACGGGCAGGAACCTGACGTGAGTTCACTCCAAAGAGGGGTTTCCGCTCTCGCATTCGAATCGAAGGGCGCGAAAGGTCTCAGACACCCCTTCCGTAACGGGCAGAGGCGGCATACGCCGAGCGCACACCGCCTCCGGACACGTCCGAGGGCATCGAGAACGAGCCACGCCGGGTCGGGGTAACGGCCGGTCAACCCGGTGCCGTCAGGCCACGATCCGTCCGTTCAGCACCACCCGCTGCGGACCGGCCAGCACCCGTACGTCCTCCCGCGGGTCCGAGCCGTACACGACGAGGTCGGCCGGGGCGCCTTCGGCGAGTCCGGGGCGGCCGAGCCACTCCCGGGCCCGCCAGGCCGTCGCCGACAGTGCGTCGAGCGCCGGCAGGCCCGCCTTGACCAGCTCGGCCACCTCGGCGGCGACCAGCCCGTGCGGGAGGGAGCCGCCCGCGTCGGTGCCGACGAAGACCGGCACCCCGGCGTCGTACGCGGCGCGGACGGTGTCGTAGCGCCGCTCGTACAGCCGCCGCATGTGGGCCGACCAGCGCGGGAACTTCGCCTCCCCGCCGTCGGCGAGGTGCGGGAACGTGGCGATGTTGACGAGGGTCGGGACGATCGCCACCCCGCGTTCGGCGAACAGCGGGATGGTGTCCTCGGTGAGCCCGGTGGCGTGCTCGATGCAGTCGATCCCGGCCTCGACGAGGTCGCGCAGCGAGTCCTCGGCGAAGCAGTGCGCGGTGACCCGCGCGCCGAGCCGGTGGGCCTCCGCGATGGCCGCGGCGGCCTCGGCGCGCGGCCAGCAGGCGGTGAGGTCGCCGGCGTCCCGGTCGATCCAGTCGCCGACGAGCTTGACCCAGCCGTCGCCGCGCCGCGCCTCGCGGGCCACGTACGCCACCAGGTCCGGGGGTTCGATCTCGTGGGCGTAGTTGCGGATGTAGCGGCGGGTGCGGGCGATGTGCCGGCCGGCCCGGATGACCTCGGGGAGGTCTGGGCGGTCGTCGATCCAGCGGGTGTCGGAGGGCGAGCCGGCGTCGCGGATCAGCAGGGTCCCCGCGTCCCGGTCGGTGAGCGCCTGCTTCTCGCTCGTCGCGTCGTCCACCGGGCCGTGCCGGTCGAGGCCCACGTGGCAGTGGGCGTCGACCAGCCCCGGCAGGGCCCAGCCGGTCACCGTCACGGTGTCCCGGGCGGTGGGGGGGGGGGGGGGGGGGGCCCCCCCCCCCCCCCCCCCCCCCCCCCCCCCCCCCCCCGCA
>NZ_JAJAUZ010000041.1 GCF_020532645.1 Streptomyces bambusae
CCGGGGCCCGCCCCCCCCCCCCCCCCGCCGCTGGCCGGAACCGAACTCTTGACCCGGACATGACACAGGCGCACGCTGTGCGCGTCCGCACGGAGCCACCCCCACACCTCCACACCCAGGAGATCGCATGCGGCTACGCATCCGCGGCAGCCGGGGCCGGAAGGCCGCCACCCTGGCGGCAGTCCTCGCACTCGCCCTCGGCGCACCCGCCCTCGGCACCAGTGCCACCGCCTCCGCACCGCCCAGCCCCTCCACCGCGACCCAGGACGAGGCGATCGTCCAGTACACGGTCCACGGGCCCGCCACCGTCGCCGACCGGACCGCCCTGCTCGCCTACGGGGTCTCGATCGACGAGGTCCACGACCACACGGTGGTCGTCAGCGCCGACACCCTCCAGGCGAAGAAGCTCCGGGCCCGCGGCTACAAGCTGACCCCGCTGCCCGGGCCCCCGGAGCGCTCGCTGCCGGGGGTCGCCGCCTCCCCGATGGACTTCCCGTCCGCCGACTCGCGGTACCACAACTACGCCGAGATGAGCGCGGAGATCGAGCAGCGGCTCGCGGCGTACCCGAACATCATGAGCAAGCGGGTCATCGGGAAGTCGTACCAGGGCCGCGACCTGGTCGCCATCAAGATCAGCGACAACGTGGCGACCGACGAGGCCGAGCCCGAGGTCCTGTTCACCCACCACCAGCACGCCCGCGAGCACCTGACCGTCGAGATGGCGCTCTACCTGCTGCGCGAGTTCGGCGCCGGCTACGGCAGCGACTCCCGGATCACCAACATGGTGAACAACCGCGAGATCTGGATCATCCCGGACCTCAACCCGGACGGCGGCGAGTACGACATCGCCTCCGGCTCGTACCGGTCCTGGCGCAAGAACCGGCAGCCCAACTCCGGCTCCTCGTACGTCGGCACCGACGAGAACCGGAACTGGAACTACAAGTGGGGCTGCTGCGGCGGCTCCAGCGGCAGCAAGAGCTCCGAGACCTACCGCGGCACCGCCGCCGAGTCGGCCCCCGAGGTGAAGGTGGTCTCCGACTTCGTGCGCAGCCGGGTCGTGGGCGGCAAGCAGCAGATCAAGGCCGCGATCGACTTCCACACGTACAGCGAACTGGTGCTCTGGCCGTTCGGCTACACCTACAACGACACCGCGCCCGGCCTGACCGCCGACGACCTGGCGGCCTTCAAGAAGGTCGGCCAGGGGATGGCCGCGAGCAACGGCTACACCCCCGAGCAGTCCAGCGACCTCTACATCACCGACGGCACCATCGACGACTACCTGTGGGGCGTGCACAAGATCTTCGGATACACCTTCGAGATGTACCCGGAGTCCGGCGGCGGCGGCTTCTACCCGCCCGACGAGGTCATCGAGCGCGAGACCGCGCGCAACCGGGACGCCGTGCTCCAGCTGCTGGAGAACGCGGACTGCATGTACCGGTCCATCGGCAAGGAGGCGCAGTACTGCTCCTGAGCCCTGACGGCTCCTGAGTCCTGACGCCTGAGCGTGCGCCGCGGGCCGGCCCCCGTGCGGAGCCGGCCCTCGGTGCGTTCCGGGCCGGGCGGCCGGCCCGGTCAGCCCAGGACCGCCAGGGCGTCGATCTCGACGAGCAGGCCGGCGGGCAGGCCCACGTAGACGGTGGTGCGGGCGGCCGGCGCCTCCTTGAGGCCCTGCTCCTCGAAGTAGGCGTTCCAGATCTCGTTCATCTCGGCGAAGTGGCCGGTGTCGGTGAGGTAGACGCGCAGCATCATCACGTCGTCCCAGCCGGCACCGCCGGCCTCCAGCACCGCGCGGACGTTCTCCAGGGTCTGGAGGGTCTGCTCGCGCAGGGTCGGCCCGGCCGGGGTCGGCGGCTGTCCGGGGACCGCCGGGAGGAAGCCGACCTGGCCGGCAACCTGGAGGATGTTGCCCTTGCGGACGCCGTGCGAGAACGCGGCGGGCGGGGCGGTGTGGCCGGCGGGGGTGACGGCCGTCTTCGGGAACTGCTCGCTCACGGGCGGGTCCTCACTGTTCGTGCGCTTCGTCGGTGCCGGAGGCGTCCGCCGCCCCCGGGGTCTCGGGCCGGTCCGGCGTCTCGCCGCTGTAGTCGCGGCCCACGGCCAGGGCGGTACGGCGAACCAGCGGCAGCAGGGCGAGCAGCTCCCCGGCCGGGAGCAGCACGGCCGGCGCGGACACCGAGAGCGCGGCCACGACCCGGCCGTCCGGGCCGCGGACCGGGGCGGCCAGGCAGTTGATGGTCTCCTCGTGCCCGCCGAGGTCCGCGGCCCAGCCCTGGGCCCGTACGGTCTCCAGCTCGCGCAGGTAGGCGGCCGCGTCCGGGGTGGAGCGCGCGGTGTACGCCGGGTAGTCGAGCCGCTCGGCCAGGGCCCGGCGCTCGGCGGCCGGCAGGTCGGCGATCAGCAGCTTGGCGACGGCGGCCACCGTGACCGCGACCGGCCTGCCGATACGGGAGTACATGCGCACCGGGTAACGGCTGTCCACCTTGTCGATGTACAGCACCTCGTCGTCCTGGTGGACGGCCAGGTGGACGGTGTGCCCGGTGCGCTCGCCCAGTTCCACCAGGTGGGGGTGGGCGATCCCGCGGATGTCGAGGTGCTCGACGGCCTCGGCGGCGAGGGTGAAGAGGCGGGCGCCCAGCCGGTAGCGGTGGTCGGGCTGCCGGTACGCGAAGCCGTGCTCGTGCAGGGTCCGCAGCAGCCGCAGCGCGGTGCTCTTGTGGACGCCGAGTTCGTCGGCGACCCGGCCCAGGTCGGCCGGTCCGCGGGCCAGGAGCGGCAGGATCCGCAGGGCCCGCTCGACGCTCTGGCTCACGTACGTCCTCCCCCGGTGCCGCGCATTGACCCGTCGTCACCCGGGATGTTAGACAGCGTGCAGCAGTCTGTGCAACGCGCGTTGCGGATCGTGCAACGTGCCTGTCAGGAGGAGGAACCCATGGCCGGCGACGCCGTCCGCGCCCTCGCCCAGGAGCCCGTCGACCACCGCTTCAAGGGTCTCCCGCCGGACGCCGGGGCCGCGGGCCTGACCGTGGGCGAGCTGGCCGGGCAGCGCCGGGACCTGTTCACCGGCGGGTTCACCACCCCGGTCCTCACCCTCGACGCGGACGCGCTGGAGCACAACCTGCGCGCCCTGGAGGAGTACAGCTCCCGGCACGGGCTGGCGTTCGCGCCGCACGGCAAGACGTGCATGGCGCCGCAGCTGTTCGAGCGGCAGCTCGCGCACGGCGCCTGGGGGATCACCGCGGCCGTGCCGCACCAGGCGCGCGTCTACCGGGCGTTCGGGATCTCGCGGATCTTCCTCGCCAACGAGCTGGTCGACCCGGCCGCGCTCCGCTGGCTGGCCGGCGAGCTCGCCGCCGACCCCGGCTTCCGGTTCGTCTGCTACGTGGACTCGGTGCGCGGCGTGCAGCTGATGGACCGCGCGCTGGCCGCGGCGGACGCCACCCGTCCGGTGGACGTGGTCGTGGAACTGGGCGGCGGCGAGGGGGCCCGGACCGGCGCCCGGACCGAGGCCGACTGCCGGGAGGTCGCCGGCGCGGCGGCCGCGGCGGCGCACCTGCGGCTGGTGGGCGTGGCCGGCTACGAGGCCGAGGTGCCGGACGCCGACGGGGCGAAGGTGACGGCGTGGCTGCGCCGGCTGACCGGGCTGGCCGCGGAGTTCGACAAGGCGGGGCTGTTCGGCCCCGACGTCGAGGAGATCGTGGTGAGCGCGGGCGGCAGCGCCTGGTTCGACTCCGTCGCCGAGGTGTTCGCGGACCTCCCCGAGCTGTCCCGGCCGGTCCTGAAGCTGCTGCGGTCGGGCGCGTACGTCTCCCACGACCACGGCTGGTACACCCGGCTGACCCCGTTCAACCGGGTGCCGGACGAGGGCGGGCTGCTGCCGGCGTTCCGGCTGTGGGCGCAGGTCGTCTCCCGGCCCGCGCCCGGGCAGGCGTTCCTGAACGCCGGCAAGCGGGACATCGCGTACGACCTCGGGCTGCCGGAGGTGACGGCGGTCCGCGACGGACTCGACGGGACCGCGCGGGACGCCGCCGGGATCCGCGTGGTGAAGCTGTCCGACCAGCACGCCTGGCTGGAGACCGACACGGCGGACGCGGTGCAGGTCGGCGACTGGGTGGCGCTCGGCATGTCGCACCCGTGCACGATCTTCGAGAAGTGGCCGCTGATCCCGCTGGTCGACGCGGACGGTACGGCCGTCGACTACGTCCGCACGTTCTTCTAGGCGGCCGCCGTGGACCTCGTGCTGCGCGGGGCACGCGTCGTCGACGGCACCGGCGGGCCCTCGTACACCGCGGACGTCGGGGTGCACGAAGGCCGGATCGCCGAGATCCGGCGGCGTCCGGGCCGGGTGCCGCTCGGCGGCCGGCGGACCGTGGACGCGGCCGGGCTGGCGCTGGCGCCCGGTTTCACCGACATGCACGCGCACAGCGACCTGGCGCTGCTGCGGGACCCCGACCACAGTGCGAAGGCCGCACAGGGCGTCACCCTGGAGGTGCTGGGCCAGGACGGGATGTCGTACGCGCCGGCCGACGCCCGCACCCTCGACGGGGTGCGGGCGGCCATCGCCGGGTGGAACGGGGACGGCGCGGACCTCGACATGGACTGGCGGACGGTCGGCGGGTACCTCGACCGGCTCGACCGGGGCATCGCCGTCAACGCCGCCTATCTGGTGCCGCAGGGCACGGTCCGCGCGTACGCCGTCGGCTGGGACGACCGACCGGCGACGGCCGCCGAGCTGGACCGGATGCGGCAGCTGGTCGCGGAGGGCCTGGAGCAGGGCGCGGTCGGCATGTCGTCGGGGCTGACGTACACGCCCGGGATGTACGCGGACGGCTCCGAACTCGCCGAGCTGTGCACGGTGGTGGCCCGGTACGGCGGCTACTGGTGCCCGCACCACCGCTCGTACGGGCACCGGGCGCTGGAGGCGTACGCGGAGACGGTGGCGGTGGCCCGGGCGGCGGGCTGCGCGCTGCACCTGGCGCACGCGACGATGAACTTCCCGGAGAACGCGGGCCGGGCCGGGGAGCTGCTGGCCCTGCTGGACACGGCGCTGGCGGCCGGCGCGGACATCACGCTCGACACGTACCCGTACACGCCGGGCTGCACCACGCTGGTGGCGCTGCTGCCGTCCTGGGCGAACGAGGGCGGGCCGGCGGCGGTGCTGGCCCGGCTGGCCGATCCGGTGGCGGCCGGGCGGATCCGTACGGCGATGGAGGTGACCGGGTCGGACGGCTGCCACGGGGTGCCGGTCGACTGGTCCTCGATAGAGGTCTCCGGGGTCCGGGACCCGTCCCTGGGGCACCTGGTGGGGCGGCGGCTGGACGGCTGGGAGACGGCCCGGCGGCTGCTGCTCGACGACCGGCTGGGCACGGCCGTGCTCCAGCACGTCGGCCACGAGGACAACGTGCGGGCGATCATGCGGCATCCGGTGCACACGGGGGGCTCGGACGGCATCCTCCAGGGCGCGAAGCCGCACCCGCGGGCGTACGGGACCTTCCCCCACTACCTCGGCCGCTACGTCCGCGAGCTGGGCGTCCTGACGCTGGAGCAGTGCGTCGCCCACCTCTCGGCCCGGCCCGCGGCCCGCCTGGGGCTGCGCGACCGCGGCCTGGTCCGCGAGGGGCTGCGCGCGGACCTGGTCCTCTTCGATCCGCTGACGGTCGCGGCGGGCTCCACGTACGCCCGGCCGCGGGCCCTCCCGCTGGGCATCCCCCACGTGCTGATCGACGGCCGCTTCGTCATCCGCGAGGGGCGCCGCACGGATGTCCTGGCAGGCCGCTCGGTCCGCCGGGCCTGTGGCAAATCAAGCCCGTCCGGCGTTTGAGGACCGGGGTGCGGGGCGGAGCCCCGGGCTTGTGGGCCGGCCGGCCGCCGGAAGGGGTGCGCCGCGGGCGCCCCCCTCAGGCGGCCGCGGCGCACCGGCGTGCGGGCAGTGGCTAGACGCGCTGCCAGAGGGCCGGGACGGCCGGGGGCTCCCAGCCCGGCTGGGCCTGGTGCCCCTGGAGGCAGCGGTAGGTCGCCCCGCCGTAGGTGACCGTCGCACCGGCCGCGTAGACCGTGCCGGCCTTCCAGGTGCCGCCGGGCTCGGGGTCGCCGGGGCCGGGCCCGGGGTCGGTCCCGCTGGTCCGGAGGGTCAGCCCGTAGGTCTGGAGGAGCGGGTTCAGCGGCTGGAAGAACGTCGTGCCGCCGCTGGAGCAGTTGCCGGACCCGCCCGAGGTGACGCCCTGCGCCTGGCTGCCGGAGATGTACGAGCCGCCCGAGTCGCCCGGCTCGGCGCACACGGTAGTACGGGTCACGCCGGAGATCGTGCCCTCCGGGTAGGTCACGCTCGTGCCGTGCTGCTGGATGGTGCCGCAGTGCCAGCCGGTGGTGGAGCCGGACCGGCACACCGACGCGCCGACGGGCTGCAGCACCGAGCCGGTGACCTGGACGTTCGCCCCGCCCGAGCCCTTCACGTACGGGGTGGCCGTCCACTGGCTGTTGGCGGCCACCCAGGCCATGTCGCTGCCGGGGAACGTCGAGCCCTGGAAGGAGCCCTGCGCGACCCGGTTGAAGCCGGTCGTGGTGGTGCCCGCCCGGCCGCAGTGGCCCGCGGTCGCGAAGCCGTGGGTGGTGCCGCGGGTCACCGGGAAGCCGACCGAGCAGCGGCCCGAGCCGTTCATGTAGTACGCGTCACCGCCCCGCAGGTCGTACAGCGGGCGCGGGGCCTGCTGCACCCGGACGATCCGGACGTCCTGCGGCCGCAGCCCGGCGCGGACCGCCGCCGCGGCGCCCGCCCCGGCCCGGACCTCTTCGACGACCAGTGCGTTGCTGCGCGGGTCCACGTACCGGACGGGGGTGTCGGAGCCCGCGACCCGGTCCAGGGCCGCCTTCCCGCGGGCCAGCTCGCCGAGGCTGCGGCCGACGACGACGGCCCGCGCGCCGGCCGCCCGGATCCCGGCGGTGTCGGCGCTGCGGGTGGTGGCGACGGTCAGGGTGGCGGAGGTGGCGCCGTCCAGCCAGGCACCGGCGTACGCGCCCTGCAGCCGGGCCTGGAGGCGGGCGGCGACCGCACCGGCCTCGGCCTCGTTCCCGAGCCGGGTCACCGCCTGGGCGCGGGTCAGTCCGAGGTCCCGCTGCATGGCGCCGAGCACCTCGGCGGGCGCGGCGGCGGCCCCGAGCGCCACCGTCGCGGACTTGGCGGCGGGTGCGGCCGCCCCCGCCGACTGCCCGGCGTACAGCCCGGTCAGCGCGAGCGCCAGGGCCGCGACCCCGGCACCGGCGGCCCGCCCGCGCCCGGGCAGGAGCCCCCGCCGGGCCGGCACCGGGGCAACGGACCGGGGCCGGCCGGTGGTGGTCGCGCCGGAATGGGCGGGGCGTCGGGGGCCGTCAGGGCCATCGGGGCGGCCGGGGCGGCCGGGGGGATCGAAGCGATGCATGGGGGGTCTCCTGGGGGGAGCGAGATGGGGATTCCCCTCACCGTAGGAAGCCCAACTCGCCGCCCCCACCCTCCACTTGACCCCTTCCCCGGCGCTATGCCCGGTCCGGCGCCGGGCCCTGCACCCGCGCGGTGCGCCCCGCGCTGCGGGCCAGGGCCGCCGTGTGGGCGGCGCGGGCGTGGGCGGTGACGGCGGGTGCGCGGGGGGCGGCCGGCGCGTCGGGGTGCCAGCCGAGCAGGTGGCGCCAGGTCAGCGGGGTGCCGGTGAGCGGGCGGGTGACCAGGCCGGGGGTGGCCGGGAAGGTGGCCCGGCACAGCCCGACCGCCCGGCCCACCTGGACCAGGTGGACGCAGGAGGCGGTGTCGGTCTCGTACACGCAGGCCGGGGTGAATCCGGCCCGGACGCAGGCGGCGGCGAAGCAGTCGCCGAAGCAGCCGTCGCCGGGTACGTCCGTCCAGGCCTCGGCTGCCAGCTCGGCCAGCTCGATTTCGGTGCGGGGGGCCAGCGGGTGGTCCTCGGCCAGCATCACGTACACCGGGTCGCGGGCCACTTCCGCCCACGCCAGCCGGCCCGCCTCCGGCGGCGCGCTCTCGCCGCAGACGCCGACGAGTGCGAAGTCGAGGCGGCCGGCGGTGACCGCCCCGGCGATGTCCCGCTCGGACCAGGAGGTGTGCGTGGTGACGGGCGCGCCGGGGTCGGCGGCGGCCAGCCGGTCGACCAGGCCGCCGAGCAGCGGGCCGTGGGTGCCGCCGAGCCGGTAGCCGCCGCCGGCCCCGGCCGCGGCGAACCGCACGGCCTCCTCCTGGAGCCCGCAGACCGCGGGCAGCACCACCCGGGCCCGCTCCAGCACCAGCTCCCCGAGCGCGGTGGCCCGCACCCCGTCCCGTCCCCGCTCGAACAGCAGCCCGCCCAGCGCCCGCTCGATCCGCTTGAGCTGCGCGCTCAGCGCGGGCTGCGCCAGCCCGAGCACGGTGGCCGCCTTGGTCAGCGAGCCCTCATCCGCAATCGTCCGGACCGTCTTGAGATGCCTCAACTCCAAGTCCATGGGAAAAGCTTGGTCCAGACCACCACCCCGGCGCTACGGTCGCGCACCCCCCGGCCGCGTCCGCACTCCGGAGGGGCCCGCGGCCCCCTCCGGGCGGCACCCCTCCCGCCACAGTGACGAGGGCAACACCGCCACCCACGCGCGCCCCGCGGGGAGCGCAATCCGCAGGTCCGGAGGCGCGGCGGGCATCCGTTTCCAAGGGGGGAGGGGGGTCGCGGCCAAAGGTTGCCCGAAACGGGACATTTAGGCGGGGCTACGGCGCGGCAAAACACGGGGCGGGGCGCGGAGGGGGGCCGTAAGCTCCCGTCATGCAGGTGATCCAGTCAACGAAGCTCGCCAATGTCTGCTACGAAATCCGCGGCCCGGTTCTCGAAGAGGCCATGCGGCTCGAAGCAGCAGGTCATCGCATCCTCAAGCTGAACACGGGCAACCCCGCGGCATTCGGTTTCGAGTGCCCGCCCGAGATCCTCGAGGACATGCTCCGCAACCTGGGCAACGCCCACGGGTACGGGGACGCGAAGGGCCTGCTGTCGGCACGCCGTGCGGTCATGCAGCATTACCAGACCAAGGGCATCGAGCTGGACGTCGAGGACATCTACCTCGGCAACGGCGTGTCCGAGCTGATCCAGATGTCCATGCAGGCGCTCCTGGACGACGGCGACGAGGTGCTCGTCCCGGCGCCGGACTACCCGCTGTGGACCGCCTCCGTCAGCCTGGCCGGCGGCACCGCGGTGCACTACCGGTGCGACGAGCAGTCCGACTGGATGCCGGACCTCGCCGACATCGAGCGCAAGATCACCGACCGCACCCGCGCGCTCGTGATCATCAACCCGAACAACCCGACCGGCGCCGTCTACGGCGACGAGATGCTGCGCGGGCTCACGGACATCGCCCGCCGCCACAACCTCGTGGTCTGCTCCGACGAGATCTACGACCGGATCCTGTACGACGGCGCCACCCACACGAACACCGCGGCGATCGCCCCCGACCTGCTGTGCCTGACCTTCAACGGGCTCTCGAAGAACTACCGGGTGGCCGGCTACCGCTCCGGCTGGATGGCCGTGTGCGGCCCGAAGTCGCACGCCGCCTCGTACATCGAGGGGCTGACGATCCTCGCGAACATGCGGCTGTGCGCGAACATGCCCGCCCAGCACGCCGTGGCCACCGCGCTCGGCGGCCGCCAGTCGATCACCGATCTGGTGCTGCCCGAGGGCCGGCTGCTGGAGCAGCGGGACACGGCGTACGACCTGCTGACGCAGATCCCGGGCATCACCTGCGTGAAGCCCAAGGGCGCGCTCTACCTGTTCCCGCGCCTGGACCCGGCCGTCTACAAGATCAAGGACGACCGGCAGATGGTCCTCGACCTGCTCCGGGCCGAGAAGATCATGGTGGTGCACGGCACCGGCTTCAACTGGCCCGAGCCCGACCACTTCCGCATCGTCACCCTGCCGAACGCCAAGGACCTGGCCGACGCGGTCACCCGGATCGGCAGCTTCCTCGACGGGTACGGCCAGCCGTAGCCCGCACCTCCCGGATCCCGGCGCCGGGCGTCCCCAGCGGACGCCCGGCAAAGACCCGACAAAAACTGGACCGATCTCTACTTTAGAACCGATCCAAGGTAGGATTGGCCTCCTGACCCTGCCAGGAGGCCATCCATGTACGAACCGACCCGCACCAAGCCGGGCCACGGCGTGCCCGGCCGCGCCGGTCGCCCGGCCGACTTCCCGCACCGCAGCCGCGGTGAGGAGCTGGACATCCAGCTGGCCGGGCACCTGTCCGCACTGCTCGCCCTCACCGACGAACTCGGCCTCGAAGAACCCGCCGAGGCCATCGCCCGCCAGGTCGCCCGACTGCGCGGCGCCCCGCCGGCCCGGCACGCCGGCCACAGCCGCCAGAGCTCCGCCGCCCTGCACCGCCGCGCCCACGACACCGCCGCCCGCGCCCTGCTCGTCGCCGCCTCGCGCCCCGACACCTCGGCCGCGATCCTCGCCGCCGAGCGCATGGACGCCCACACCGCCGCGCTGGACCTCGCCGCGGCTTCCTGATCGGCCCCGGTCCGGGGCCGCGGAGGCCTCGGACCGGGAGCCACGACGCACGGGCGGACGGCCCGGGAGCCACGACGCACGGCCGGACGGCCGGAGCCCTCACGGACCCGCCGTCACCGCCACCGCGTACACCCCGCAGTACGGCACCACCCCGCGCGGCCACACCGGCCCCACCGCCCGCCCGCTGCGCACCGCGCCCGCCGCGGCCTCCCGTACGTCGACCAGCGCCAGGCCCTTCGCGCCCTCGCCCGCCGCCTGCTCGGCCCGCCGGAAGTCCACCGTCACCCGGTACGTGCCCCGGTGCGCCGCGGCCGCCGTCACCGCTATCTCCGCCGACACCCGCCGGGTGGCCGGATCCACTCGGCATCCGGTCAGGGCCACGTCGCGCGCGGGCGGGCCGGCCGCCTCACGCGTCTCCTGCGCCTCAGGGCGCGTCTGCGGCCCGATGGCCGCCCACGAGTAGAGCACGAACGGGGCGAACACCAGCAGCGCCGCCACCAGCACGAGGGCCACCTGCCACCCGCGCCACTCACCCGGACGTGCACCGGGTCTGCCGTACGACATGGCCCGATCATTCCCAGCCACCGCCGCCCGAACCCGTATCGGCCGCCCGCCGTGCGGCAGGGCCGGGCCGCAGGACACCGCCCGGCAGCCGAACGGGGACCGCTTCGTCACCGGTCGTTCACCCAACTCCCTCTGGAATGTGGGTTTCCGCGAGCACGCTGCCCCCGTGAGACGCATCCTGGGAATCGCCCTGGCGATCGTGCTGATCGGTGGCGTGGCCGCCGCCGTCATCGCGGGTCGCGGAGGTCAGGGCTCAGACGGCACGGCAACGAAGACCGTGCGCGGAGTGATCGGATCGGAGAAGAGCGAGTTCTTCACCGACCCCGAGGTCGTGAAGGCCCTGGCCGACAAGGGCTTCACCGTGCAGACCGAGACGTCCGGCTCGTGGGCCATGGACCGGCTGCCCCTGAAGGAGTACGACTTCGCCTTCCCCGGCAGCAGCGAGCCGGCCCGGCGGATCCTGGCGAAGGCCGCGCCGAAGGGGGCGCAGCCGGCCCGCCCGTTCTACTCCCCGCTGGTCGTGGTGACCCGCAGCGCCGCGGCGAAGGTGCTCGCCGACAACGGGCTCGCGCAGCTGAAGGGCGCGCACACCGGCCGGCTGCGGATGGGCGCCTATCTGAAGGCCGCCGCCGAGGACCGCACCTGGCAGCAGCTCAAGGGCTCCGCCGGGCACCCCGAGCTGACCGGCACGGTCTTCGTGAAGACCACCGACCCCAACACCTCCAACTCCGGAGCCCTCTGGCTCTCCGCCACCTCCTTCGTCGCCAACGGCACCAAGACCGTCGCCGACGAGGCGGCGATCGCCGCCAACGCCCCGCTGATGCGCAAGCTGTACGCCGTCCAGGGGGCCCTGGCACAGAGCACCGACGAGCCGTTCCGGGACTTCATCAGCGGCGCCGGCGACCCGCTGATCCTCGTGTACGAGTCGCAGATCGCGGCCCTGCTGCTCCAGCAGCAGGACCCCGGCGACCTGGTCGTCCTCTACCCGGACACCACGGTCAACAGCGACCACACCCTGGTGCCGTTCAACGACGACGCCCGGGCGCTCGGAGACCTGCTGGCCAACGACAAGCGGCTGCGGCAGCTGGCCGTCAGGCACGGGTTCCGCCCGCAGGGCGCCCGCGCCGAGTTCGCCGCCGCCACCGCGCAGCACACCGGATACCTCGCCCGGGAGCTGAGCGGAATCCGCCAGGTGAGCGCGCCGACCCTCCCCGTCCTGCAGGCGCTCGCCCGCCGGGCCACGGGCACGAACTGAAGGGCAAGGACACCGTGACCGCAACCCCGCTCACCCCGCCCGGGGACGCACCGCTGGTGCTGACCGCGCCCGAGCCGGTGCCCGCCGTCCGCAAGGAGCAGGCCGCCGGGCTGGTGCCGCTACAGGACGGCGTGCAGGAGGAGATGGCCCGGCGGGCCGGCGAGTACGTCGGCGGCCTCGCCGGACTCGACGCCCGCTCCCCCGAGTTCGCCGCCCGGATCGGCGAGATCGCCGGCCTCGGCGCCGGGGAGATCCGCAGTGCCGCCCAGCAGTCCAACCGGATGCTCGACCGGGCCGTGCGGGCCCTGGGCCGGGACGCGGACGGCGACGCGCAGGCCCGGGTGGCCGGCTCCCTGGTGGAGCTGCGCCGCACCGTCGGGGACCTCGACCCGCGCGACCGGCCCGGCAAGGGCGTCGGCCGACTGCTGTCGAAGCTGCCGGGCGGCAGCAGGTTCCGCGACCACGTCGCCAAGTACGCCTCCTCCCAGGCCACCCTGAACAAGATCGTCGGCTCGCTGCGCAGCGGCCAGGACGAGCTGCGGCGCGACAACGCGGCGCTGCACACCGAGCGGACCCGGCTCTGGGAGACGATGGGCAGGCTCCAGGAGTACGCCGTGCTGACCGAGGCCCTGGACGGGGCGGTGGCGCAGCGGATCGCCGAGACCGAGCCGGGCGACCCGGCGCAGGCCGACGCGCTGCGCGCGGACGTGCTGTTCCCGGTCCGGCAGAAGCACCAGGACCTGCTGACCCAGCTGGCCGTGTGCGCGCAGGGCTACCTGGCGATGGACGTGGTGCGCCGCAACAACGACGAGCTGATCAAGGGCGTGGAGCGGGCGGCGACGACGACCGTGTCGGCGCTGCGGATCGCCGTGATGCTGGCCTCCGCGCTGGACGGCCAGCGCAAGGTCATCGAGCAGGTCGACACGCTGCGCAGCACCACCGAGGACCTGATCCGCGGCAACGCCGAGATGATCGGCTCGCAGAGCGGCGAGATCCAGCGGATCGCGGCCGACCCGGCGGTCGGCGCGGAGACGCTGCGGGCCGCGTTCGGGCAGATCTACAAGACGCTCGACGCGATCGACACGTACAAGGTGCAGGCCACCGAGAGCATGGCGGCCACCGTCGAGGCGCTGACCGGCGAGCTGCAGGCGGCGTCCGCGCACCTGGCGCGGACCCGTACCGCGGGTGCGCCGGAAGGCGGTGGCGCATGATGCCGGACGGTTTCGGCGCCTTCGACGGGCGGCTGCGGCGGTCCGCGTACGGCGGCCACCAACTGGTCGCGCTGGTCGTGGCGATGGCGGTGCTCGTGGGCGTCGCGGCGTGCACGGCCGAGGACGAGCCGGAGCAGGAGAGCGTCTACCGGGAGGGCACCCTGCGGGTGCTGGCCTCCAGCGAGCTCGACGACATGAAGGACGTGCTGGCGGCGGCCCGCAAGGAGACCGGCGTCACCGTCGAACTGACCTCCATGGGCACCCTGGACGCGGCCGAACTGGTGGCCTCGGGCAAGGCCGACGGCCGGTACGACGCGGCCTGGCTGTCGTCCAACGACTACCTGCGGCTGCGGCCGGAGGCGGCGGGGAAGCTGGCCTCGGAGACGCCGGTGATGACCTCGCCGGTCGCGCTGGGGGTGAAGACCTCTGCGGTGGCCCGGCTGGGCTGGAAGCCGGCGGAGGTGACCTGGCGGGCCGTGCACGACGCGGTCGCCGCCGGGAAGCTGACCTACGGGATGACCGACCCGGTCCGCTCCAACTCCGGTTTCGCCGCGCTGGTCTCCGTGGCGTCGGGGCTGTCGGGGGCGCAGGCCGCGCTGACCGACGCGGACGTGAGGAAGGCCTCGCCGCAGCTGAAGGAGTTCTTCACCGGGCAGCAGCTGACCTCGGGCTCGTCGGGCTGGCTGGCCGACGCGTACCGGCGGCGCGGCACGGTGGACGCGCTGGTCAACTACGAGTCGGTGCTGACGTCGATGAACCGGACCGGGAACGCCGGGCTGACGGTGATCCGGCCCCGCGACGGGGTGGTGACCGCGGACTACCCGTTCACCCTGCTCGCCTCCGCCCCGGCCGGGGCGCGTGCGTCGGGCCGGGCGCTGACCGCGTACCTGCGGCGGCCGGTGGTGCAGCGGACGATCACGGCGGAGACGTTCCGGCGTCCGGTGGCGCCCGGGGTGGCGCCGGCGCCGGGGCTGGCCGCGGACAAGCGGCGCGAGCTGCCGTTCCCCGGCTCCCGCTCGGTCGCCGACGGGCTGCTCGCGAGTTACGAGAACGAGCTGCGGCGGCCGTCGCGGACCGTGTACGTGCTCGACACGTCGGGGTCGATGGAGGACGGGAACCGGATCGGCCGCCTGCGGGACGCGCTCACCGAGCTGACGGGGACCGGGAGTTCGGCGCCGGGCCGGCGGTTCCGGGACCGCGAGGAGGTGACGCTGGTGCCGTTCGGCTCGGACGTGAAGTCGGTCCGTACGCACGTGGTGGAGCCCGGGCGGCCCGGTGCGGCGCTGAAGGCGATCACGGCCGACGTGGCCGCGCTGCGCCCGGAGGGCGGCACGGCCGTGTACAGCAGCCTGGAGGCCGCCTACCGGCACCTCGGCAAGGAGCGCGCCGACGCGTTCACCTCGATCGTGCTGATGACGGACGGGGAGAACACGGAGGGCGTGGCCGCGGGGCACTTCGACGAGTTCTACGCGAAGCTGCCGGCGGACCAGCGCAACACCCCGGTGTTCGCGGTTCTGTTCGGCGATTCGGACCGTGCCGAGCTGGCGCACATCGCCGAGCTGACCGGCGGCCGGCTGTTCGACGCGACCGGCGGGAACGGCTCGCTGGACGGCGCCTTCGAGGAGATCCGTGGCTACCAGTAGCAGCTTCGGCGGCCGGGTGCTGGCCTGGCTGGAGTCCCGCAAGAACCTGGCCGGCAGCGCCGGCGGGCTGGCCGGGCTGGCCCTCACGTTCACCGGGCTGGCGGGCACGTACTGGCCGGTGGTGGTGGCCGGGCTGTACGGCGCGGGCGCGCTGCTCGCGCCGCCGGACCGGCCGGTCGTCCCGGAGTTCGACCCGGCGGAGGAGTTCGACCCGCTGCGCGGGGACTTCGCGGCGCTGCGCGGCTACCTGGACGAGGTGGAGCTGCCGCCCGCGGCGGCCGGCCGGCTCACCGAGCTGCTGGCCCGGTACGAGGCGCTGCTCGACCCGGGCTGGGTGGCGGACGTGCTGGCGACGGACCCGGAGGCGGTGCACGTCCTGGCGCGGGCGGTGCGCCGGGACCTGCCGGAGTGCGTGGACACCTACAACCGGGCCCGCTGGTGGAACCGTCTGCAGCCGGGCGCCGAGCCGCCGGAGCGGCACCTGGAGCGGCAGCTGACGGTGCTCTTCGGCGAGGCGGAACGCCTGACGGCGGACCTCCAGGACAGGGAGGCCCGCCGTCAGCAGACGCACACGGCCTATCTGGAGGAGCGCGGACGCTCCTGATCCGGCCGGACAGGACCGGTCAGACGGGCGGTGTGCTGCGGCGGGAATGCCGTGGTCGGGGATTCCCATCGCGGTGGGCGCCGCTTGGTCGGGGGCTCCCACGTTCTCGGTCGCCCCGGTGTGACGGGGCGGGGCGGATCAGCCCAGGCGCTCGACGAGCGCGTGGTACTGGTCCCACAGCTCCTTCGGCGTGTGGTCGCCGTAGGTGTTGAGGTGCTCGGGGACCAGGGCGGCCTCCTCGCGCCAGACCTCCTTGTCGACCGTGAGGAGGAACTCCAGGTCGGCTTCGGAGATGTCGAGGCCGTCGAGGTCGAGGGCCGCCTTGGTCGGCAGGACGCCGATGGGGGTCTCGACGCCCTCGGCGGTGCCGTCGAGGCGGCCGACGATCCACTTCAGGACGCGGCTGTTCTCGCCGAAGCCGGGCCACACGAACTTGCCCGCGTCGTTCTTGCGGAACCAGTTCACGTAGTAGATCTTCGGGAGCTTCGCCTGGTCCTTGTCGGCGGCGACCTTCACCCAGTGGGCCATGTAGTCGCCCATGTTGTAGCCGCAGAACGGCAGCATGGCGAACGGGTCGCGGCGCAGCTCGCCGACCTTGCCCTCGGCGGCGGCGGTCTTCTCGGAGGCGATGTTCGAGCCGATGAAGACGCCGTGGTTCCAGTCGAAGGACTCGGTGACCAGGGGGACGGCGGAGGCGCGGCGGCCGCCGAAGAGGATCGCGGAGATCGGGACGCCCTTGGGGTCCTCCCACTCGGGGGCGATCGTCGGGCACTGCGAGGCCGGGACGGCGAAGCGGGCGTTGGGGTGGGCGGCCGGGGTGCCGGACTCCGGGGTCCAGGCGTTGCCCTTCCAGTCGATCAGGTGGGCGGGCGCCTCTTCGGTCATGCCCTCCCACCAGACGTCGCCGCCGTCGGGGGTGAGCGCGACGTTGGTGAAGACGGTGTTCGCGTACATCGTCTTCATGGCGTTGGCGTTGGTGTGCTCGCCGGTGCCGGGTGCGACGCCGAAGAAGCCGGCCTCGGGGTTGATCGCGTAGAGGCGGCCGTCCTCGCCGAACCGCATCCAGGCGATGTCGTCACCGATGGTCTCGACGGTCCAGCCGGGGATCGTGGGCTCCAGCATGGCCAGGTTGGTCTTGCCGCAGGCCGACGGGAAGGCGGCGGCGACGTAGCGGGCCTCGCCCTGCGGCGGGGTGAGCTTCAGGATGAGCATGTGCTCGGCGAGCCAGCCCTCGTCGCGGGCCATGACGGACGCGATGCGCAGGGCGTAGCACTTCTTGCCGAGCAGGGCGTTGCCGCCGTAGCCCGAGCCGAACGACCAGATCTCGCGGGTCTCCGGGAAGTGCGAGATGTACTTGGTGGTGTTGCAGGGCCACGGCACGTCGGCCTCGCCCTCGGCGAGCGGAGCGCCGAGGGTGTGGACGGCCTTGACGAAGAAGCCGTCGCTGCCGAGCTCGTCCAGGACCGGCTGTCCCATGCGGGTCATGGTGCGCATCGCGACGGCGACGTACGCGGAGTCGGTGATCTCGACGCCGATGGCGGAGAGCTCGGAGCCGAGGGGGCCCATGCAGAAGGGCACGACGTACATCGTGCGGCCCTTCATGGAGCCGCGGAAGATGCCCTTCTCGCCCGCGAAGATGTCCTTCATCTCCGCCGGGGCCTTCCAGTGGTTGGTCGGGCCCGCGTCCTCCTCCTTCTCGGAGCAGATGAAGGTCCGGTCCTCGACGCGCGCGACGTCGGTCGGGTCGGAGGCGGCGTAGTACGAGTTCGGGCGCTTGACCTCGTCGAGCTTCTTGAACGTGCCCTTCTCGACGAGCTCCTCGCACAGGCGCTCGTACTCGGCTTCGGAACCGTCGCACCAGACGATCCGGTCGGGCTCGGTCAGGGCTGCGATTTCCTCCACCCAGGAGACGAGCTCCGTGTGGTTCGTCGGGACGGAAGTGGGAGCCGCGTTGTCGCGCGCCACGATTGCTCCTTGTTGAGGGATTCGTTTGGTGTATGCCCCGTGGGGGCTGCGACCCGGACGCTTCGCGCTCCGCTCATCCGGTGCCGACCGCACTCATCTGATCATCCGGTGCGTGTGCGCATATGTCCAGAGGACCTCTCACGTGAGCATCGCCACTTCCGTCAATCTTCCGTAAAGCGCACTATCGGGGCGCCGGGCGGAAACCTACGGACCCGTAGGTAGCATGTGGCCATGACTTCACTCGCCCCCGTCAAGCCGTTGATGCGCGGCTGGCTGCACGCCGGGATGTTCCCCGCGGTGCTGGTCGCAGGGCTGGTCCTGATGGCATTCACCGAGTCGACGCGGGCCCGGGTGGCGTGCGGCGTCTACATCCTGACCGCGTGCCTGCTGTTCGGCGTGAGCGCGATCTACCACCGGGGCACCTGGGGTCCGCGGGGCGAAGCCGTGCTGCGGCGGCTCGACCACGCCAACATTTTTCTGATCATCGCAGGGACCTATACCCCGCTGACGGTGCTGCTCCTCCCACCCTCCACCGGACGGACGCTCCTGTGGGCGGTGTGGATCGCGGCGGCCGCGGGCATCGCGTTCCGGGTCTTCTGGGTCGGCGCCCCGCGCTGGCTGTACACCCCCTGCTACATCGCGATGGGCTGGGCCGCGGTCTTCTTCCTGCCCGACTTCCTGCGCACCGGCGGGATCGCGGTGCTGGTGCTGGTCGTCGTCGGCGGGCTGCTGTACAGCGCGGGCGGGGTCATCTACGGGCTCAAGCGGCCCGACCCGTCGCCGCGCTTCTTCGGCTTCCACGAGGTCTTCCACTCGCTGACCCTGGCCGCGTTCGTCACCCACTACGTGGGGATCTCGCTGGCGGCCTACTCGCACGCGTGAGGCGCTGGGGAACCGCCCCCCGCGCCCCCGCCCGGCCCTCCGCTACCCGCGGGCCGGTCCCAGCTGCCCGGCCAGCTCCGCCGGGTCGGTCGTCGGCCGCTCGCACGTGAAGTGCCGGCACACGTACGCCGCCGGCCGGTCCCCGACCAGGGTCCGGTCCGCCAGCAGCGGGAACTCCGCCTCCCGGTCCCCGGGCCGGGCCGGCGCGCCCACCGCAACGACCGCTCCGGGCGCCGAGCCCAGCAGCGCCGTGCGGTGCAGCGCGGCCGTCGCCGGGTCCTCCGGGTGGCCCACGACCGCGACCTCCCGCGGCCCGTCGAGCAGCGCCTCCGCGACGGCCAGTCCCCAGCCGATGAACCGGGGCGCCCGCGGACCCAGCGCGTGCACCACCCCGAGGGCCCGCTCGGCCGCCGTGCGGTGCGCCTCCGAGCCGGTGTGCGCGGCGTACGACAGCAGCGCGCCCACCGCAGCCGTCCAGCCGGACGGCGCGGCGTTGTCCGTCGGGTCCTGCGGCCGCCTGATCAGCTGCTCGGCGTCGTGCGCGGTGTCGTACAGGGTGCCGTCCTCGGCGGTGAACCGGTCCAGGACCAGGTCGGTGAGGAAGCCCGCGAACTCCAGCCAGACCCCCTCCCCCGTGACGGCGGCCAGCGCGAGGAAGCCCTCCGCGACATCGGCGTAGTCCTCCAGCACGCCGGCGTTGGCCCCGGCCCGGCCGTCCCGGCTGGTGCGGGCCAGCCGGGCCCGGCCGGCCGAGGCGTCGAAGTGCACCCGGACCAGCAGGTCGGCGGCCTCGGTGGCGCGCTCCACCAGGTCCGGCCGGTCGAAGAAGGCGCCGGTCTCGGCGAGCGCGGCGATCGCCAGACCGTTCCAGGCGGCCACCACCTTGTCGTCGCGGCCCGGTGCCGGCCGCCCGGCGCGGGCCGCGAGCAGCCGCTCCTTCAGCCCGGCCAGCCGGTCCGCGTCCACCGCCGGGCCGTCCTGCGGCAGCTGGAGCACCGACTTCCCGTGCTCGAACGTGCCCTCCTCGGTCACCCCGAAGTACCCGGCGGCCAGCGCCCCGTCCTCGGGGCCGAGGACCTCGGCGAGCTGCGCGGGCGTCCACGCGTAGTACGCGCCCTCTTCGTGCCCGCCGGTCGCCGGGTCCTCGCTGTCGGCGTCGAGCGCGGACGCGAACCCGCCCTCCTGCGTGCGCAGCTCCCGCACCATGAAGTCGGCCGTCTCCAGCGCCACCCGGCGGGCCAGGTCGGAGCCGGTGGCCCGCCACAGGTGGGCGTACACGCGGCACAGCAGGGCGTTGTCGTACAGCATCTTCTCGAAGTGCGGCACCACCCAGGCGCGGTCCACCGAGTAGCGGGCGAAGCCGCCGCCGAGCTGGTCGTAGATGCCGCCGCGGGCCATCGCCTCGCAGGTGTCGGCGGCCATCTGGAGGGCCCCCTCGGCGCCGGTGCGGGCGTGGTGGCGCAGCAGGAACTCGACCGCCATCGACGGCGGGAACTTGGGGGCGCCGCCGAACCCGCCGTGCACGGCGTCGTAGTCGCGGGTCAGCCCGAGCAGCGCCTGCGCCAGCTCTTCCGGGCCGGGCACGGCGGCCTTCCCGTAGTCGAGCTGCCGCCCGGCGAGGTCCCGCACGATCCGCCCGGCCACCTCGGCGACCTCGTCCGGCCGGCCGGTCCAGGCGTTCTGCACGCCCTCCAGCACCTGCCGGAACGAGGGCATCCCGTGCCGCTGCTCGGGCGGGAAGTACGTGCCGAAGTAGAACGGCTCGGCGGCCGGGGTCATGAACACCGTCATCGGCCAGCCGCCCTGCCCGGTCGCCGCCTGCACCGCCTCCATGTAGACGGAGTCGACGTCGGGCCGCTCCTCCCGGTCCACCTTGACGTTGACGAAGTGCTCGTTCATGTACGCGGCCGTCGCCTCGTCCTCGAAGGACTCGTGCGCCATGACGTGACACCAGTGGCACGCCGAGTAGCCGACCGACAGCAGAACGGGTACGTTGCGCCGCCTCGCCTCCTCGAACGCCTCCTGCTCCCAGGGCCACCAGTCCACCGGATTGCCGGCGTGCTGAAGCAGGTACGGTGACTGGGAGTTGGCCAGGCGATTCATATCCGCATCGTCGCACGGCGGCGACCGCCCGGCCGGCACCGCAACCCGGGAGCCCCGGACCACACGGCTGCGCACAGCCCCCGCGGCCGGGACCGCAGGCGCCGGCCGGGTCCCCTCAGATCGGCCGGTCGGGTTCGTAGAGGAAGTCCCGTTCGATCTTCCGCAGCTGCCGATAGTCGGCGACGACCTGAGCCGGGTCGTCGGACATGAGGAATACGAACCCCGGCTGTGTGGCGATGTCGATCGTCCGCGGAATCTGCTTCCTTTCCGGATGCCTCATGACGGTGAAGACGTGGGACGGCAGAGCGCGAATGGCGGCCATCGCCTCGCGGGACGGGACGACGCCGTGTTCCCTCGGATTGATGAGGTGCACGAAGCGATGGTGCTCCAGAATCCGGTACGCGGTGGTGGGCAGGCGGTCGAATTCCTCCGGTTTCGCCACGGACAGAGCGAGGAGCTCCACCTGGTTGGTGCCGTAGCAGCGTGTGTTGATGTCGAGAACCTGGCCACCGCCCATGCGTGCGGCGCTTTCGACGAGCACCGGCCCCCTGGAGGTCAGCATGACCTCGGTGTGACCGGCCGCGTTGTGAACCTCCAGGGCGTCCAGGACCTGGTGGGTGTAGGACTCCAGCTCCTTGGCAATCGGATCGTCCGGTGCCAGCGGCTCGTTGTAGTCGCTGATGATGTGGCCGCCGGGGATGCGAAGTTTGTAATACCGGCAGATCTCAACCGTGTGGTGCCCGCCGCCACGGCTGACGGTGTTGACGAAGTATTCATCCCCTTCCAGGAATTCCTGCGCGAGCACCGTCGTGTTGGGCATCCCGTGCCGATCGGCACTGTTCATGATTTTCTCGTGGGCAGCGCGAACCTGCTCCGGGGACGAACACGCCACGACGTTGTCCGTGCTGGAGCTGGCGACCGGTTTCACGACGACCGGATAGCCCACCGTCGCCTCGACCCACGCGACCATCTCGTCGGCATCGCTCGAGACCATGCTGGCCGCGTGTGCCAGGCCCGCGTCGCGCAACGCCAGCACCATCTCGTACTTGTTGCGGCGGGCCGTCGGCCGGGTCATCCCGTTGCCGGGAGTCCCGAGTTCGGCGGAGAGCTGGTCGGCCAGCTCGACACCCGCCTCCTGACCGGCGATCACATGGCTCACCCCGTGCTCGCGCAGGACGGACGCCATCGCCGCCACGTCGCCGTCGTGGCGGACGTCGTGGACGAAACCCTCGGGGTCGCGCGACAGGATGACGTCGGGATGGGGCGACCGGACGTGCACGCACTCGATGCCGTACTGCTCCAGTACGGCCGGCAGGAAACTCCCTGTCGAATAGGCGTCGACAATCGCCACTCGATTCGTTCGCGTATCGAGGCTCGTCGGCATCGTCTACTGCTTCCCTTCTGAGTCGGGCTGGTCCCTGAGAGGTGGATCCGGGTCGTACCGGGAAGATGCCGCGCTGGTGGGCGACGACGCGGACATGGGAATGCAACCTAAAAACCCACCCGCACTCCGCGCGTCCACGACAGGCTCATATCCGCGATCCATCCGGCTTACGAGAAAACGGATCGGGTATGCGCAAGGATTACCCGGCGCGTTGACCCGCCACCTGCTCGACTACCGATCTTGATGAGGTGATGCGAACCCCTCCCGTGCCACTCTTGACGCCGGTCCGGATGCAGATCCGGCCCTGAGGGGAGTTACCGAGAATGGCACGCGAGCACGCACTCACCGAGAGATATCTGGAGCGGTTCGGGCACGTCATGCGCCCGGTCCAGGAGAGCGAATTCATACGCCTGATCACCGGAGGGAATCACGCCCTTCGTCCGGTGTTTCTCGGCGCGGACGAGATCCGGCAGCTGACACGCGACCTGGAAGTGCTGCGCGAAGCGCTCCACAGCCTGCCGCGCCGGCTCTTCGGCGGCGACATCGCCGCCTTCGCCCGTGCGAACGGCATGGAGAAGTCGCAGATACGCGCCATTGAACGCTCGTCCACCGCTGCGGCCGGTGCGCCGACCACCATGGGGCGGGCGGATCTCTACCTGGATCGATCGGGTTTCCGGGTCATGGAGTTCAACCTGGGCAGCACGGTCGGCTTCGAGGGCGGTGAGGCCTGCCGCGGCCTCCTCGCGGACCCCGAGTTCAGCCGGTTCGTCGCCGAGGAAGAGCTCTCCTACATCGACACGGTGGCGGAGCAGATCCGCACCGTCCGGCAGGAGACGGGCCTTGCGCCCGATGCCCGACCCGTCGTCGCGCTGACCGAATGGCCCGGCAACTACGAGGAGACGGAGCGCTACTTCAACGTTCTCGTCCAGGTGTGGGCGGAGCGCGGCATGGAGGCGCACCCGTGTCACGTCGCGCAGTTGGAGCGGCACAGCGGAAGGCTCTGGCTCGGGGAGCGCCCGGTCGACGTCGTCTACCGCCAGTTCATGATCGAGGACCTGCTCGACGACGACACCGACGCGCTCCTCGAGCCCCTGCTGGGCGCACTGGAGGCCGGCGAGGTGCGCATGTTCACCTCGATCGAGTCGGAGCTGTACGGCAGCAAAGCCGCGCTGGCGATGCTCTCCGACCGCGGGAACCGTCATCTGTTCTCGGACGAGGAACGGGATGTCATCGACCGGCTGCTGCCCTGGACGTCCTCTGTGACCTCGGGAAACGTCATTCTGGAGGACGGTACCGAAACCCCGCTGCTGGATCACGCGGTGGCCCGTCAGCAGGAGCTCATCCTCAAGCCCGTGCTGTTGCACGGCGGCCAGGGAATCGTCCCCGGCTGGGACTCGGAGATCACCCCGGAGAAATGGCGGAGGCTGCTCCAGGACGCCCTCGACGGCCCGTACGTGGTGCAACGGCGCGTCCACCCGGAACCCGAGCTCTTCCCCGGTCCCGACGGGAGACTGCACCCCTGGATCGTCAATTGGGGCGTCCTTCTGATGGCGTCCGGATACGGCGGACTTCTGACCCGCTGCGCCCCCGCAGACGGCGACATCACGGTACTCAATCTCGATCGCGGAGTACTTCTCGGATCCGGATTCCACGCCGATCCGGGTAAACAGCGTGCGCAGTGGCACCGGAGTGCCGTACCTGCCATGCGCCCCGGCGGATGAACTTGTCGCGGACGTACCCGGCGCCGGAGTGGCCGTAGCTTCCCTTTGACGCGGCGGACGGCCTTTCGGCAGGAGCCCGCCTCATCCGCCGGAGTCGGCCGAACCGATCGGCTCGATGCCCTCTTCCATCCCTTTTCCGAGCCGGTCGCCGCATCGACCATCCGAGTGAGGATCACGATGAGTCCTGCTGAAGTGTTCGACCCCGATGTCCTCGCTCTGCCGCTGTACGACGACGCCCACCGCGCGCTCGCCCACGAGATCGGGCAGTGGTGCGCGGCCCGGGCAGAGGCGTGGGCGACGCTGGACACCACCGATCCCGCCGCCGCCGGACGGTCTCTGCTCGCCGAGCTCGGCCGGTCGGGCTGGCTGCGCCACCTCGACCCCGACCAGCCGGACTCCGACCTGAGGTCCCTGTGCCTGAGGCGCCAGGCCCTGGCCCATCACGAGGACCTGGCCGATTTCGCGTACTCGATCCAGGAGCTCACCGCCGCCGCGATAGCCCGCCACGGCACGGACGAGCAGCGTCGCCGTGAACTGCCGGGCCTGGCCGACGGGACCCGCGCGGGGGCCCTGGCGCTCTCCGAGCCCGGCGCGGGCTCCGACCTCGCCGCCGCGGTGCTCACGGCGGCCCCCGACGGAGACGGGTTCGTCCTCAACGGGACCAAGAGCTGGATCGCGCAGGGCGACATCGCGGATGTGTGCGTCGTCCTCGCGCGCACGGGGGACGGCCCGGGACCGCTGGGCCTGACCACCTTCGTGGTCGACGGCAACGCCCCCGGCCTCCAAGCCGAGCCCATCGGCGCGATCGCGCCCCGCTCCTGGGCCGAGCTGGCCTTCAACGACGTCCGCGTGGGCCCCGAGGCCGTACTCGGCGAGCGCGGCCAGGGCCTCGTGGTCGCGCTCGACATCCTCGAACGGGCCCGCGCGACCGTGGCCGCCGCCGCGCTCGGCTTCGCCCGGCGCTCCTTCCGGCTCGCCCGCGACCATGCCCGTACCCGCAAGGCGTACGGCGGCCGGCTCGCCGATCTCCAGCTCGTCAGGTCCTCGCTCGCACAGATGGACGTCAAGCTCTCGGCCGCCGCGCTGCTGACCGCCCGCGCCGCCTGGGCCTCGGACCTCGGCCACGATCACGCCAGGCACTCCTCCACGGCCAAGCTCTACGCCACCGAGGCCGCGGGCGAGATCGTCGACGCCTCCGTCCAGATCTTCGGTGCCGCCGGGCTCGTCGCCGGCAGTCCGATGGAGCGGCTCTACCGCCAGATCCGGTCCCTCCGGATCTACGAAGGGTCCTCCGAAGTCATCGAGATGACGATCGCCGACGCCCTGTGAAGCGCGGCCGGGACCGGCCGCCGGCACGTCACCGATCCCGGCCCCCTGCCGGAAACCAACGGCGCCTCACCAAGGCGTCGCCCAACGGGCTCAACAGCCACCACCAGAGGAAGGACTTGACGTGGGACCTGTACCGAAGCCACTGACGGCGTCCCGTGCCGCCGAGCAGACCAGTCATCTCCGGATCGTCGGTATCGGCGCAGGACCGGCCAACCTGAGTCTGGCCTCGCTGCTGCACGGCGATTCGGACCAGCCGAACCTCTTCTTCGACCGCAAGCCGAGCTTCACCTGGCACGACGACCAGCTGATCACCGGCGCGACCCTCCAGGTCTCGATCTTCAAGGATCTGGTGAGCCTCTCCGACCCGACCAACCGGTTCTCCTTCCTCTCGTATCTGCACGAGCACGGCCGGATATACCACTTCCTCAACGCCCAGTTCGCCGAGGTGCCGCGGACCGAGTTCCGCAACTACCTGGCCTGGGCGGCCGAGAAGAACGAGAACGTGGTCTTCTCCGAGACGGTCGAACGGGTCGAGTTCGACGGCGTCTTCCGCGTGACCACCGATCGTCGCCAGGTCACCGCCGACAACATCGCCGTGGGCGTCGGCACCGTGCCGTGGGTGCCCGAGTTCGCCGTCCCGCACCTGGGTGCCGGCCATTTCCACGTCAGCCAGTACCTGCGCAACGCGGAGGATCTGGCGGGCAAGCGGGTCGCCGTGGTCGGCGGCGGGCAGTCCGGGGCCGAGGCCTTCCTCGACCTGATCTCGCGGCCCGAGTCCCAGCGCCCGGCCTGGGTCTCGTGGGTCTCCAGGCGCCGCAACTACTTCCCGATCGACGACTCGACCTTCACCAACGACTTCTACATGCCGGAGTACTCCGAGTACTTCTACCGGCTGTCCGAGTCCAAGCGCGCCGAGCTCAACTCGGCCCACCTGCTGAGCTCGGACGGGATTTCCGAGTCGACCCTCCGGGCCATCTACCAGCAGCTGTACCGGCTCCAGTTCATCGAGCGGGACGAGCACCGCTTCGGGCTCCTGCCCAACCGGACCGTCGTGTCCACCGATCGCACGGCCGGCGGGACCTTCGAGGTGACGCTGCGCCACAACGACGAGTCGGGGCAGAGCCAGTGTCTTCCGGTCGACGCGGTGGTGTGGGCGACCGGCTTCCGCCCCGCACCCAAGAAGTTCCTGGATCCCCTGATGGACCGCATCCAGTCCGAGAACGGCGAGGTCCGCGTCGACGAGGACTTCGCGATCTCCTGGGACGGCCCGCCGGACCGGAAGATCTTCGTGCAGAACGCGGTGCGCGGCCAGCGCGGCCTGCCCGATGTGAACCTGAGCCTGAACGCCTGGCGGGCCCAGCGCATCGCCAACCGTCTGCGCGGCAGCAGCTCCCCCGAACTGGCGATGTCGTTCATCGACTGGTCGGCCAAGAGCGGACGGGGCACGCAGTGGACCGCGTAGACGTCGCCGTCGTCGGCGGCGGAGTCATCGGTGCGCTCATCGCCCGCGAAGCGCTCGCGGCGTTCCCCGGAGCGACCGTCGCCGTCCTGGAACGCGGCCTGATCGGCGAGGGCGCCTCCAGCCGCTCGGCCGGTGTCCACTTCCCGCGCGGTGCGACCGAACGCGTCCGGTCCATGTCCGAGCACTCCGAGCGGGTCTGGGAGCGGCTGAGCGCCGAACTGGGCCTGCCGATCCGCACGCTGGACGCGACGGTCGTCGCGGCCGGCGACGCCGAGGCGCTCTCCACCACGTACCTGCGGCTCGGTGACGAGACCGACCCGGCCGATCCGGGGCGCGGCTGGGCGGCCCCGCCGGGCGCCCGGGCATGGGAGCTGGACGGGTGCCACCATGCGGACGTCCAGGCGGTCGCCGGGCGCGTGCTGGCCGAGCTGCGCGACCGGGTGACCGTTCTGGAGGGGTGCGAGGTCAGGGAACTCTCCTCCGACGGTGCGTACCACCGCCTCACCCTCGGCCAGGGGCAGGAGCTGCTCGCCCGCCGGGTCGTCCTGGCCCCCGGTCCGTGGATCGCGCACCCTGCCTGGGCCGGCCTGGTCGCTCCGCTCGGGCTGCGCGTCAAGAAGGTCGTCGCCGCCCATCTCGAATCGGCTCCCGGTCCCCACGATCCGCTCACGATCTTCCACGACGAGGACGCCTTCCTGCTGCCGCTCCCCGAGCGCGGCCACTACCTGTTCAGCTACACCTGCGACCGGTGGGACGTCGCCCCCGACGACGTCGGCCTGGTCCTGGAGCCGTCCGACCTCGACGACGCCCGGGCCGTCCTGGGCCGCTTCGCACCCGGCCTGGTGGCCCGGTGCACCTCGGGCCGGGTGTTCTGCGACGCGTACAGCCCCCACCGCGAACCCGTCGTCGCCGAGCTGCGGCCCGGCCTGGTCTTCGCCGGAGCCGCGAACGGCGCCGGCTACCGCCTGGCCCCGGCCATCGCCGCCGAGACCGTCGCCGCCCTGGATCTCACACCGACCGGGACCTTCTCCCAGCCAATGCAGAGGCAGTCATGATCCTCAACCAGTACAGCGAATCCGAACTGTCCGAAGCCTTCGGCATCGAGATGTCCTCGGTCGAGGGGCTCGGCGTGGGTGCCGGCTGGGGTCGGGTCGCCCCGGGTGCCGCCTCGCGCACCGACCGGCACGACGAGACCGAGTTCTTCGTCATCGTCGCCGGCACGGGCGAGCTGACCGTCGACGGCCGCAGCCACCCGGCCCGGCCCGGCACCGTGGTGCTGTTCGAGCCGTTCGAGTCGCACGTCATCGCCAACACCGGTGAGACCGACCTGGTCTTCTTCACCCAGTACTGGCGCGACTCGGCCCGCACCCGGGCCTCGGCGACGTCGCGCGTCCGCGCGAACCACACCGACCGTCCCCAGTTCGTCTTCTCCACCCCGCCGACCCCCAACGGCGACCTTCATCTCGGCCACCTCTCCGGCCCCTACCTCGGCGCCGACGTCTACGTCCGCTACCAGCGCCTCGTCGGCAACCAGGCATGGCACCTGACCGGCAGTGACGACTTCCAGAGCTATGTGACGGCCGTCGCCGCCCGCGAGGGCTCCACGAACGCCGAGGTCGCCGCGCACTTCTCCGCCGAGATCGCCGCGACGCTCAAGGCGATGGACATCAGCGTCGACGAGTACTACGCCACGAGCGTGGAGGACGGCTACCGCGAGGGCCTGCAGCGCTACTTCACCCGGCTCGTCGACTCCGGGCAGGTCGGCCCCAAGGCGACGCCCGCCCTGCTCGACGCCGAAACCGGCGACTACCTGTACGAGGTCAACGTCGGCGGCACCTGCCCCAGGTGCTCGCACGGCGCGGGCGGCAACATCTGCGAGGAGTGCGGCGAGCCCAACCTCGTCGCCGACCTCGTCGACCCGAGCTCACGCCTGAGCAGTGCCGCGCCGAAGACCGCCGAAGTCGAGCGCTACACCCTGCCGCTGCACGAGTTCGCCGACACGGTCGCCGACCACCACAAGCGGGGCCGGGTTCCGGTCCGGCTGCGCGAACTGGCCGATCGGGTCTTCGCCCGCAAGACGCTCGACCTGCCGGTCTCGCACCCCTCCGACTGGGGCGTGCGGCCCGCCGGGGGCGACCTGGACGGACAGGTCATCTGGGTCTGGCCGGAGATGAGTTACGGCTTCCTGCACGGCATCGAGGAGCTCGGCGCCGGGCTGGGGAAGCAGTGGTCGAAGGAGGCGCCCTCCAAGGACTGGAAGATCGTCCACTTCTTCGGGTACGACAACAGCTTCTACCACGCGATCCTCTACCCGGTCCTGTACGGGCTCGCCCACCCCGGGTGGAACCCGGACATCGACTACCACGTCAACGAGTTCTACCTGCTGGAGGGCCAGAAGTTCTCCACCAGCCGGAGGCACGCGATCTGGGGCAAGGAGATCCTCACGCCCGACACCGTCGACGCGGTGCGCTACTACCTCTCGCGCACCCGTCCCGAGGGTGAGCGCACCGACTTCCGCCGCGCCGAGTTCGACCGCGCCTGCGCGGACACGCTCGTCGGCGAGTGGCAGGAGTGGCTCACCGGTCTCGGCGAGCGCGTCGAGCAGCACTTCGGCGGGGTCGTCCCCGACGCGGGCACCTGGACGACCGAGCACACCGCGTTCCTGGCCTGCCTGTCGATACGGCTCGACGAGGTCACGGCCGGCCTCAGCCCGGAGGGCTTCTCGCTGACGGCTGCTGCGGCCGCACTCGACGGCATCGTCACCGATGTCCGCGCCTTCTCCCGCCGGCAGTCGGCCCTCGCGCACGACGGCCGGTGGAGCTCCGAGGCACGCACCGCCCTCGCCCTCGAACTGGCCGCGGCCCGCCTGCTCGCCATCGCGTCGGCGCCGCTGATGCCGCGCTTCTCGGCCGGGCTCGCCACCGCCCTCGGCATCCCGGCGATCGACAGCTGGCCCGACACGGTCGACCTGGTCGAGCCCGGTAGCCGCTGCACCCTCGCGGGCACCCGCTTCTTCGGCACCGGCGGGCAGCGATGACCGCATCGATCATCAACCGGATCATCGCCGAGCGGCCCGCGCACGACGGCTCCCTCACCGTCACCGGACTAGGGCACCGCACCACCTTGCCGCTGGCCGAGTTCCACGACCGTGCCAGGTCCGTCGCCGCGGCGCTGAGCCGCCGGGGCGTCGGCGCGGGCGACCGGATCGGCATCCTCTCGGCCAACCGGCTCGAATGGGTCCTGCTCGACGTCGCCGCACTCATGCTCGGGGCGCAGACCGCGGGGTTCGAGCCCGGCAAGTTCAGCCCCGACGCCGAACTGGTCGCGGGTTACGCCCTCGACGCCCTCTACACCGATGTCCGGCTGCCCGGCGACGCCCCGTCCCGGGTCCTGCCGATCTCGGCCGTCACCGGCTACGCCGAGGAGGACGCCGACGGGTTCGAGCCGGTGCAGTGGGCCGCGACGCAGTGCACGACCGTCAAGTTCACGTCCGGATCCACCGGCGTCCCCAAGGGACTCGAGGCCACCGCCGGCAGCATCGACTCCTCGCTGCACGCCGTCCAGAGCCTGTTCGAGCACGGGCCGGGCGACGACGTCCTGACGTTCCTGCCGCTCTCGCTCCTCCAGCAGCGCTACTGGCTGTACTCGGCGCTGCACTGGGGCCACGACATCACGATCACGACGTACCAGTCCGTCTTCGCCGTGCTGCCGGCCGTCCGTCCCACCGTCGTCATGGGCGTCCCCGCCTTCTTCGACACGGCCAAGCGGCACATCGAGGGCGTCATCGCCGGCGGCGTCGAACCGGCCAAGGCCGCCGCCGAGCTCTTCGGCGACCGCATCCGCTATCTGTGGACGGGCTCGGCCCCCGCCGACCCGGCGACGCTCAGGTTCTACGACGAGGCCGGCCTCGCGATCTTCGAGGGCTACGGTCTCAACGAGACCTGCATCACCACCAAGAACCACCCCGGCGCCCACCGCGAGGGCAGCGTCGGCCGGGTGCTGCCCGGAAAAGAGGTCATCATCGACGACGAGGGCGTGGTTTGCGTCCGCAGCGACCACCCGGTCAACACCGCGTACACGTACGCCGCACCGGGCGACAGCGAGTCGGTGTTCCGGCCGGGCGGCATCGTCCGCACCGGGGACCTCGGCCGCCTCGACGAGGACGGGTTCCTCTACATCCTCGGCCGCAGCGACGACGTCATCGTCCTCGACAACGCCAAGAAGATCATCGTCAGGCCGATCGAGACACGGTTCCGCGACACCGGCGCGGTGGCCGAATGCGTCGTCTACTGCCCGAGCCCGGCCGGACTGGTCGCCGTCGTCTCACCCCACCCGGGACCGGTCGACACGGCCGTGATCGACGAGGCCCTCGCCGCGGTCAACGCCGCGTCGGAGCGCGACGAGCGGATCATCCGCGTGATCGTCGCCGACGAGCCGTTCACCGTCGAGGGCGGGCTCCTCACGTCGCAGTTCAAACCGATCCGCAAACGCATCGCGGACCGCTACCGAGACCGGATCGACAACCCGAAGGCAGGCATCCATGCCCACTGACCTCGACACCCTGGCCCGCGAAAAGCTCTCCCAGGTGCTGCGCGACCACCCGGACCCCGCGGGCCTCGACCTCGGCGAGGACCTCGTGGAGACGTACGGGATCACCTCCCTCAACAAGGTGCTGTTCCTGACCTCCCTGTGCAAGGCCGCCGAGGTCGGTCTCGGCAACTTCACCGAGGACGACCTCGCCGGGATGCGCACCCTCGGCGATGTCGTCGACGCCCTCCGCCCCCACGCTCCCCTGAAGGGATGAGTTCCTTGACCACCAGCCACTGGAGCCGGCACGCCTCCGCGCTCCTCGAAAACGAGCACGTCGAACTCCACCCGATCTCGGAGGAAGACCGTGGACCCGTACGCAAGATCGCATTCGACGACCGGATCTGGACGTACTTCGTTTCCCGTGTCGAGAGCGACGCTGATTTTGACCAGTTTTTTGACGCCATGCTCGCTGACCAGGCCGGCGGCAAGCGCGCGGTCTACATCATCGTCGACAAGAGCACAGGACAGGTCGCCGGCAGCTCCAGCTACGGAAACCTGAGCGAAGCCGACGGGCGACTGGAGATCGGCTGGTCCTGGCTCGGCGTCGACTTCCAGGGCAAGGACATCAACCGCTGGGCCAAGTACCTGCTGCTCCGGCACGCCTTCGACGTCCTGGGCGCCGAGCGCGTCGAGTTCAAGACCGACGTCCTCAACCTGCAGGCGCGCGCCGGACTGCGCAAGATCGGCGCGTACGAGGAAGGCGTCATGCGCAGTTTCAACCCGATGCCCGAGGGACGCAGGCGCGACGCGATCTACTACTCGGTGCTCCGCGCCGAATGGCCCTCGGTCGAGGAGCAGCTCGGCGGCGTCGGCAGGGCGGTCAACCCGTGCGCGTGACCGACGCGCCGCTTCTGGAGCTGTCCGGCCCGCCGCATGCCCGTGGCCTCACCCACGGGCATGCGCTGGCCGGGCGGCTCCGCGGCTTTCTGGGCGACTCGCTCGCGCGACTGGGCCACCTCACGGACCGGGCGGTCGACCTCGATGCGCTGCGGCCCGGCATTGCGGCCCACCGTACGGTGATCGCCGACGTGCTGCCGGACCTGGCCACCGAGATCGACGGCCTCGCCGCCGGCGCCGGGATCGACCGCGACGCGGCCTGGCTGCTGCAACTGCGCCGCGAGCTGATCGGCTACAGCCGGGTCACCGCCGGGGACTGCACCACGTACGCCTCGGCCGGCGCCGCGCCGGTGCTCGCCCAGACGGTCGACCTGAACGGCAACCTCGACGACCAGATCGCCGTGCTGTCGGTCTCCGGGCCGCGCCACCGCTCCCTGGTGCTCAGCTTCGCCGGTCTCCTCGGCTACCTCGGTGTCAACGACGCCGGGATCGCCGTGGGCATCAACCTCGTCCTCGGCGGCGACTGGCAGCCGGGCGTGCCCCCCTACCTGGCGATCCGGCACGTCCTCGACACCGCCGACACCGTCGAGCAGGCCGTCGAGACCCTTCGGGAGATGCCGCTGGCCAGCTCGCGGGCGTTCACGATCTGCGGCGTGGACCGGGCGGTGTGCGTCGAGGCGACGGGCGCGCGGCGACGCGTCCTCGAAGGCGACGAACTGGTTCACACCAACCACTTCCTGGACGCCGGGCTCGCCGAGCAGGACGAGATAAACATCTTCGCCAAGAACTCCTCCAGGCGGCGCCTTCAGACAGTCCTCGACGCGGGCATCCCGAAGGCCGACGACACCGAGGGCCATCACCGGCTCCTCGCGACCCCGCCGATCCTGGTGCCGGACAACGGCGACATCCGGCGCGAGCGCACCGTCGCGGCCGTGATCCTGCGCCCGGACCTGGGGGAAATGCGGCTGTGGCCGGGCGACCCGTCCGCCGTGCCGGAGCAAGTGCACTCCCTGCACCGGGCCGGGCCGTGATCGTCTCGCCCCTCGTCCCTGCACCGCCTGCGGAGACGTGACCCCGGGACGCGTACCGACACGCCGCACGCGGAAGTGCCTTCCGGCCGGACCGGCAGAACTCCTCGACAGGGTTCGTCGTCCCGGCTCGGAAGGCACTTCCGCGGGTTCGGGTCAGCGCCCGATGAGGTGCTGCTGGTTCTGCGGCCGCAGGCGCAGGCTGTGCTGGCCGCCGTCCACGGCGAGCATCATGCCGACGGAGGCGCTCGACAGCGGGCTCGCCAGGTAGGCGATCGCACCCGCCACCTCGTCGGCCGTCACCAGCCGGCCCGGCACGACGAAGTCGAGCAGCGACTCCCGTGCAGCCTCCGGATCCGCGGTCCTCTG
The DNA here is from genome assembly GCF_020532645.1 of Streptomyces bambusae. Classification (GTDB taxonomy): domain Bacteria; phylum Actinomycetota; class Actinomycetes; order Streptomycetales; family Streptomycetaceae; genus Streptomyces; species Streptomyces bambusae. The sequence goes on from NZ_JAJAUZ010000041.1 coordinate 33,450, forward strand.
CAGCTGTGTCTGCACCCACGGGGTGTCCGCCGTGCCGGGCGCGACGCAGTTGACGCGCACGCCCTCGCGGGCGTGGTCCGCCGCCATGGCCAGGGTCATCGAGTACACGGCGCCCTTGCTGGCCGAATACAGCGCACGCGCCTGGTGTCCGGCCCACGCCACGATCGAGCACGTGTTGACGATCGCCGCGGCGGGCGAGCGGCGCAGATGCGGCAGGGCGTACCGCGAGACCCTGACCATGCCGACCACGTTGACGTTCAGGACGTTCAGCCACTCCTCGGAGCTGTTCGTGGCGACGTCGCCGACCGCCGCCACGCCGGCGTTGTTCACCACGATGTCGAGGCGGCCGAACCGCTCGACCACGGCCTCCACCGCCGCCTCGACCTGTGCGTCGTCGCCGACGTCGGCCCGGACGCCGAAGAGGTCGTCCGGAAGGCCCTCCGTCCTGAGATCGAGGACGGCAACCTTCGCGCCCCTGCTGGTCAGCAGTCTCGCCGTGGCCAGACCGATGCCCTGGGCACCGCCCGTGACGATCGCCACGAGTCCTTCGAAGTCACTCACCGGTTCTCTCCTGTCACATGGGGAACTATCAGGAATGCGCGACGGCCACCACGTCGTCCGGGCGGCGCAGTCGCAGGCAGAGCTGGGCGCTCACCAGCCCGAGGACGCCGACCATGACCCACAGCGCCCAGGGCGCGAGCGTGTACAGGGCACCGCCGATGACCGGCCCCGCGCCCGTGCCGACCGTGTACGCGGCGCCGTACAGCCCCTGGTAGCGCCCGGTCATGCCGGGCGGGGTCAGACTCGCCAGATGGGCTTGGGCGACGGAGGAGTACACCATCTCGCCGATCGTCCAGATCAGCACCGTCACCGCCAGCAGGCCCATGCCGGTCGTGAACCCGGTCAGGGCGAGACCGACGCAGGTGAACAGGTTGCCGACGGCCAGGACGTAGTGCGGCCGGTACTTGGAGACCACGCCGATCAGGGGCAGTTCGAAGAGCACCACCAGCACGCCGTTGAGCGCCATGAGGAGACCGAAATCGCGGGCGCTCATGCCCACGTCACCGACGTGCAGGGGCAGGCCGACGGTGGTCTGGATGTAGACGAACATGGCGAACACGCTCATCAGCAGAAAGCGCACCAGGGTGCGGTCGCCGAGCGCCTGCCGGTACCCGGCCTCCGTGTCCTTCTCCGCCTCCTCGGCGTCGGTCTGCACAGCGGGCGCGTCCCGCAGCAGCACGGTCACGATCAGGCCGAACAGCAGCAGCGCCGCGGCCTCGCCGAGGAACAGCCCCACGTAGGACATGCTGGCGACCACGCCGCCGACGGCGCCGCCCAGGGCGACGCCGATGTTCTGGGCGAACCTCAGCACGCCGAAGGCGGCCAGCCGTTGGTCCGCAGTCACGGAGTCGACAAGCACCGCGGCCATGGCCGGCCGGTGGATCTGCGACACCAGGCCGATGAGACCGACCAGCACGACGATGAGTGCGATCGGACCGACGAACGGCACCATCGCCGTCAGGCCCGCGGTGGCCACGACGGACAGCAGGATGGCCGCGCGCCGGCCGATGGTGTCGGTGAGGTGGCCGCCGATGACGCTGCCCAGGACACTGCCCACGCCGGACGCGCCGAGGACGAGCCCCGCGGCCGACGAAGAGTGTCCGTTCCCGGCCAGATAGAGCACGATGAACGAGGGAAGAAAGCTGCCGGCGCTCAGGATCAGGCTGCCGAGACTGACGACCCAGACCCGGCGGGGCAGGCCGCGCAGCGTGTCACGGAGCCGCGGTTTTTCTATGCTCGGCCGATCCGACTCCATGGTACTCACGCCGTGTCTCCTTTGTTCCGTGCCTAGGGGGTGTTGCGAAGGGCCTGTGCGGTGCCCGCGGTGTCCGGTGCGTGCTCTCGGCGTGCCGGGCGAAGGCCCTCGTACTGGGCGTACTCGGGGCTTCGGCCGGTGCGGCGAGAGGGCGTGCCGGGCGCCGTGGGCGCCGTGCGGGACTTTCGCAACACCCCCTAGCCGCCTTCTCGGGCCAAAGGGACGCTACGAGCGCGCAGACTCCCCTGCGTCCGCGGCAAGTTCATTGTGTGGCACACATTATGCTGACCCCCTCTCACCTCGGCTAATCGTCCGGGTTACCCGGGCGCGGTCCGGGTCCGTGCCACTCTCGATGGTGGACCGGATTTTCTTGACAAGCCCCGGGAGCTGAGGAATCTTTCATGCCACTTGACCCCATCTACACGGGAATCAGGGAATATCGCGTCACCAATGGATTCAAGCCGCTGTACACCATGCCGGTGGACCGGGCCCGGGTGGCAGATCGGGATACCGAAGCCGAAATCTGGGATTGGGTGGAAGAACCCAAAGAGGTATTCGACTTCGACATCGACGGTCCGGCCGGTCCGCTGACCCTGCGGGTGTACCGCCCGCAGAGCGAGAGCGCGAACGACGGCCCGCTCCCCGTGGTGGTGTACTTCTTCGGCGGCGGCTGGGTCGTCGGTTCCCTGGACACGTGCGAGGCGATCTGCCGCGCGGTGGCCGCCCTGACCCCTTGCGTGGTCGTGTCCGTCGGCTACCGGCTCGCGCCCGAGAACCCGTTCCCGGCCGCGATCGACGACTGCTACGCCGCCCTGGAGTGGGTGGGCGAGCACGCGTCCGAACTCGGTGCCGACCCTGCCCGCATGGCCGTGGCCGGGGACAGCTCCGGCGGCAATCTCGCCGCGGTCATGGCCCTGATGGCCCGGGACAAGGGCGGGCCGAAGGTCTCCGCCCAGGTGCTCGTCTACCCGCCGACGCGCCATGACGCCACGACGCAGTCCATGCGGGACAACGTCGATCCGATGTTCTTCAACGCGCAGTCTTCGGCCTGGTTCTGGGGGCATTACCTCGCCTATCCCGCCGACGGCGAATCTCCTTATGCCTCACCCGCCAAGGCGGCCGATCACAGCGGACTTCCGCCGGCTCTGCTCATGACCGCCGAGTACTGCCCGCTGTACGACGAGGGCGAGGAGTACGCGAAATTGCTTTCCGGCGCGGGTGTGCCGGTGGAGTTCCACCCGTACAAGGACCTGCCGCACGGCTTTCTCCAGCTCTCGGCGGTGCTCGAGACGTCCAGGAACGCGATGCGTCTGATCGGCGATTTCCTGCACCGACGGTTGAGCTGACATGAGGATGGCCGAAAACCGACGCGTGGTGCTGCGCGCGCCCAGGTATGTCCTCGGCGAGATCGCGACGGATCACTCCGCGATCAAGGGATTCGCCGAATTCGTCGACGAGCGGCGGATGCTGCCCGATGCCGGCATGTGGGGCTGGGGCACCGTGCACCGTACGGAACGCGGCACGGCCGCGCTCGCCGTGCAGGCCGGCCGGCAGACCCTCGACGCGGCGGGCGTCGCACCGGACGCGGTCGACGCGCTCGTCCTGTGCTCCACCACCTTCCCCGGCGAGGTCGGGGCGCACGGTGACCTGGTCGCGGCGGTCCTGCACGGTCTCGGACTCGGCGGTGTCCCGGTCACCGGGATCACCCTGAACCGGTGCGCGACCCTGCTCACCGGTCTGCAGACGGCTGCCACCATGGTCGCCGCGGGCCGGCACCGGACCGTGCTGGTGATCACCACCGACGCGGTGCCCGACGAGTCCGCGCGGCTGGCCGACTTCGCCCTGTTCAGCGACGGCGCGGCCGCCTGCCTGGTCTCACAGCCGGTGGACGGCGCTCCCGAGTCCTACGGGTGGGTCGCCGACGCGCACGCCCAGGACCCGGCCGCCATGCTCCGGGGCACCGAGATCAGCGCCGACCTGGCCAGGGCGGCCAACCAGCGCCTCTTCGCCGAGGCCGGCATCGGCGTCGAGGAGATCGACGGGCTGCTGCACAACAACATCTTCCTGCCGATCGTGACGATGAAGGAGCTCCAGGCCGGGTTCCACCCGTCCCAGCTGGACACCTCCAACGTCACCAGGGTCGGCCACTGCTTCGCCGCGGACCCGCTGATCAACCTCGTCGACCGGCAGTCGGCCGGCGGTGTCCGCCCGGGCGGGCTCTACCTGCTGGCGTCGAGCGTGTCAGGGCTGCGGATGTGCGTCCTGCTGCGGGCCGCATGAGCCGCCCCCGCCTCCAGTCACCCCACGAAGGAGTCACCGAAGTGCACAAGAGTGTCGACGCCGGGCCCACCACGCTGTCGTGGCTGCAGGACACCGTCCGGGGGGTGCTGCAGTTGTCCGGGCCCGAGGAGGTCGCCGCGCGGACCCTGCGCGAGCTCGCGGCCACCTCGCTGCAGACGGTCGGCGTGCAGTACCGCATCCTCCAGGAGACCTCGGTCCAGGTGGAGATGGGCGAGCTGATCGGCGACAAGAGCATTGCGGACCTCGCCCTGCTGATCGACGCACGCAGGCAGAACGCCGCGTAGCACGTGGCGCGACGAGTGGCCGGGGGCACGAGCGCCCCCGGCCACTCGCGTGCCCGGGCGACGTCCGACGGCATGATGCCGCCCCCGCCGAAGGACGGGGGCGGCATCATGCCGTCGGAGGTCGCTCACGCGTACGACAACTGCGGCGTCATCGAGGCCTTGAGGTCCGCCAGCTCCACGGCGGTGGGTGCCGTGATGCGCAGCCCGGAGACACGCCCCGGCTGCGTGCCGTCGAAGGCCCGTACGGCCACTCCGTGGTCGAGGAAGAACCGGTGCGCCTCGACGGGGTCGTCGACGGCGATGAAGCGGTAGTGCACGGGGACGCCGCGCACCAGTCCGGGGAACCGGTCGCCGAGGATCTCCTCCAGGACGAGGGCGTTGATCAGCAGCGCGGACCGGGTGCGCTCTTCCCACTCGGTGTCGGCGAGGGCGGCGGTCGCCAGGGCCACGTCGACGTACGAGAGGGACCAGTTGCGCTTGCGCTCGGCCACCTTCGCGTGGATCTCCGGGTTCAGCGTCCACAGCGCGCCGGTGCGGGTGCCGGCGATGCCGAAGAACTTGTTCGGGGAACGCAGCACGACCACGTTCGTCAGGCCGGTCTGCGTCATCGAGAGTTCGCGGTGCTCGGGCAGGAACTCGATGTACGCCTCGTCGACGATGAGGACCGAGTCCGGGTTGGCGCGGCAGATCTCCGCCAGATCGTCCCGGTGCAGATGGAAGCCCAGCGGATTGTTCGGGTTGGACAGGAAGACGTAGGGATGGCTCCGCATTCCTGCGGCCACCCGGTCCAGGCGCGACCGGGGCGTCTCCACGGTGCCCGGCGGCGGGTCCAGGTGCGTGGGGAACCAGCGGATGGTGTCGGTGTAGTCGGGCGTGATGACGGCGACCTGCTCCGTCGGCAGAACCTCGGCGAGGACGCGGATGAACTCGGTGATCCCGCGTCCGGGTATCAGCTGCTCCGGCGCCGTCCGCATGAAGTCCGCGTAGGCCCCGGTGAAGCGCTCCTCGGATCCGTAGGGGTGCGCGAGGAGGTGCTCCGGCCTGATGGACCGCAGTGCGGCCTCCACGACGGGAGGCGGACCGTAGCGGTTCACACAGGTCCCCAGGTCCAGGTACTCCCGGTCGAGGAGACCCCTCAGGTCCCCTCCCTGGGTGTTCACCGCGGTCGGCGTGTTCTCGATCAAGACATGTCCCTACAGACGTTGCGGATGAAGGTGTGCACTGCTCCGGGCGTACGGCGTCACACGGCCGGCGGCGTGAGGACGGCTCTCAGCTCGTCCAGGTATCCGGGGACCTCCAGCAGAAAGGCGTCATGACCGGCGCTCGACGTGGTGTCCCGGTAGTGGGTGACTTCCGTGAGCCCCGTGGCCGTCAGCTCGTCCAGGAGTTCCCCGGTGACGTCGCTGCCGAAGAGCCGGTCCGAGGCGAAGCTGAACACGTGGACCGCGGGATCGGCGTCCGGTGACAGGACGTGCGGTCGGGCGAAGGCGTCGAACCGGTCCATCGCGCTCGTGAGGTGGAGATAGGTGTTGGCGTCGAAGCGGTCCACGAACTTGCCGGCCTGGTGCTCGAGGTAGCGCTCGACGGCATAGCGTCCGTGCGCCGGCCCGACGGGCTCGGAGCCGATCTGGACGGAGCGCCCGAACTTGGCCTCCAGTGATTCGGGAGACATGTACGTGAGGTGGGCGACCATCCGTGCGATCCCGAGGCCCTGTCGGGGGCCCGGCCCGAAGAGACCGTCCACGTACCGGCCGTCGTCGAAGTGCGGGTCGGAGCGGATCGCCGCCCGGCCGACCGCGTGGGCCGCCAGACCGTCGGTGGTCAGCCGGGGCGCCGTCCCGATGAGCACGAAGCGCCTCGCGTCGCCGGGATGGCGCAGCAGCCACTCCAGCGCCTGCATGCCGCCCAGCGAGCCGCCGACCACCGCGTGCAGGCGGCCGATGCCGAGATGCGCGAGCAGCGCCCGGTGCACGGTGACGATGTCCGGGACCGTGATCTCGGGGAAGTCCGGTCCGAGCGGCCGGCCGGTCGCCCCCGGGGACAGCGGCCCCGTCGTTCCCGCACAGCCGCCCAGCACGTTGGCGGACACGACGTGGAAGACGTCGGTGTCGATGGGCCGGCCCGGGCCGACCATCACGTCCCACCACCCGGGGATGTCGTCCGGGTCGTGCTGCGCCGGGTGTGAGTCCCCGGTCAGGGCATGGCAGACGAACACCGTGTTGTCGTGGTGGGGCGAGGGGGTCCCGTACTGCTCGTAGGCGACCTGCACGTGGGAGAGCGAACGGCCCGACTCGAGGACGAGCGGACTGTCCCGGGTGAAGAGGGTGGCGACCTCCAGATGACGGCTGAGGGCTGCGGGCAGGCCGGGGGTGGTGGCCCTGGGGTCTTCGGTGGCGAGAGACGTGTTCAAGATTGTCAGTTCTCCAGAAGTCAGCGGCCCGCCGTGTGTTTCCGGACGGCCTCACCGAAAGCGTGGAAGATCCTCCTCGACAGCGGGTCCGTGGTGGCGTACCACTCGGGGTGCCACTGCACGGCGAACCCGAAGGGGTGGCCGCCTTCGGTGACGGACACCGCCTCGATGACGCCGTCCGGAGCCACGGCTTCGATCCGAAGCCCCTCGCCCAGACGGTCGATCGCTTGGCCGTGGAGGGAGTTCACCCGAGCCGAACCGACGCGGTCGGTCAGCTCGTCCAGCAGTCCGCCCACGACGATCCGGATCACGTGGGCGGGAAGGTACTGCTCGTCCCGGGGCAGCGAGAGGTCCTCGCGATGAGTCCCCGGTTCGAGGGTGCGCAGGGTGCCGCCGTGGGCGACGTTCAGCTCCTGCAGTCCTCGGCAGATGCCGAGGACGGGGAGACCGGCCCCGACGGCCGCCGGGATCAGCGCGAGCGCGAGTGCGTCGCGATCGGGATCGAACGGGCCGGGCCCGGACGACGCCGCGTAGCGCTCGGGCGCGACGTTCGTCTCATGACCGCCGAGCACCAGTCCGTCGTACCGGTCGAGGTGGGCGGCGAAGGTGTGGCCGGCCCCCGGGATGAGGGCGACGTCGCACTCGGCCGCCTCCTCCAGCGCGGCGACGTAGGCGTGGCGCACCGCGTCGTGCCGTACGTCGTCCCAGGTCTCGGCCGAGCACGCGAGAGCGACGAGCGGCCGGGTCATGAGCGGTCCAACGCCTGACCGAGGTCGGCCAGCAGATCGTCGACGTGCTCGATGCCGACGGCGAGGCGGATGGATCCCTGGGTGACTCCGGCAGCGAGCTGCTCCTGCTCGGGGAGCTGGGCATGGGTGGTCGAGGCGGGGTGGGTGGCGAGTGAGCGGACGTCACCGACGTTCGTCGCATGCGAGATGAGTCCGAGCGACTCGATGAACCTGCAGCCGGCTTCCCGTCCGCCGGTCAGCTCGAACTGGACGAGCGGCCCGCCGTTCGCACCGAAGTAGCGGGCGGCGAGCTCGGCCTGCTCGCCGGTGGCGAGACTGGGATGGCGCACCGCGCCCACCTTGGGGTGCTTCTCGAGGAAGCGTGCCACTGCGGTCGCGTTCTCCCCGTGGGCACGCATCCGCAGGTGCAGCGTCTCCATGCCCTGGAGCAGCAGCCAGGCGTTGAACGGGCTGAGGCAGGGGCCCAGGTCGCGCATCAGGGTCTCGCGGGCCTTGAGCAGATAGCTGCTCCGCCCGAGCGCGGTGTCCAGGTGCTTGCCGGTACGCGTCCACACCGTTCCGCCGTGCGCCGCGTCCGGCCGGGTCAGCAGCGGGTGGCGCTCCGCGTGGGCCTCCCAGTCGAAGCGTCCGGAGTCGAGGATGAGCCCGCCGAGGGTCGATCCGTGCCCGCCGATGTACTTGGTGGCGGAGTAGACCACGATGTGGGCACCGTGCTCCATCGGCCGGCACACGTACGGGACCATCGTGTTGTCGAGGATCAGCGGCACCCCCGCCTGCTCCCCCAGCTCTGCGACGGCCTCGATGGGGAACACGCTCAGCCGCGGATTGGGCAGGGTCTCCCCGAAGTAGCAGCGGGTGCGCTCGTCCGTGGCGGCGGCGAAGTTCTTCGGGTCCGAAGGACTGACGAAGCGGGTCTCGATGCCCATCCGCTTGAAGGTGTTGGCCAGCAGGTTCCACGTGCCGCCGTACAGCTCGTTGGAGCTGACGATGTTGTCCCCGGCCTGGCACAGGTTCAGCACGGCGAGCGCGATCGCCGCCTGGCCGGAGGCCACGGCGAGCCCGGCGGCGGCCCCCTCCACGGCGGCCATGCGCTCCTCGAGCACATCGCACGTGGGGTTGTTCAGGCGCGAGTAGGCATGTCCGTCCTGCTGGAGGTCGAAGATCCCGGCCGCGTCCGCCGTACTGGGCAGTTCGTACGCGGAGGTCTGGAAGATCGGCGTGACGATCGGCGGTGTGATGCCGAGCCGCCATTCGTATCCGCCGTGAACGGCGGCCGTCTCCGCGGTACGGAATGTCTTGGCCTTCATGGGTGCCTCATGCTGCGGCATTCTTGTACTCCTTTTCCCGGACCATGGAGCGGACTATCGCGGTGATCGCGCTCGGCTGCCCCTGTGGACCTCGGTGCCACAGGCCACCGAACTGGGCGTCCACCTCTGCGTACTTGGGATCGCGCATGCGTATCTCGCGAGCCTGCGGCAGACGGTAGAAGGGCGTGCGCGGGTCGAGATGGTGCTCCAGGTGGTAATGGTCGTTGTGAATCCCGGTGAGCAGCCGCTCCCACGGGCGGCTCTTGCGGTTGCGTGTCATGTAGAGGTCCACCGAGGAGTCCCGCACCAAAGGAGTGTGCTCCGACAGCTCGATGTACCAGCCCAGGATCTGGAAACTCGTCAGATACGGGACGACCCAGAAGAGCAGCAGTTCGAGGAGCCAGTCCCCCTGCCAGGCCGCACCGGCGACGGTCGTCCAGAACATCCAGAATCCGAGCCCGTCGAGAATCCGCTTGCGCCGCTGCACGGGGTTGGCGGAGGCCGAATTCTTCTCCGCCCCGGTGAGGACCCGGTAGCGGTTGCGGACGAGGTAGCGGATATAGGCCCACGTCTGGGAACCGAGCAGCGGCATCAGCACGACCCGCCGTATGTACGACGGCGCCGTGTCCTGCCGATAGGCGCCCTGCTCGATGAAGAAACGCAGGTCGGGATCGAGCTCGGGGCTGCCGAGGCGGGGGTGGTGCGTGTAGACGTGCGACACCTTGTACGCGTAGTGCTGCTGGAAAATCGGGTACGCGGTCAGCACGGTGCCGACGAACATCTGCAGCCTGCGATTCGATATGCCGACCCCGTGCGCACAATCGTGGAGGATCGTCGACAAGCCGCGTTGCCTGGCACCGATGACGAGGGCTGCCAGGGGATAGAACCCATACGATCCGTACACGCACAGCAGGACACAGCCGGCCATCCACACCAGGTCCGCGAGCCATGCCAGCAACGCGCGCACATTGTCAGGTTTGTTCAGCTCCTTCAGGTCGCGTTCCACATCTGCCGGAAAGCGGTACATGGTGTATCGCCGACCCGTGTACGCCCAGGTCGTTGCGTCGGTGGTCACTCACCCTCCCTGCCTCCACCTCGGTGGGGTTCTTCACGCTGGGATTTCGTCGGTCCGCCGCGACTGCGGGCCCTGCCCGCCCGGTCGTTCAACTCGCCGGCGGCGGCGTGATGCGGTATTCGACCTTGCTCCGGACGGTCTCCACGCGTTCGCGCAACCGGCTCACGGAATCGGCGACGACCGCGAAGCGGAGGAAGAAGTTCTCCTGCTCCAAGTCCGTGATCCGGTAGCCGTTGGTGATCAGTGCGCCGACCACGCCGGGCAGCTCGCGCAGATCGGCCTCCGTGGTGTCCACCTGGACGGTGCCGAGCTCGCTGCCTTCCATGTCGATCCAGCCGATGACCGGCCGGTCCCGAAGAGGAATCGGACCATCCAGCGTGAATTCCCCGAGTGCCATGGAGACCAGTGCCTCGATCGGGTCGATCCCGCTGATCTCGCGGACCGCTGCGGGGATCATGCCGCCGCCGGGGCGTGGATTGATCTCGATGAGCTCCGTGCGGCCGTCCTCGGCGGCCCGGCCCTCCAGGTGCAGCCAGACAGGGCCGAGACGGAGGTCGGTGCAGAGCGCGGTGATCCTCTCGCACAGGACGCGCACGCCCTCGCGGACGTGGTCCTGCTGGGGCGGATGGAACTCGAGTCCCGCGTCATGGTGCCTGACGTCGTCGTGTTCGGGCTTCTCGACCGCCAGGACCGGATGGAACCGGCCGTCGACGACGGGGCCGTCCACGGAGAACTCGACTCCGGGCAGGTACTCCTCGATGATCAGCTCGGTGTCGGCCAGGCCGGCGTCGGCCAGGCGGTGCCGGTAGGCGAGGAGCTCCTGCGGACCGTCCACTCGGCTTACCAGCCGCGAGGCCCCGGAATCACGCGAGGGTTTGACGATGGCGGGGAAGAAGTCCGCGGTCGCCGGGTCGTCGGAGAAGCGAATGCCGGACAGCCCCAGGGCCTGCATGCGCTCTCGAACCAGCACCTTGTCGAGCAGCACGCGGCGACTCTCTTCGGCGCCCGGAATGCCGTAGTGCGCGGCCAGGCCCATATGCCAGGAGGCCAGTGATTCGAGCATGTTGACGACCGCCACGGGGACGATCCCACGCTGTTCGAGCCGGGTCGTGAGGACGGACAAATCCTCGCTCTCCCAGTCGACCAGGACATGGTCGTCGCATGTGTCGCGGTGACGGTTGTCGGGCAGTTCGGAGACCAGCACCGAACGCAGCCCACGGGCTCGCAGCTGTTCGGCGACAAGAGCCACGCCGCCGAAATGCAGCTTGGAGAAGATGAGTACGGATTTCACGCCGTGACCCTCCAGGGTTGGTGTTCGGCAGTGATGGACGATCGATTGACGAAACAGGGCGAGCCCTGCCCTCGCGGACCGGAGCCGGGTGCAGATTCTGCGTGGTTCACACGCTCGCCGCCCTCCGGCGGGTAAGCCGGAGCAGAAGGGCGCGTCGCAACATTCCGGTGCGTCTTTCAGGGTGACACGGACGGGATTGCCGCCGAGTAATCGGGACGCGTAGTCATGCGGCCGGAATGTCATCCCGATGCGTCATCGGGAATGCTTTTGCCGCGGACGTGTCCGGGGCGGATGGGTTCGTAGGTTGCGTTTTCGATGCGGCGGACGGTTGCGCCGGTCGATCAGGCATGTGTGAGTGAAAGGGAGAGCCGCATGGCCGTGGCCTTGAGCGAATTCTTGATCGGGGTGGAGTCGTGATAAGGGTGGCGGTGGCCGGAGCGGCCGGCTATATCGGCGGAGAGCTGCTGCGACTGCTGATCGGTCACCCCGAGGTCGAGGTGGTCGGCGCGGTTTCCTCGCGTTTCCCCGGCAAGCGGGTCGACGGGGTGCATCCGAATCTGCGGGCCTCCACCGATCTGCTGTTCTGCTCCGCCGACGAGGTCGGCGAGTGCGACGCGGTCTTCCTGGCCCTGCCGCACCGGGCCGTGATGACCCAGATCGACCACTGGACCCAGCGGGCCGAACTCGTCATCGACCTGACCGGTGACTTCCGCCTCGACGACCCGTCGGCCTTCGAGCGCTATTACGGCGAGGAGCACCAGGCCCCGCATCTGCTGGACGCCTTCGTGCCCGGCCTGCCCGAACTGCACCGCGAGCGGCTGCGCAGCGCGAACCTGATCAGCGTGCCCGGCTGCATGGCCACGTCCGGCGTGCTGGCCCTCCACCCGCTCGTCGAGCACGGTCTGATCGAGACGGGTGCGGGGGTCCAGATCGACGCCCGCACCGGCTCCAGCGGCTCCGGGTCCACCGCCGGCCCGGCGAATCTGCACGCCGAACGCAGCGGCGCGATGCGGGTGTTCGCTCCCACCAGCCACCGTCACGAGGCGGAGATCTCCCAGCACCTGGGAGTGCCGGCAAGGATGACCGCCACGGGCGTCGAAGCCGTCCGCGGGGTCCAGACCATCTGCCACGCCACCCTGCGTCCCGGCGTCGACAAAGCCGCCGTCCGGCGGGCCTACCGCCGGCAGTACGCCGAGGAACCCTTCGTCCGCGTCGTCGCCCACCAGCGCGGCATCTTCCGCTATCCCGACCCGAAGATCCTCCTGGGATCCAACTTCTGCGACGTCGGGTACGCACTGGACGAGGACACCGGGCGCCTGACCGCCATCGGCGCCCTCGACAACCTCGTCAAGGGCGGTGCGGGCAACGCCGTCCAGTGCCTCAACATCCGCATGGGCCGGCCCGAAGCACTCGGCCTGACCTTCCCCGGCCTCCACCCCCTTTAGTTGCACCCAGCCCTCCCGCCCCCGCCCACCGGAGAGATCGTGACCAGCACACCACTCACCGTCGTCAAGTGCGGCGGCAATCCGGCCGTCGACGCCGCGGGCATCTGTGCCGACATCGCCCGCCTCGTCCGCGAAGGGCACTCCGTCGTCCTGGTCCACGGAGGCTCCGGAGAGATCAGGCGGCTCGCCGGGGAACTCGGCGTGCCGCAGCGCACACTCGTCGCCCCGGACAACGTCACCACGCGCTACACCGACCCGGCCACGCTCGACGTGGTCGTCCTCGCGCTGACCGGCTCGGTCAAACCCAAGCTGGTCGCGGAGCTCGCCCGCCACGACGTGCCCGCGGTCGGACTCACCGGCATGGACGGCGGCATGCTCCGCGCCCGCCGCAAGTCCGTCATCCGCACCGTCGTCGACGGCCGCACCGTGCTCATCCGCGACAACCACAGCGGCCGGCTCACCACCGTCCGGACCGAACTGCTCGAGACGCTGCTGCGCATCGGTCACGTCCCGGTCGTCTCGCCGCCCGCCATCGACGAACACGACCACCCGGTCAACGTCGACGCCGACCGTGCCGCGGCGGCGCTCGCCGTCGCGCTCGGCGCCGACCGGCTCCTGCTGCTCACCGGGGCACCCGGCGTACTCGCCGACCCCGACGACCCCACCAGCGTGCAGGGCACCCATCACGTATCCCCGACCGGCCCGCCCGACCCGTCCGCCACCGGCGGCATGGCACTCAAGCTCATCGCCGCACGCGAGGCACTCGCCGGCGGTGTCGGCACCGTGCGCATCGCGGACGGACGTACCCCCGACCCCGTCAGCCGGGCACTCGCAGGAGCCGGCACCACGGTGCGCATCGCCCCTGCCGACGAGCCGGTCCACAGCTCCCGCGAAACGGAGATCCGCGCATGACCGAACCGAATGGCAAACCAGCCGCGTGGCAGGGCGGCACGGTATGGCTGACCGGACTGCCGAGCGCAGGCAAGACCACCATCGCGGTGGGCCTCGCCGAGCGGCTGCAGGCCGAGGGACACCGCGTGCAGGTACTCGACGGCGACGAGGTCCGTGCGGCGCTCTCGGCGGAACTGGGCTTCTCGAAGGAGGACCGGGACACCAACGTGCGTCGGATCGGCTACGTGGCCGGCCTGCTCGCCGCACACGGCGTCACCGTGCTGGTGCCGGTGATCGCTCCGTACGCGATGTCACGGGACGCGGTGCGTGACCGGCACGCCGCACAGGGCGTCCCCTACCTCGAGGTGCATGTGGCGACTCCGGTGGAGATCTGCGCGGACCGGGACGTGAAGGGCCTGTACGCCATGCAGGCCGCGGGCGGACTCAGCGGTCTCACCGGCGCGGACGACCCCTACGAGGCGCCGGTCCGCCCCCGGCTGCGCCTCCACACGCAGGACCTGACCGTCGAGGAGTCGGTCCGGCAGGTGCACGCGCTGCTCACCGAGGAAGGTCTGTCATGAGCGTCATGACCCCGGCCGCGCCCGCCGGCCCGCAGCACTCCCCGGCACCCTCCCCCATGACCCACCTCGAAGCCCTGGAAGCCGAGGCGGCACACGTCTTCCGTGAGGTGGCGGGAGAATTCGACCGGTCGACGCTGCTGTTCTCCGGCGGCAAGGACTCGATCGTCATGCTGCACGTGGCGCTCAAGGCGTTCGCTCCGGCGCCACTGCCGTTCTCGCTGCTGCACGTGGACACCGGCCACAACTTCCCCGAGGTGATCGCCTACCGCGACCGCATCGTCGAGAAGCACGGACTCCGCCTCGACGTGGCGTCCGTACAGTCGTACATCGACGACGGAAGGCTCCGCGAGCGGCCCGACGGCACCCGCAACCCGCTGCAGACCGTACCCCTGCTGGACGCAGTCCGTGAGGGCCGCTTCGGTGCGGTCTTCGGCGGCGGCAGGCGCGACGAGGAGAAGGCCCGCGCCAAGGAGCGGATCTTCAGCCTGCGGGACGAGTTCGGCGGCTGGGATCCGCGCCGGCAGCGGCCCGAGCTGTGGCAGCTGTACAACGGGCGCCACCAGCCGGGCGAGCACGTCCGGGTCTTCCCCCTGTCCAACTGGACCGAACTCGACGTCTGGCAGTACATCGAGCAGGAGGGCATCGAGCTGCCGGAGATCTACTTCGCGCACTGGCGCAAGGTGTTCCGGCGCGACGGCATGTGGCTGGCGCCCGGTGACTGGGGCGGCCCCCGGGACGACGAGTCCCTGTGCGAGCGCCAGGTCCGGTACCGGACGGTGGGTGACATGTCCTGCACCGGCGCAGTCGACTCGTCGGCCGGGGCGGTCGGCGCCGTGATCGCGGAGATCGCGGCGAGCCGGGTGACCGAGCGCGGTGCGAGCCGGGCCGACGACCGGCTGTCCGAGGCAGCCATGGAGGACCGCAAGCGAGAAGGGTACTTCTAGACATGTCAACAGGCGTCATGGAGAAGGCAGTTCAGGGCGGCGCGTCCGGCCGGTTCCCGGGTGGCCTGCTGCGGCTGGCCACCTGCGGGTCGGTCGACGACGGCAAGTCCACGTTGGTCGGACGGCTGCTGTACGACACCAAGTCCGTTCTCGCCGACCAGGCGGCGGCCATCGAGGAGGTCTCACGCAGGCGGGGCCAGGACGGGCCCGACCTGGCGCTGCTCACCGACGGCCTGCGGGCGGAACGGGAGCAGGGCATCACCATCGACGTGGCCTACCGCTACTTCGCGACGCCCAAGCGGCGGTTCATCCTCGCGGACACACCGGGCCACGTGCAGTTCACGCGCAACATGGTCACCGGTGCGTCCACCGCGGACCTGGCGGTGATCCTCGTCGACGCGCGCCAGGGGGTGGTCGCCCAGACGATGAAGCACTGCGCGATCGCGGCCCTGCTCCGGGTCCCGCAGGTCGTGCTGGCGGTCAACAAAATGGACACCGTCGGCTACCGGGAGTCGGTCTTCGCCGAGATCGCGGAGGAGTTCGCCGAGCGGGCGGGCAAGCTGGGCATCGCCGACGTCACCGCCATCCCGATGTCGGCGCTGACGGGCGACAACGTCGTCGTACCGTCGGCACGCATGGACTGGTACGGCGGTGACACGCTGCTGTCCCATCTGGAGAACGTGCCGCTCGGCGCAGAACCGGCCGACATGCCGGTGCGGCTTCCGGTGCAGTACGTGATCCGCAACCCCTCCGGCGACCGGCAGTCGGTGGAACGCTGGCTGACCGGGCAGCTCGCCTCCGGCCTGCTCAGGGTCGGCGACCCCGTGGTCGTGCAGCCGTCCGGGACGGCCTCCACGGTCGCCGGCCTCAGCGTGCTCGGCCGCGAGACCGACACCGTGAGGGCACTCCAGCCGGTGGCCGTCCGGCTCGCCGACGACGTCGACATCTCCCGGGGCGACATGCTGACCGCGGGCGCCGCTCCCCGGACGGTCCGTCACCTCAGCGCCAAGGTCTGCAACCTGCACGACCGTCCGCTGCGCACGCGCCAGCGGGTGCTGCTCAAGCACACCACCAGGACGGTCCCCGCGATGGTGGAGCAGATCGACTACCGCCTGGACGTCACCGACGCGCACCGGCTGCCCTGCGATGACGTCCTGGCCGTCAACGACATCGGCGGCGTGCGGATCCGCACCGCCGAGCCGCTCGCCGTCGACGACTACCTGGAGAACCGGCGGACCGGCTCGTTCCTGCTCATCGACCCGCAGGACGGGGCGACGCTCGCCGCCGGGATGATCGGCGCGTGAGGGCCGGCCCCGGTGGTCTTGACCGGGCGGCAGGGCCCAGGACGTCATCGGTGGTCACCGCGAGCGCTTCGCTGGCGGCGTGACCACGGCTTGGCGGCGCCCCGTGGTCCGCTCCACCCGACCGGTGGAGCGGACCACGAGCGCGCGGCCCGGGCTCCTCCCGCCTGGCCGTCCGGCGCCGGTACCGCCTGATCAGCTGCCGGTCGCCGTCACGTCCGGGCACGCCGGAAGGGCGCGGTGCATGCGGACCGCGCAGGGTTCCGGGGAATTCACCGCAACGGCAGCGGCGTATCCGGTGCCCAGCGGGACGTCGGTGAGCTGCCAGCCCGGCAGGCCGGCGCGTACGTCGTCCACCGCGAGGCCGCGGCGAAGGCCGGTGCCCAGGCCCTTCAGATAGGCCTCCTTGCGAGCCCACAGGCGGGCGAAGGCTGCCGGCCGGTCTTCCGGGGCCGCAGCCTCGACTTCCGCGCTTTCCGACGGATGCAGCAAGTGCGCGAGCTGCGCCGCGGCCTCCGGGTCCGGCACGGGCTCCGCATCGACGCCGATCGGGACCGGCGCGACTCCGATCAGCACCAGATCCCGGCTGTGTGACAGCGAGAACTCCAGGGGTGCGGAGGGCAGGACGGGCCGCCCGTGGGGCTCCCGGCAGCAAGGGCAGGGGGCGCGGGCGAAGCGTAGTGCGCCGGGTGCCGCGCCGGTCAGAGCCGCCAGGACCACACGGAGCGCCACGTGGGCGAACCCGTAGAGCACACGGTCACCGTCGTGGGTGAGGGCCGCCATGCGACGGCGCTCCCCCTCGTCCAGGACCGACCGGTCGAGCCACGCGTCCGGGACACCGGCCGGCAGCTGCAGCGCCCAGACGTGCACGTCGTCCACAACGCGTGCTCCGGTGCCCGTCAGGTCCACAGCCGTTCCCTCACATGCGCTCGAAGGAGCGGAACCGCTCCCAGTCGGTGACCGCGCCGTCGAACGCGTCCAGTTCGACGCGCGCCATGTTCCGGTAGTGCTCGACGACGTCGTCCCCGAAGGCCTCGCGGGCGATCTCGCTGCGTTCCCAGAGAGCAGCGGCTTCGCCCAGCGTCGTGGGGACGGTCGGGACGCGCACGCCGTCGGCGGCGGAGTAGGCGTTGCCCGCGCAGGGTGCCGGCAGGGGCAGCTCGTTCTCGATGCCGTACAAGCCGGCGGCGATGAGGCCGGCCACGGCGAGGTGGGGGTTGACGTCACCGCCGGGCACCCGGTTCTCCAGGCGCAGCGACGGGCCGCGGCCGACGACGCGCAGTGCGCACGTGCGGTTGTCGAAGCCCCAGGCGGCGGCCGTGGGCGCGAAGGAGCCGGGCCGGAACCGCTTGTAGGAGTTGATGTGGGGCGCATAGAGGAGCGTGAAGTCACGCAGGGCGGCGAGCTGCCCGGCGAGGAAGTGCTCCATCACCGGGGACATGCCGCCGAGGCCGTCCCCGGCCATCACCGGGCGCCCCGCCTCGTTCGTCAGGGAGAGGTGGATGTGGCAGGAGTTGCCCTCGCGCTCGTTGAACTTCGCCATGAAGGTGAGCGCCATGCCCTCCTGGGAGGCGATCTCCTTGGCGCCGGTCTTGTAGATGGCGTGCTGGTCGCAGGTGGCGAGCGCCTCGTCGTAGCGGAAGACGATCTCCTGCTGGCCGAGGTTGCACTCGCCCTTGGCGGACTCGACCGTGAGCCCGGCGCCCGCCATGTCGTTGCGGATGCGGGCGAGGAGGGGCTCGACGCGGCCGGTGCCGAGGACCGAGTAGTCGATGTTGTACAGATTGGCCGGGGTGAGGTCGTGGTAGGCGCGCTTCCAGGCGTCTTCGTAGGTGTCGCGGAAGACGATGAACTCCAGCTCCGTGCCGACCTGCGCAGTCCACCTCTGCCCCTCCTTCTCCAGTCCGGCCTGGGCGAGGCGCTCGATCTGCCGGCGCAGGATCCGGCGCGGCGCTTCGGCGACCGGCGAGCCGTCGTTCCAGGCGAGGTCGGCGACGACCAGCGCGGTGCCGGGCTGCCAGGGGACGCGGCGCAGCGTGGCGGTGTCGGGCCGCATCGCGAAGTCGCCGTAGCCGCGCTCCCAGGACGACATGGCGTACCCGTCGACGGTGTTCATGTCGGCGTCCACCGCGAGCAGGTAGTTGCAGCCCTCGGTGCCGTGCTCGAGCACCTCGGCGAGGAAGAACGGGGCGGCGAACCTCTTGCCCTGCAGGCGCCCCTGCATGTCGGGAAAGGCGAGGATGACCGTGTGGATCTCGCCGCTGTCCACGAGGCGGCGCAGCTCCTCGACCTCGAGCGGGGGGTTTCGGTCAGCCACGGATGGCGCCTCCTTGGTTCGGGGTGTGCTTGGGAGATGGCCCAGAAGGGGCTTCGGGGTTCGTGTGTGCGGCTGCGAGGAAGCGGACCCGGTCCGCGGCGGCCGGCTCTGAAGGCCTGCCGCCGGAGGACCGGGTCCTGTGGAGGAGCCGTCGCGTTCCTTGGTGCTGCGCCGCCGTTCGGCTTTCCTGCCGGCGGTCTGCCCCGGGCCTACTCGCCCCAGTCCTCTTCGACCTCGGGGGCGAGGGCGAGCACCGTGGGGTTCAGTGCCACGATCTCCAGTTCGCTGCGGCAGCCCACGCACTCCAGGATCTCGTTGAGCCGCACCGAATCGCCGATCCGTACCTGTTCCTCGCACTCCGGACAGGCCTGTGCGGTGGTCTTGGTCATGGTCGCGGTCACGAGATGAGTTCCCTTCGATCGGTCCTGCCGGAGCGGGCCTCCGTGTCGAGGGCGGTACGGACCGCCCTGACGACCTGCTCCGCGGTGAGGTCGTAATGTGCGACGAGGTGTTCCTGGTTGCCCACCTCGTCGACGAACCGGTCCGGCATCCCCAGCCTCAGCACCCGGGTGGGCGCCGCCTCCGCCAGAGTCTCGGCGACCGCGCCGCCGAGGCCGCCGCTGCGCCAGTGCTCTTCCAGCGTCACGACGAGCGAGGCGGGGCGGGCCGCGGTCACCAGCGTCTCCGTGTCGAACGGGCGCAGCGTGTGCATGTTCAGCACGGTGGCCTCGATGCCCTGTCCGGCGAGGACGTCCGCTGCCGCGAGGCAGGCGAGTACCGGGTAGGGTCCGCAGCTCGCGAGGACCACGTCGCCGCCCTGCCGCAGTGTCTGCGCCTTTCCGATGACCGGTGGCGGGGCCGCGGGCAGTGCCGGGGTCGGTTTGCGGCCGAGCCGGACGTAGAGCGGTCCGGCCAGGTTCAGGCTCTGCTCGACGAACGCCTCCGTGGCGGCGGCGTCGGCGGGCACCACCACGGTCATTCCGGGCAGTACCCGCATCACGGCGAGGTCTTCCAGGGCCTGGTGCGTCGGGCCGAGGTGGCCCGCGGCGAGACCGCCGTGGGTGGCCATGATGCGGACCGGCAGCTTGTTGTAGGCGATGTCGATCTTGATTGCTTCCAGCGCCCGGGACGTGGCGAAGGCCGCCATCGTGTTGACGAACGGGATCCGCCCGCACGCGGCCATCCCCGCCGCCACGCCCATGAGGTTCTGCTCGGCGATGCCGAGGTTGAGGTACTGGTCGCCGGCGGTCGCGGCGTACTCGGCGTTGAAGAGACCGGTGTCGGAGTCCAGGCAGATCAGTTCGGGATGCCGCCGGAGCAGGGGCAGCAGGCTGTCCCGGTAGGCCTCTCGGGTCGCGCGCGTCATCCGGTGGCCTCCATGGCTTGCAGTGCGCGGGCCGCCCGCGCGTGATTGCGGGGCGACAGGGTCACGTAGTGACTGGCGCTGCGGCCGGCGAGGAAGGGAAGGCCCTGGCCCTTGACCGTGCGGGCGATCAGCACGCTCGGCTTGCCCGGTTCCCACGGTGCGGCGTTGAGGTGGTCCGCGAGTCGGTCCGGGTCATGGCCGTCCACGTCGCGCACCGCCCATCCGAAACTGCGCCAGCGGTCGGCCAGTGGTTCCATCGGGGCGATCCCCTCGGTGGCCCCGGTCAGCTGGAGCCCGTTGCGGTCCACCACCGCCACGAGCCGGTCGAGGCGCAGCGACGCGGCCGCGATGGCCGCCTCCCACACCGAGCCCTCCTGGAGCTCGCCGTCACCGAGCAGTACGAAGGTGCGCGCGTCACGGCCGGCGTACCGGGCGGCCAGCGCGAACCCGCAGCCCAGCGCGAGTCCGTGACCGAGCGAACCGGTCGGCAGCTCCACACCGGGCACCGCGCGCACCGGATGGCCCATCAGCCTGCTGCCGGGGCGTCCGTATCCGGCGAGTTCCTCGACCGGGAAGAAGCCGTGTTCGGCCAGCGTCGCGTAGAGACCGACGGCGGCGTGGCCCTTGCTGAGGAGGAAGCGGTCGCGATCCGGGTCGTCCGGCCGCTGCGGGTCCACCATCAGCACCGAGGAGTACAGCGCGGCGAGGATGTCGGCGCTGGAGAACGCGCCGCCGAGGTGGCCGCCTTCGGGCCCCGCGCACATGTCGACGACGTGCGAGCGGATGCGTGCGGCGACCGCCTGCAGGGTCTCCCGCTCCCGGATCCGGGTGACGGTCATGAGGCCGCCTTCGCGAGCGTGGCCACCATGTCCCGGTTCGCCCAGACCTTCTCGAAGGCGTCGGCGTACAGGCCGAGCAGTTCGCCGGCGCCCGGGTGGAGATGGCGCTTCTGGATGGTGAGCGAGTCGGCGATGACCGCACGGGTCACCGGGTAGCCCTCGCCCGCGGTCGTACCGCTCGCACCGGTCACGGACCACGGGTGGCCGGAGCCGAAGCCGACGCGGTCCACGAAGACCTTCTGGTCGGGCAGCGGCATCAGCTGGTACTGCGACATCGGGACGCCCTCGGCGCGCAGCAGCCGCCGCAGCGCCGAGCGCAGCGCCTCGGGCCGCACGCCGTCGAGGCCGAACGCGGCAGGGTCGAAGCGGAAGCGCAGGATGTGCCAGGCGTGAGTGGTGTCCGGCAGTGCGGTGGGCACCGTCAGGCCCGGCAGCCCGGCCAGGCGCGCGAGGAAGCCCGTGACGTTCTCCTGCCGGGCCCGTTCGTAGGCGTCGAACCGGTCGAGCTGCGTCATGGTGAAGGCGGCCTGGAGGGCGTTCATCTTGTAGTTCCAGCCCAGGCCGTACGAGATGTAGTCGCGGTCCCGGCCGGCCACGATGTCCTCGCCGAACTGCCGTCCGCGGCGGATCTCCGCGGCCAGTCCGGCGTCCTGGGTGACCACCAGGCCGCCCTCGCCACAGGTCGGTATGTTCTTGCTGACCTGGAGGCTGAAGGCGCCCGCGTCACCGATGGCGCCGACCGGCCGTCCGCGGTGCGTCGCGCCGGGAGCCTGGGCGGCGTCCTCGACGATCGCGAGGCCGTGCTTGCGGGCGATCGCGGTGAGCCGGTCCATGTCGGCGGGCGCGCCGTGCAGGTGCACGGGGATGATCGCCTTGGTCCGGTGGGTGATCCGGCGCTCGACGTCGTCCGGATCGATGTTGAAGGTGACCGGGTCGATGTCGGCGAAGACCGGCACCGCCATCTGGTGGACGGGGGCGAGCCCGGTGGCGATGAAGCTGAACGCGGGCACGATCACCTCGTCGCCGGGACCGATGCCGAGCGCGGCCAGGGCGAGGGCCAGGGCCGCGGTGCCGTTGGACACCGCGACGCACGTCTCGTGGCCGAAGCGGCGGGCCCAGTACTCCTCGAGTTGGGACACCGCGTTCACGCCGTCGGTGTCCGACACCAGGCGGGGGCCGTCGAGTGCGTCGAGGACGGCCTTCCGGTCCTCGTCCTCGATCAGCGGCCACTGCACATGGCGCCGGTCCCTCGGCACGGACGCCGTGCCGCCGAACGCTGCCAGCTTGCTCATCACTCTCCATTCCGCTCGGTCGCGGAGGTCGGTCCGGGTGGGGTCACAGCCGTGCCGCCGCCGCGCCGACGGCGTCGATCGCGCGCGCGTAGGCACCGCGCAGCAGCGTGGCGTGGTGCGAGATGTCGGCCGTGACCGCGCGCGGTGCGTCGAGGCCGTGCGCGCCGGTGAACCGCAGGCCGGTCCACGCGTGGGCAACGGACTCGACCGCGCGGCCCGCCCCGGCGAGCACCGGGTCGTCCCAGTCACGGCCGCAGCGGCGCAGCAGTTCGCCGTGGAGCGAGGCCTGGGCCTGCATGGCCCAGCCGAACGGGTACAGCTCGCGCAGCGCTCCCGCGTCCCCGGCCCGGCACCGCTCTGCCAGTTCCGCGGCGAACGCGTCGTACCCGGAGAGCCCCGTACGGGCGGAGGTCTCCGTGGTGAAGCCCTCGGTGTTGGCGCGCAGGTATCCGCCCAGCAGCTCCGGTGTCAGGGGCGCCGGTTGCGTGCCGAGACGGACGTCGAGGCAGCGCCGGCCGATCTTCGAGTCGCTGAAGAAGGCGTCCTGCACGTCGGTGGGATTGGCCGAGCCCCAGCTGCGCAGGAACGCCTGGATGGGAACGGCGCCGCGAAAGGCGGGCGGCATCGCGTCCGAGACGTGGACCACGCCACGCGTCTCGTCCAGACCGTGGATCACCACGAGGTGCGCGGCGTGCACATCCCCGTACGCGGGCCTGAACGGCAGGTGGAAATTGTCCACGGCGGCGATGACGAGCCGGTCGGCGGCCAGCTGCTCGCGCACCTCCCGCCACACGTCGTCCTCGTCCGCGGGCTGCCACCAGCGGGCGCCCAGATCGTGGTGCGGGGCGAGGGCACGGCCCAGGTCCCCGTCGGCGCACGGGTAGTAGAACTCTTCGGACCTGACGTCTCCCGGCACGTGCAGGAACTCCCAGCCTGCGCCGAGCACGGCCAGCGGGTCGGCGCCCGCCCGGGCCAGCACCGAACCGAACGTGGCCTGCAGGCAGCTGATGAGGTCGCGATACCAGAGCTCGGGTTCAGGACCGGTGATCGTGTACGTACGTGCCGTCGCCTCGACGGTCATGTCAGGACTCCGTCCGCTGCAGGGTGAGGGCGAAGACATGCACCGCGACGTTGCGGGGCAGCAGGATGCCGGTGAGACCGGCGCGCCGGGTCACCGGGACCCGCTGCGCCCACATGACCGCAGGGATGCCGCGCTGCACGTGGTGCGGGTAGTGCATGACGAGGCTCTCGAAAGCCCTGACCTCTCCGAACCACGGAGGTGCCGCCCAGAAGTCGGAGACCCGGAGCGCTTCCGCGTCGACCGAGCCGTCGGCGAAGTTCAGCTCGACGGTGTCCTCGCTGCGGCGTTCGGACGCCGCCAGCACATGGATCCAGTCGTAACGGCCCTCGGGGACACGGATGAACTGCCCGGCGCAGCGAATGTTGTCCGGCCCTTCACAGACCGGGGGGAACTCAAAGGGAACGCCGTCCACGTGGACGAGACTTCCGCCCGCGGGCAGGTATTCGGCGGCAAAAGAGTTCCTCCACACATTGAATGCGCCCGCGCCGGTCTCCGTCGCCGCCGAAATGGCCGTGTTGTTGCGATGGCCGGAGATGTCGACCGTGTCGTACAGTCCGATTCCGGCGGGGAGTGCCGAGATTTCCGTCAAGTGACCCACCTCATTACAGACCTCCTCAAGTCTCAGCAGCCCGGGGCTGCCGAGGACCGGACGGTCAGTCCTTCCTTTCGCCCACGCCCTGAGCGTCTTGAATTCTCGAAATGCCGCTCTGTGCACCCGCCGGACAATCGCCCTGTCCGTTCCTGCCCGCGGACTCACGGCCGCAGCGCGGCAGCACGCAGCTTCTCGTAGTACGGCATGTGGTGGTCGCGGTAGGCGCTCAGGGTCGGGTTCGCCGCGACGATCTCGGCCGACCCGTCCGAAGTGCGCGCGAAGCCGGCGGTCCGGCTGGTCGACTGGTGCCACTTGCTGGTCGACTGCCACTCCGCGCGCATGCCCGGCTGCCAGGTCAGCGCCTCCGGGACGAAGGGGATCCCCACCGCCTCGCAGTACGCGCGCACCGTCTCGGCCGGGCGGTCGAGCAGATCGTCGGAGTCGATCACGACCGGCGTGGTCCCGGTGGCGGCCTGCACCGCGGCGAAGATCTCGTACAGCCGGGCGAAGCCGATCTCGTCACGGCCGAGGTCGGGGTTGAGCTTGTGGTGCGAGGCGATGGCCTCGGCCGGATCGCGGATGATGAACGTGTGGGTCGCGGCCGCGAGGAATTCCTCGTCGGCGAGGAGCGCCGGATAGTGGAAGTCCGTCGTGTCCTTGAAGAACACCGGCTTGTCCGCAGCGATCGCGCGCAGCGCCGCGAGCACGTCCTGCTCATTGTGCGCGATCCGGTCGCCGACCTCCACCTCGCCGAAGTCGACCACCCGGGAGAGCGGTTCGTGCACAACGGCGTGGTCGTCGCGCTCGGCCATCATCCGCGCGAACGCGGTGGACCGGCAGCGCGGCGCGCTCCACAGGGCGAGTACCGGGATCCGCTCCGGTGTGTTTCCCACGATTCCCCCATTTTCCTCGGTGTGCCGCGAACTCATTCGGCAGATATCGAAATCCGGTCCAGCGTGACACAGCGCGGACGGGCGCCGGGTAATCAGAGTTCGCAACCGTATGGGGGGAACGTCAACGCGATGCGTCCCCATGACTGAGCTTGGCTCGGACGCGCATGATTCCGGCGCACTCGTAGTTTGCCTTCCACGCGGCAAGCTCGATTGCGGCGTCCAGTCCATCAGTGGTTCACATCTGGAGGTCACGTGTCAGCGACGTCGGAGCGCCCAGGTGACCGCAGGGTCGCGGTGCTCGCCAGCAGGGTCGGGGCGGACGAGAAGAGGCTGTTCGACGCGTTCGACCGGCGGGGTGTCCCCTTCGACCACGTCGACACGCGCAGCCAGTGGTTCGCGGCCGGCCGGCACGCCCTGCCCTGGGGTCTTGCACTGAACCGGGAGATCGGTCAGTTCCGCGCGGCTTATGCGGCCCGCTGCCTCACCGCCGCGGGCGTCCACGTGGTCAACAGCACGGAGGCGACCGAGGTGTGCGGCGACAAGTGGCGCACCACCATGGCCCTGGAGGCGGCCGGGGTGGCGACACCGCGCACCGCGCTCGGCCTCACTCCGCAGGCCGCGCTGGCCGCCCTGGACTCCATCGGGTACCCGGCCGTCATCAAGCCACTGGTCGGCTCGTGGGGCCGGCTGGTGGTCCCGCTGCACGACCGCGCCGGTGCGGAAGGGGTCCTCGAGTACGCCGCCGCGCTGTCCGGACCCCAGTCGCACCTCGGATACGTGCAGGAGCTGATCGAAAAGCCCGGCCGGGACATCAGGGTGATCGTGGTCGGCGGTCAGGTGCTGGGCGCCGTGTACCGGACCGGCGAGTCCCTGCGCACCAATGTCGCACTCGGTGGGCAGACCCGGCCGTGCGAGGTGACACCGGAGATCGACAAGCTCTCCCTCCAGGCGGCCGCCGCCGTCGGCGCCGACATCGCCGGTGTCGATCTGATCGAGGACCGCGACGGCCGGCTGCTGGTCCTGGAGGTCAACCACCGGGTCGAGTTCTCCGGCTTCCAATCCGCACTCGGCGACCAGGTCAACGTCGCGGACCACATCATCGACCACCTACTGGAACGAGCGTAACGATGAACTGGGCGTCCCCTCTCCGGCCGCCGCAACAGCGCGGCCACCTCGGTTCCTCGCACAAGGTCACCGAGACGTACGCCGCCGGGCTGCTGCGGGGGATGCTGGAGATCCCCTCTCCGTCCTACCAAGAGCGCGCGCTGGCCGACTACCTGGTCGGAGCGATGAAGGACCTGGGTTTCCGGGCGCACATCGACGGCGTGGGCAACGTGATCGGCGTGATCGAGCGCGGTGACGGCCCGACCGTGATGCTGCTCGGACACACGGACACCGTGTCCGGTCAGGTCCCGGTCCGCTCCGAGGACGGCCGGCTCTACGGCCGCGGTGCCGTGGACGCGAAGGGACCGCTCGCGACGATGATCTGCGCCGCGGCCGGCGCGGTGGACTTCCGCGGCCGGATCGTGGTGATCGGTGTCGTCGAGGAGGAGACCCCGCGCTCGCGTGGCGCGATGGCGATCCGAGCCACCCACGCCCGGCCGGACGCGCTGATCATCGGCGAACCGAGCGGCTGGTCGAGCGTGGTCCTCGGCTACAAGGGGAAGCTGGACCTGCGCTACACCGTCAAGTGTTCCGCCACCCACCCGAGCAACCCGGTACCGAAGGCGTCCGAGCTGGCCGTCACCTGCTGGGAGACACTGGTCGAACTGCTCGGACCCGACGCGAGCCACGGCGTGTTCGACCAGCCGGGTGCGACGTTGTGCCAGGTCAACGGCGACCTGACCTCGGCGACCGCGGACCTCAGCATCCGCATCCCCCCGGGATTCGACGTCGACGGGCTGGTGAGCACGCTGCGTGAGCGGCTGCCGGCCGGCACCCTCGAAGTGCTGAACTCGGTGGCTGCCTGCCGGGTGGGCCGGGCCGACCCGGCGGTCCGCGCGCTGGTGTCCGGCATCCGGCGCCTGCACGCCCGGCCACGTCTTGCGGTGAAGACGGCCACCTCGGACATGAACACCCTCGCCGAGGTCTGGGACATCCCCATGGCGACCTACGGCCCGGGCGACAGCAGTCTCGATCACGCGGACGACGAGCACATCGTGCTCTCGGACTACATGCGGGCCATCGACGTACTGACCATCGCCCTCTCGGAGTTGGCGCACCTGCCCGCACGCCCGGACGGCCGGCCGGCGGGCGAGGCGCCGCTGCGCATCAGGAGCCTCCGGTGACCGACATGACGCAGCGGATCGCCGCGCTGACCCCACAGCGCCGCGCGCGGTTCCTCGACGGGCTGCGCGAGCACGCGAAGGCCGTGGCGCGGCGCGGTCCGACCTCGCGCGGCGACACCGGCCCGACGCCGCTGTCGCACGCCCAGCGCTCCCTGCGGTTCCTCGGTCAGCCGGTCCCCGGCATCCCCCTGTGCCTGCGTCTTCGGGGCAGCCTCGACACGAACGTGCTGCGCGCGGCACTGGCTTCGGTCGTGGCCCGCCACGAGGCGCTGCGGACCGCGATCGTCGAGCGCGAGGGCGCCACGATGCAGGTCGTCGCCACCGAGGTCCCGGTCGACCTGCCTGTGATCGAAGCGGGGGACGTCGCGGCAGCACGGACCCTCCTCGCGCAACGGGCCGCCGAACCGTTCGACCTGGGCCGTACGCCCATGTGGCGCGCGGCACTGATCCGGGTCGAGCCGGACGATCACCTGTTCCTGCTCGACCTGCCGGCCGTCATCTGCGACACCCGCTCCCGCGGCGTTCTGATGCGTGAAATCGCGGCGTTCTACGAGGCCCTGGCCGACGGCGGCGCACCGAACCTGCCCGACGTTCCGGTGCAGTACCCGGACTACGCCCGGTGGCAGCACGACCGGCTCGACGGCGCCGCTCTGGACGAGATCGGCGCGTACTGGCGCAAGAAGCTGGCGGGCGCCGAGGTCCTGGAGTTCCCGACCGACCGGCCGCGCGGCGAGGCCCGCACCTTCGCGGCCGCCCGCGCCGGCTTCACCGTCGGGCGTGACGCCCTGGACCGGGCCGAGGAACTGGCCCGACAGGCCGGAGCGCAGCCGTACGACGTCCTCGTCGCAGCGTTCTGCACCCTGCTGCACCGCTACTCGGGCATCGACGACCTGGTGATCGGCTCGCCGGACGAGAACCGCCGCCACGACGCCGTGTCCTCGGCGGTCGGGCGCTTCACCGATCTGCGGGTACTGCGCGCGGACCTCTCCGGTGACCCGACCTTCCGCGAGCTGGTCCGGCGGATCGCGCGCGCGACCGCGGAGGCCGATGATCACGCCGGCCTGCCCTTCGACAAGCTGGTCGAAGCGGTGGACCCGGTCGTCGACCCGTCGCGCTCCCCCGTCTTCCAGATCGCGTTCGGCACGGCGGACGCGGACACCACGGCCGCCCTGCCCGGCATCCACACCTCGTACGAGGAGATTCCCGCCACCACCACGAGCCTGGACATGAGCTGGACTCTGATCCGGCCGGTGGAGCCCGGTACCGACGCGGTCCTCGCCATCGAGTTCAACACCGACCTGTTCGACGCCGAGAGCATCGCCCGGTTCGCCCGGCACTACGACGGACTGCTGCACACCCTGACCGGCGCCCCGGACACCCGGCCGGCCGCGGCGGAGATGCTGAGCCCCGCGGACAAGCTGTTCCTCGCCGAGGCCGCCAAGGGCCCGGTGCGGCCCGTTCGCGAGTCCACTGTGGTCGCGGAGTTCGAGGCGCGGGCGGCGGAGACCCCGGACGGCGTGGCCGTCGTCGTTTCCGGTGTCGAGACCTGCTACGCCGAGCTCAACGCCCGGGCGAACCGGCTCGCCGCCCTGCTGCGCGAGCACGGTGTGGAGCCGGGGGCCCGGGTCGGCCTGTGCCTGCGCAGGGATCTGGACCTGCCCACCGCGATCCTTGCGGTGCTCAAGGCCGGCGCGGCCTACGTGCCGCTCGACCCGGCGCATCCCCCGGGGCGCGTCGCCGAGATCACCGCCGACGCCCGGCTGCGGGTGGTGCTCGCGCACCCCGAGGCAGGCAGGGCCGTGAGCGAGGTCGGCGCTCCCGTCGTGGTACTGGACGAGGTCCGCGACGAACTGGCGGGGCTGCCCTGCGACAACCCGCCACTCGCGGCGGGACCCGACGACATCGCGTACGTCATCTACACCTCCGGCAGCACCGGCAAGCCGAAGGGCGTGCTCCTCGAGCACCGCGGAGTCGTCAATTTCATCGACTCCGCACGCGAGCTGTTCGAGCTGACACCGGCCGACCGGGTGCTCGGGTTCGCCTCGTCGACCTTTGACGTCTCCGTCTTCGAGACGTTCTCGGCGCTGCTGACCGGGGCCCGCCTGTACCTCGCGACCGGCGAGGAACGGCTGTCGGTCGACCGGCTCCAAGCGCTGATGGAGCAGGCCCGCATCACCGTCATCGACCTGCCCCCGACCGTGATGCCGCTGCTGACGCCGGAGAACTTCCCCGACCTGCGGATCGCGTTCGTCGGCGGCGAGGCGTTCAGCGGTGAGCTGGTGAACCGGTGGAACCGGGGCCGGCGCCTGTTCAACGGCTACGGGCCGACCGAGTGCACCGTGACGATGATCGTCGAGGAGTGCGGCGGCACCTGGGACGCCTCCCCGCCGATCGGCCTGCCCATGACCAACCACGTGGCGCACGTCCTCGACCGCGAACTGCGCCAGGTCCCGATCGGCACACCCGGTGAACTCGTGATCGGCGGCGCGGGGTTGGCGCGCGGCTACCTCAACCGCGACGAGCTGACCGCCGAGAAGTTCGTCCCCGACCCGTTCGGCACCGCACCCGGTGGCCGCCTCTACCGGACCGGGGACCTGGTGAAGCGGCTTCCCGACGGACGCCTCGTCTTCCTCGGCCGCATCGACCAGCAGGTCAAGATCCGCGGTCTGCGGATCGAACTGGGCGAGGTGGAGTCGGCGCTGACCGGCTTCGGAGGGATCGGTCCGGTCAGCGTCCGGGCGTGGAGCGATGACAACGGGGACAAGCACCTGGTCGGGTACCTGACCGGGGTCACCGAGCAGCAGGTGCCCGCCGTGCGCGAGCATCTGGGCGCGCTCCTGCCCTCGTACATGATTCCGTCGTTCTTCGTGGTCCGCGACGAGCTGCCGCTGACCAGCAGCGGCAAGGTCGACTGGCGCAGGCTGCCCGCCCCCGACCTGAGCCGGGCGGGTGGGGGGTACGGCGCCGGGTCTCTGACCGGGACGGAACGCACGCTGCTGCACGACGTGCTCACCCCGCTGCTGCGCGACGACCGGATCGGCGTGCACGACGACTTCTTCCTGGCGGGCGGCAACAGCCTCCAGGCCGTCCAGCTGATGTCGGCGATCAACCGCAGGTTCGGTGTGGAGATCGCGCTCGGCGATTTCTTCGCCTCCCCCACGGTCGCGCACCTGGCCGCCACCATCGACACCGTCCGCGCCGCGCGCCGCGACGAAGACGGCGACCCGCTCGACGCGCCGACGGGTACGTCCGGGCGGGATCCCGGCAGGGCACCGGTGGTGATGCGCGAGGCGGGCCCGGCGCAGGTGATCCTGCTGCACCCGTCGGGCGGCGAGCTGTTCTGCTACATCCCGCTGGCCAGGGCGCTGCGCGGCGGCATCGGCGTGACCGGCTTCGCCGCCGACCCGCGGGACACCGAGGTGCCCGCGCAGGAGGCGATGGCGGTCACCGCCGCACGGATCGCGCGTTCCCTGATCGAGACCGGTCTGCCCGCGTCGTGCTGTCTGGCCGGCTGGTCGTACGGGGGCGTGCTCGCCTTCGAAGTCGCCCGGCAGATCGAGGAGAAGACCGGGGAGCAGCCACCGGTGATCCTGCTCGACGCCGCCTATGACGAGGACTCCGTGCTCCTGGACGAGGCGACGGTGCGG
This sequence comes from Streptomyces bambusae, assembly GCF_020532645.1. Lineage (GTDB taxonomy): Bacteria > Actinomycetota > Actinomycetes > Streptomycetales > Streptomycetaceae > Streptomyces > Streptomyces bambusae. The sequence goes on from NZ_JAJAUZ010000041.1 coordinate 64,160, forward strand.
CAGCGGTTCGTGCACGACGTCGCGCGGCTGACCGGACGCGAGGGCCCCGAGGTGGACGCGGTCCTCGACGACCCGGCCGCAGGGGTGGCCGGGGTCCGGGAGAGTCTCGCCGGCCTCGGCGTGGAGCTGGAGCTCACCGACCGGGAGCTGGCCGCCCGCTTCGCGACGTTCCGGTCCTCCGCCCTGTCCATGCAGGCCTACCGCCCGCCGGCCCCCTACGGCGGACCGGTCACCGTGCTTGTCGCCTCCTCGCACATCGCCATGGAAGAGCAGTGGCGGGCGGTGTGCACGGGCCCGTTCCGGACCGAGCGCGTGCCCGGCGATCACTACACCCTGTTCACCCGGTCTGCGCTCGGCCGGGTCGTCGCGGCGATCGAAGAGACGCTCGCCTCCTGAGGAGACACACATGCGGTTCGGATTCACAGAGGAGCAGGAGCGGTTCCGGGCGGACGTGCGGAAGACCCTGCGCTCCGCAGAGGTACAGGCCGCGGCGGCCGCGGCCACCGGCGCGTACGGCGTCGAGCCCGACGGGCGCCCGCTCTACCGGATGCTCGGCGAGCTGGGCCTGCTCACCGTGCACTGGCCCGTCGAGTACGGCGGCCGGGGCCGCTCACCGGCCGATGCCGCGATCGTCGCCGAGGAGCTGGTGCGCGCAGGCGTACCGGACACCTTCCACGTCAACACCGTCCAGATCGTGGGCCAGTTCCTGCTGATGGCGGGCAGCGACGAACAGAAGCGGCGGTATCTGCCCGCCATCGCCCGCGGCGAGAGCTTCGCATCGGTTCTCTACACGGAGCCCGACGCGGGCTCCGACCTGGGCGCGCTGCGGGCGGTGGCCGAGCCGGACGGAGACGGCTACCGCATCACCGGCACGAAGGTGTTCAGCCTGAAGACCCGGTTCGTCGACCTCGGCCTGTGCGCCGCCCGTACGACACCGGGCGCGGGCAAGTACCAGGGCATCAGCCTGTTCCTGGTCGACATGCGGGCCCCTGGTGTGACGGTGTCGACGATCCCCGGTGTCGGCGACGAGCACTTCCACCGCGTGGATCTCGACGCGGTCGCGGTGCCGGGCACGAACCTCCTCGGTCCGCGCGACGAGGGCTGGCCGCTGCTCAACGAGGCCCTCGCCATCGAACGCACCGGTCTGGACTACCACTTGAAGGCGGAACGCTGGCTGGACGCCGCCCTCGAAGCCCTGGCGGACGGCGGCCCCGAGTCCGTGTCCGACGGACGCCTGGAACAGATCGGACGCTGGCACGGCATGCTGACCGCCGACCACGTCCTCGCCTGGGAGGTCCTCACCGGGATCGCGGCGGACCGGGTCGATCAGGTCTCGACAGCGGTCGCCAAATATCACAGCAGCGAACTCGCCCAGTCGATCGCGGTCTGGGCCGCCGGCATCCCGAGCCCGGAGCAGCGGGCGAACCGCACCGGAGCGGCCACGACCCTGGAGTCCGCCTACCGGGAGGCACCCGGGCTCACGCTCTCGGCGGGGACCTCGGAAGTGATGCTCCAGATCATGGCCGCCTCGCTCGACTCCATCGGACAGGAAGACTGACATGGACCTCACCCCGGACCCGCTCGCCGGCCGGCTGCGCAAGGCCCTGCGTGCGGGGCTTGCCGGCGTCCCTGCCCGGATCGAGCTGCACGGCGCCCCGGTGACCGACGGCTCCGGCGGCCCGACCCGTACGGTGCTCGACGCGCTGGAGGCGGCCGACTTCGAACGCCCGGCCGGCGCCGGCGGACTCGACCTGGGGCTGAGTGCCGGCGTCCTGGTCGGCGAGGAGCTCGGCCGTGCGGCACGCGGCAACTCCTACCGGGCCGACGCGTTCGCCGCCGACCTGGGCGTCAGCGTGCCGGGCGCGGCCCTGGCCGGCCTCGAAGCCCTGCCCACCGGCAGCGGGATCACCGCGGCGCCGCGGGCCGGCGGCTGGGAGCTGACCGGCACGGCCACCGTCGACGACGTGGGCGCGAGCCTGTTTCTGGTGGCCACCGAGGTCGACGGCGCTCCGGTGTTCGTCGCGGTGGAGCGCGGGGCGCACGGCGTCACCCCGCAGGACGGGTGCTGGCCGCCGGCCGTCCGGTTCGAGGCCACCCCGATCACCACGGCAGGCATCGTCGGTGCCCTGGACGACGCGCCCACCGGTCCGCTCGCGCGCGCACGGCTGCGGCAGGCCGCCTACCTGCTGGGCATCGCCGACGGCGCGCATCGCACCGCCGTGGAATACGCCTGTTCCCGGCAGCAGTTCGGCACCAGGCTGCGCGACCTGCCGGCGGTGTCGTTCCCCTTGGCGCGCGCGATGGTGGCGCTGCGTGCGACGAGGGCGGCCGTCCACCGAGGGGCCTGGCTGGTCGACTACGAGCCGGACGCCGTCCGCACCTCGCCGCTCTCGGCGCTGGCGATGGCCTCCGAGACCGCGCGGGACGTCGTGCGTCTGAGCATGCAGAGCTGCGGGGTGCGCGCGATGACGTCGGAACTGGGCCTGCACCGGTACTTCCGGCTGGCCGCAGCCGAGTCCGCCCGGTACGGAGATCCCGCCGTGCTCTGGCGGATGGTCGGTGCCGACCGGGTCCGGTCGGCCCGGCGTGCCGCCGCCTGACCGGAGCTCCGGGTGGCGGCGGCCGGCCGCGGGTCAACTGGCGCGCAGGCCGCCCATCGACAGCATTCTCTCGTCGCCGAGGGACCGGCCATCCGAGTGGATCAGTCCGGTCCGGTATGCCAGTGACACGAGCTCGGCCCGGTCGCGGACGCCGAGCTTGGTACGCACCCGGTAGAGATGGGTTCTGACCGTGGCCTCGCCGATGATCAGTTCGCGGGCCACGTCCTCGGTGGACATGCCCTGGGCCACCATCCGCGTCACTTCCCGTTCCCGTGGAGTCAGCTCGGTCACCTCCGGACACGTTTCGGCCTTCTGCGGCTCCGGCTGCGCACGGAACCAGGCGACCAGGCGCTGTGCGATGTTCGGCGCGAGCATGGTCTGGCCGGCGGCCGCCCCGTGGATCGCGTTGATCAGCTCCTGAGGACTCACGTCCTTGCCCAGCAGACAGCTCGCGCCGGCGTGCAGCACGTCGCTCACCGTCTCATCGGTGTCCGTCGCGGTGAACACGACGACGTTGGGCGACTCGTCTTCCTGGCCGAGTCTGCGGATCATCTCAAGGCCGGAGATGGTCTGGAGGTTCAGATCTGTGACCACGACATCGGGCCGCATGGTGCGCACCAGGACGATGGCTTCCATACCGTTGGGAGTCGTGCCGATCACGTCGATGTCCGGGACCGCGTCGAGGAGGGTCCTGAGACCGTCGGCGATCACGGGCAGCTGATCACAGATGAGCACCCGAATGGTCATTGTGTTGCCCCCGTAAAAAGAAGTGACTCAGCCGTTGCCGTGGTCTGACTCGGACGTGCTCGCGACCGGGTCCGTCAGGAGCTCGGAGGCGGCGGCGCGATGCCCGACCGTCTGCTGCGCGTCGGTGTCGGCGGAAACCGCCGGTCCACCCAGGAGCGCCCCGAGCGCGAGGGCGGAGGAAGCGATGGCAGAGGTGAAACGCATGAGGAACTCCTTTGAAGGACACGCCGTTTCGGCTCCGCTGATCTTCGCAATCGCCCTTCCCGGCCGGTTCCCCTCCGAGCACCCGCTCAGTCCCCCGCGGGCGGAGTGCCCCACGCACACGCAGGACTCACCGCGCGGTCTGCGGCACCTTCATGAGGGAGAAGAGGTCCTCCGCCGCCGAACGGTGCTGTCGGGCCAGCTGGAGATGGCCCTGTGCCTCGGTGGTGCGGGCGAGGTCCCACAGCGCGCACGCCTCGTCGTAGCGCAACTCCATGCGGCAGGCGATCTCGTGGGCCAGGCGCTGCTGAGCCAGCGCCGTGTCCAGGTCGCCCTGCGCGTACCGCACCCGCCCCGCCGAGAGGTGCACCGTGGCGCGGTTGATGTCGTCCGTGCTGCTCGTGGCCCTGGACAGCGCGTGGTCGGCGCTCTCTGCCGCTTCGTCCAGCGCTCCCATGCGCACCAGCACATCGGCTCGGCGGGCGAGTACGAGCGGCAGCGCCGCGGGCATGCCGATCTGCTGGCACCGTTCCAGCGCCGCGTCGGCCCGGGCGAGCGCGTCCTCGAAGCGGCCCAGGCCCTCGATCGCCTGGGAAAGGTAGCTCAGGGCGGTCACGGAGAGCTGGATCTCCTCGATGGAGTCGAAGATGGCCACTGCCCGCTCCGCAGACTCCATCGCCTCCTCGAACCGCCCGAGCCGCACCTGGATCAGGCTCAGCATGCTGAGCGACGAGCCGTCGAGGCGGGTGAAACCGAGTTCCCGGGCGCGTCTGCCGACCTCTTGGTTCAGCCGGAGCGCATGTTCAAGCTCCCCCATGCTGCTGTACGTCTGCCCCAGCCGGGCCTGGCACTCCACCTCGGAGTACTCGTCGGCCATCTGCCGGGACAACCCGACGGCTTCCTCCAGCAGACCGACCGCGTCACGCAGCTGCCCGAGGCGCCACTTGCCCATGGCCAGGTTCATCAGGTTCAGCCGGAGCAACGAGCGGTCTCCGAGCCGCCGTGACGCGCTGACCCCCTTCTCCAGTGCCACGTTGGCGCTGGCGTCGTAGCCCCGGATGCTGGAGTGGAAGCCCAGCTCACGCGGCAGCCGCGCGGCATGCCACAGCAGTCCCCCGTCGTGCGCCGCGTCCACCGCCGCCAGAAGGCTGCCACGGTGCTGGTCGAGCCACTGGAGCGCCTTCTCCTTGTGCTCGAACTCGCGGGCCGCCGAGTGCTCTTCGCCGCCCTCGATGCGGCGCCGCCCGGGAAACACCGTGTCGCACGCGTGTTCTGCCATGTGCAGGTAGTGGTCCAGGAGCCGCTGCATCGCCACCCCGTCCCCCGGCTCCCGCTGTCCTTGCGCGATGCGTTGCACGAAGCTGCGCACGAGGTCGTGCAGCCCGTACACCCCCGGCTCCCTGGCTTCCAGCAGACGTGCGTCGACCAGTTCCTCCAGCGCGTCCTCGGCCGACAGGGCGTCCGTGTCCAGGAGGGCGGCGGCTTCGTGGATGTCCAGATAGCGCCCCGGGTGAAGGCCCAGGAGCCGGAAGGCGGACTGCTGGTCGGGAGGCATGGACTGGTACGACAGCAGCAGCGCGCCCGCAACGCCCCTGCCCTCGCTCGTGAGTTCGTCCAGGCGCCGGTTGTGGTCCCGCAGCCGGTCGGCGAGCCGCTGCACGGACCAGTGCGGACGGTTCGCCAGCCGGGCGGTGGCAATCCTGAGCGCAAGCGGGAGTCCCCCGCACAGTCGCAGGAGTTCCCGGGCTGCGTCCGGTTCCCTCTCGACGCGGTCGGCGCCGAGGGTGGCGCGCAGGAGCTGGTGGCTGTCGCGTTCCGGAAGGGCGCCCACGGAAAGCCACTCGACTCCGTCCAGCCCCGTCAGCCTCGGGCGGCTGGTGATGAGGACCAGGCTGTCGGAAGAGGTGGGGATCAGCGCACGCACCTGCTCGGAGGAGGCGGCGTTGTCCAGGATGAGCACCATGCGACGGCCCCGCATGTAGGACTGCCATCGCGCGGCACGCCCCGCGGACACCGCGGACACCTCCTCGCTCGGGATGCTGGCGGCGGCGAGCAGGTCGCCTTGTGCGTGGAACGCACTGAGCGGCGGCTGCCCCGGTGTGAAGCCGTGCAGGTCGATGAAGAGACTGCCGTCCGGATACTCGTCGGCCAGGTGATGGGCGGCGCGGACGGCCAGCGCCGTCTTGCCGCTTCCCCCCATGCCGTCGAGCGCCACGACCCGTGGTGCTCCTTCCGGGGCGCGTCCGGCCACATCACAGACCCACTCCAGTTCAGAGCGTCGGCCCGAGAAGTCGGGCACGTCGAACGGCAGTGTGTGGGGGGCCTCGGTCGCCCGCTGCGAGACGCGCGTCGACGAGCGTTCCGGACGGGCGAGCGACGGGTCCTGACGCAGCATGCGCTCGTGGAGTCCGGTCAGTTCCGCGCTGGGGTCGATGCCCAGCTCGTTCACGAGGCGGTCGCGCACGCGGCCGTACTCGTCCAGCGCTGCGGCCTGCTGCCCGGAGAGGTAGAGGGCGAGCATCAGCCGGCTGCGCAGTGTCTCGCGCAGGGGGTACTCGTCCACGAGGACCCGCAGCTCGCCCGTGACCTCGGCGGCCTCGCCCGCATCGATGCACAGGTCGTAGAGCTGTTCGGCAGCGGTGAGCCGCCGCTCCTCCAGGGCTGCCGAGGCTGCGTCGATCACCTGGCCGCCGGCGCCTGCCAGCACCGGCCCCCGCCACAGCGCCAACGCCTCGCGCAGCTGCGCCGCGGCACGCTCCGGCTGCCCCGCGTCCAGCGATTCCCTGGCCCGTCCCATCAGCTGCTGGTGGCGCAGCAGATCGAGTTGACCGGCCTTCACGACCGCGCGGTAGCCGGGACCGTCGGTTACGATGACCTCGGGGCCGCGGGGGATGCGGCTGCGCAGCTTGGCCACCGTCTTGCGTACCTGATGCTCGGCGCTGTCGGGCGGTTCTTCGCCCCAGCCGGCCGTCACCAGTCGGGAAACGGGCACCACGCGCCCGGCGTCGAGGAGCAGGGTCACGAGGACACGACGTTGCAGAGCGCCGTTGACGGGGATCAGGGCACTGCCGCTGCGTACTTCTAAGGAGCCCAGGATGGCGAATTCCGGGTCAAGATTCGTACCGTCGTCAGAAGTTGCCGATGTCACGATTCATGCCCCCGCCCCACGTCGGTCGGTGCCCACCCGCTAGACCAGACCATTCGAGCGCAGCATACAGCAGCGCATATACCGCAGGTCAGGGGTTTCTTCGGCACTCCGCACCGGGGTGCGGCGACCCGTTGCGAACGGCTGCGGGCAGGGTCGTCAGGATGTGGGACGGACGACGGCGACAAGATCTGATCGCGCCATGGCAACCCGTTCGCGGGTGAGTTCCGGTGTGTCACCGTCGACGACCACATAGGCGCGCAGGGAGCGCGGGTCACCGATGGGGGCGACCCTGTCGCCGATGCCGTAAGGAAAGCGAGCTCCGTGAACCCACGGGGTCACGGCGATGTCCTCCGTGCCGCTGCACGTCTCCAGGCGCCCGTCGGGCAGGGCGAAGAAGCCGACTTCGGCATACCGGGAAGGGCTCGGCACGTCCGGACGACTGCCTTGGAGGCCCGCGAAGACCGCCGCCTCCATGTCGAACCCGGACGCGATCTCGACGAGCAGGGGGATGCGGCCGTCACCGAGATGCGTTCGGCACGACACGATCCGCGGCCCGTACGGCAGCAGCGCCACCTGCGTGTGAGCCGGACCGGAACGGTATCCGCTCTTCGTCAGCCGTTCCTCGACCGCTGCCCCGATGGCCATGCGCTCATCGTCCGTCAGGGGTGCCGGATGGAGGTAGCCCGTCACGAAGAAGTGCGGCGAACCCGTGGTGCGTTGGCCCGTTATCCCCACGATGTGGTGGGTCCCGTCGACGGTCAGGGTCTCGACGCTCACCCTGGGGATCTCGGCCGGGAGCCAGTCGTCCACGCCTCCTTCGTACGCCCTGAGCCGGTGGTACACCGCCGGAGGGTTCGGGGTCAGGCCCAGCTTCCACGCCTCCCGGGCCACCGGCAGGACCGAGTCGCCGTGTCCGCAATGCAGCACGGCATCGATCCTGTGGTGCAGTGCAGTCCGCTCGACGGCATCGCGCAGTCCGTTCTCGTCGGCGAAGTCGAGGAGCAGCAGTTCCTCCGAGGCTTCCGCGACTCTCGGTGCAAAGTCGGTCTCGAGCTGCTTCGGATCCCACATCGACCAGATGCGGAAACCCAGCTCGGCGCCCTTCCGTACGAGCTGGTGACTGGGCATCACCAGAAGCAGTCTGGGCTGCGGACTTCTCGGGACGTGTGCACGCATGCGCATACTGTGCCCTGCGGTCTTCCCGCCCCGCTCCCCTCCTCTTCCCCCCGCCGGGCGTTGCCGGCGCCGCGCGGTCGGGCACCCCTTCACCGGAGCCGTGAGCGGACACCGCGGCCGTAAGCGCGATGCGCAGGGCCTGCAACGGGACGTAAACGTACGGCTTACCCGCGGCTGATCCTGACGCGGATGCCCCACGCGCGGCCCCGTCCGTAGCGTCGTCGTACTCACCGGACGGTCAGCGCGAGTCGACCCGATGTCACGGGTAACTCACACCGCAATAGGGGCATTTCTGTGCACGAAGACTGGACAGTCAAACCAGTACGTCTGCCACTCATCCGCCGCAGTTGCCAGGAATGTACGTCCGAGACCTTCCGGACGACCGGCAAGTTCCGCGTCAACGCGAACCACAAACTCCTCGACGTCTGGCTTCTCGCGCTCTGCACCCAGTGCGGCACCACCACGAAGATCGCCATCCTCGAGCGGACGCATGTCCGCTCGATACGGCCCGAGATGCTGGACCGGGCGCACGACAACGACCCCCGCCTGGCTGCCGAGCTGCTCCAGGACGGCGTCGTGCGGCGCCGTAACCACATCGCCCTCGACTGGAACGACGCCTGGCGGCTCGAAACCGGCGGATCGGAGTATCCGGAGGACGAGGCCATCGATGTCTCGGTGCGCTTTGAGGCCCAGATTCCGGTCCGGCCCATGCGCCTCATCGCCGAAGGCTGCGGTCTTTCGCGGGGCGAGGTCGAGCGACTGGTCGTGGACGGCAGGCTCGTATCGGCAGTCCGGCTGAGCGGAAAGCTCTCCAGCGACTTCACCTTCACGCTCAAGCGCTGAACCCGGCCCGCCGGAGGTCGAGCGCAAGGGGGCCACTGCGGAAGCAGTGGCCCCCTTGCGCTGCCCCGGGTTGCGGTGGGCGGGGGCGGCGGGCGGCGGGAAGCTCTGAATTCGCTCAACTCTCGGCCGTTTCAGCAGGTTTGGCGGGGCGGGCGGGTATCCCTACGGGTACGGGCGGCCCCTGGGGGGCCGGGGGTGGAGGGGGAGACGGATGCGGGACGGGCATCGGGGCGAGGCGGAGCAGGTGCTGGCACGGGCCGTCGAGGAGGAGGTGCGGCGGTCCGGCGGGCGGCTGGAGCAGGCGGCGCTGCTGACGCGCGGCCGACAGGAGCTCGACGCGATGGCCGCGGCCGCGGCCGCCGAGTACGCGGCGTGGACGGCGGCGCTGGACGCGGCGGCGGCCACCGAGCAGACGCTGGGCGAGGCCCTGCGGCGCGGCGGCGCGTCGACGGCGGTGCTGGCGACGGCCGTGGCCGCGGCC
>NZ_JAJAUZ010000042.1 GCF_020532645.1 Streptomyces bambusae
GGGGGGGGGGGGGCCCCCCCCCGGGGCCCCGCCCCCCCCCCCCCCGCCGGGGCTGGAGGGTGCCCGGCGGGGCTGGAGTGGGCCCGGCGAGGCCTGAGGTTGGCCGGCGGGGCTGGGATCGGCCCTGCGGAACTGGAAGCGGCCGGGTGGGGACCGGCTGCGGGAGTGGAGCGGCGGTGGGCCCGGGGCGGGCCCCTCAGGGAGTGGAGTGGCGGTGGGCCGGGGGCGGGTGCCGTCAGGGAGTGGAGTGGCGGTGGGCCCGGGGCGGGTCCGGCAGGGGTGGAGCGGCGGTGGGCCCGGGGCGGGCCCGTCAGGGGGTGGGGGTCGGGACCGGGGAAGGGGACCCGGTGGCGGAGCCCGTGACGACGCGGGTCGGGGTGTGGCGGTGGAGGCGGAGGGAGAGGGCCGTGAGGGCCAGGGCGGTGAGGGTCATGGCGGCGCCCGCCCAGGCGGTGGCCGCAAAGCCGTGCCCGGCAGAGATGACCGTGCCACCCAGCCACGGCCCACCCGTGTTGCCCAGGTTGAAGGCCGCGGTGGTGGTCGCCCCCGCCAGCGTCGGGGCCGCGCCGGCGACGTTGAACATGCGCGCGTTCAAGGCCGGGGCCGTGAAGAACGTGGAGACGCCCAGGAGGAAGGAGAGGCCGACGGCCGCCACGGCCGAGGAGGCCAGCAGGGCCAGCCCGGCCAGCAGCACGGTGGAGGCCGTGATCCCGGACAGCAGCACCCCGAAGAGCCGCCCGTCCGCAACCCGCCCGCCCACCGTCGTACCGATCAGCGCCCCCACCCCGAACAGCCCCAGCACCCACGGCACCCACCGCGACCCCAGCCCCGCCACCTCGGTCAGCAGCGGAGCCAGGTAGCTGAACGCGCAGAACACCCCGCCCGCCGCCAGCGCGGTGATCGCGACCGACAGCCAGACCTGCCGGTCCCGGTAGATCCGCAGCTCCCTGCCGAGCGTCGGTCGTTCGGCTGCCGCCGGCAACGGGATGTGGGGGATCTTCAGCAGGATGCCGACGAGCGCGACCGCCGACGCCGCGGCCACCGCCCAGAACGCCGCCCGCCAGCCCCAGTACTCGCCGAGGAACGCTCCGGCCGGTACGCCGAGCACGTTCGCGATCGACAGCCCGCCGATCATCACGGCCATGGCCCGCGCCCGTGCGTTCTGCGGCACCATCGCGATGGCCACGGCCGCGCCGACCGCCCAGAACCCGGCGCACGCGAGCGCGCTCACGACCCGTGAGGCGAACAGGAACCCGTACGACGGGGCCACCGCGCCGGCGATCTGGCCCAGCCCGAAGAGCGAGATCAACGCGATCAGCGTGGTCCGGCGCGGCAGCCGCAGCGTGGCCACGGCCAGCAGCGGGGCGCCGATCACCATGCCGATGGCGAAGGCGGATATCAGCAGCCCGGCCTGCGGGATCGTGACGTCCATGTCCGCGGCGATCGGCGGCAGCAGCCCGGAGAGCATGAATTCGCTGGTGCCGAGTGCGAAGACGGACAGGCCCAGGATGGAGACGGCCACGGGCATACGGGAACGTTCGGTCGTAGCGGGCATGAAATGGATCAACGGCGCGGATGGGCGGGGCATTCCCCCGGTCACCCGATGATCCGACCGGCCGATGATCCGTTCGGACGGTCCTCAGAGCGTGGCCAGCTCCGCGGCGAGGTTGCGGCGGGCCAGGGCCTCCCAGCGCTCCGTGCCGAAGGGGGTGCGGAAGAGGCGGGGGAGGTCGAGGAGCTGACGGAGCACCGCCGCCCGGCCCTCCCGGAACGCGTCCTCCGGTACGAACGCGTACTCCTCGCGCACGGCGGCCACGTACGCGGCGTACGCGTCGGGGGCGCCGGCCAGGACGGCCAGGTCGGCGTCGCAGAGGACCTCGCCGTTGGTGTCGCCGGGGGCCGGGTCGTGGGTGACGGTCAGACGGACCAGGCGGGCCACCTCGGCGGTGCGGTCCGCCGGGACGCCGAGTTCCGGGAGCGCGCGCTCGGCGAGGGCGGCGCTGCGCTCCTCGTTCTCGGACCGGTCGGGCCGGTAGACGGCGTCGTGGAACCAGGCGGCGAGGCGTACGGCGGCCGGGTCGGCGGCGTGGTGCGCGAGCAGGTCGACGTGGTCCAGCACGGCGACGAGGTGCGCGGTGGTGTGGTACCGGCGCTGCGGCTCGCCCCAGGCGGAGAGGAGGCGGGTGGCGTAGGGCGCGGGGTCGGCGCCCGTGGCGTCCGCGGCCGTCGGGTCCGGGTCCGTCGGGTCCGGGTCCGCGCGGGCGGCCGTCACGGTCTCGTGCCAGCGGGCGTGGAGCTGCGCGGTGTCGGTTGCCATGGGGTCATTGTGCGCGGCGGTGGGTGTGGGACGGGTGGCGGTGGCGTGAATGTGCTGGTGGATCGCGGGCGGGCGCCCGTACCCTGTAATTGGACTAGACCTATTTTTCCGATCAGCAGCTTTCCCGACTGCTGGTCTCCCCCCACGTTCCGAAGGAATGAGGCCCCATGAGCAACCGTGCAGTCCTGGAGGTGATCGCCCTCAGTGCCGAGGACGCGATCGCGGCCCAGGCAGGTGGAGCGGACCGGCTCGAACTGGTCACCGACATGGCGGCGGACGGCCTGACCCCCGCCCGGGAGACCTTCGCGGCGATCCGCGCGGCCGTGGACATCCCCCTGCGGGTCATGCTCCGGGCGGCGGACGGGTTCTCGGCGGGTACGGCGGCGGAGCTGGACGCGCTGGTCGCGGCGGCGCGGGGGCTGCGGGAGGAGGGGGCGGAGGAGTTCGTCCTCGGCTTCCTGGACGCGGACGGTTCGGCGGACATGGCGGCCGTGGAGGCGCTGGTGGCCGAGCTGGACGGGTGCCGGTGGACGTTCCATCGGGCGATCGACCGGGCGGCGGACCGGGCGCAGGTGCGGAAGTCCCTGGCGGGGCTGCCGGGGCTCGACACGTACCTGACCGCCGGGTCGGCGGCGGGGGTGTCGGAGGGGCTTGCCGTGCTGGAGGCGGAGGCGGAGGCGCGCCGTCGGGGCGAGGCGGGCTTCGAGCCGCAGATCCTCGTCGGTGGGGGGCTCCAGCTGCACCATCTGGCGGGGCTGCGGGCGGCTGGTCTGGACGCCTTCCACATCGGTGGCGCGGCCCGCCCCGACGGCTGGTCGGGCCCCGTCAGCCCGTCGGCTGTCGCCGCCTGGCGCGAGGCCCTGGCCTGACCTGTGCTGTCGGGGGCTCCGCCCCGGACCCCGCGCCTCAATCGCCGGCGGGGCTCGAAGATTCGGGGCTCCGCCCCGGACCCCGCGCCTCAAACTCCCCCAGCCCCAGGGGGCTGGGAGGTACCCCCTGGCGGGGCTGGATTCTGCGGCGCAGCATCCAGCGTCACGGGCAGATCCGGCCCAGCCCGCGCCTCAATCGCCGGCGGGGCTGGAGTTTGCCCAGCCGTCAGGCGGGGCTGGGGCAGCCGAAGTCCTGGCGGGGGAAATTCAGCCCGTCCAGGGGGCACCTCCCAGCCCCCTGGGGCTGGGGGAGCTTGAGGGCCGGGGCCCGGGGCGGAGCCCCGAAGTTCAGCCTCGCCGGCGATTGAGGCGCGGGGGTCCGGGGGCGGAGCCCCCGATCCTTGAGCCCCGCCGGCGATTGAGGCGCGGGGTTTGGGGCGGGAGCCCTGGGATTCAGCCCCGCCGGCGATTGAGGCGCGGGGTTTGGGGCGGAGCCCCAAGGGCCAGCCCGCCGGCGATTGGGGTGCGGGATCCGGATCCGGGGCGGAGTCCGGGTCAGGGCAAGGCCGGCGGCAGCGCGGCGTGGTGCAAGACCGTGAGGCCGGAGACGGCTCGGGTCAGGGCGACGTACAGCCGGCGCAGGCCGGTGCGTTCGTCGGGCTCGCCGTCGACGATCGCGCACGGCTCGTCCAGCACGACGTAGTCGTATTCGAGGCCCTTGGCCAGCGAGGCCGGGACCAGCGTCAGGCGGGAGTCGGCGGTCGTCTCCGAGCCGGGCGAGAGGTGCGGCAACCCCGCCGCGGACAACGCCTCCGCCAGCCCGGGAATCCGCGCGTCCGCCGCGATCAGCCCGATCGAGCCCTCGTGCCGGAGCGCATCCCGGCAGGCGGCCACGACCGCCGGCGTCAGGTCCTCGGACGAAGCGACGGACGACACCACCAGCGACCCCGGCGTCTCACGCACCGACGACACCGCCGCCAGCCCCGGCGCAATGGCCGGCAGCAGCCGCGACGCGTACGCGATGACCTCCCGCGGCACGCGGAAACCGGCCGTCAGCTCCTCCAGCACCGCCTCCGGCTTGCCCAGGTGCCCCAGCGCCTCCGCCCAGCTGCGCGTGGCCCACGGCGTCGTACCCTGCGCCAGGTCGCCGAGTACGGTCACCGAACCGGTCGTGCAGCGGCGCCCCACCGCCCGGTACTGCATCGGCGACAGGTCCTGCGCCTCGTCGACCACGACATGGCCCAGCGAGTGCGTGCGTTCCACGAGATCGGCGCTCTCGTCGATGAGCACCAGATCGGCCGCCGACCACTTCGCCGACTTCACGCTCCGGAACGGCTTCTCCCACAGCAGCAGCTTCTGCTCGTCCGCCGTCAGCACCCCGTCCGCGTGCGCGGCCAGGAACTCCGCGTCCGACAGCAGCCGCAGCACCAGCTTCGCCGGGTCCACCACCGGCCAGATCGCCTTGACGGCCGCCTTCACCGCCGGGTTCCGCGCCACCGCGTCCTGCACCCGGTCGTCCGGTGCCTCCCCGCCCTGCTCCATCCGCACCAGCACCGCGTGCGCGATCCGCTGCGGCAGGGCCGCGAGCGCCGCCCCGTACCGCATGTCGCGCGCCTGCAGCTCGGTGACGATCTCCGCCAGCTCGTACGCCGGGATCCGCCAGCGCCTCGAACCGCGGACCACCATCAGCGGCTCGTCCGGCAGCGACACGTGCGAGCGGACCGCCCGCCGCAGCACCTCCGCCATCCGCGCATCGCCCTTCACCACGGCCGTCGCCGCCGCGTCCGTGCCGCGCACCTCCGCACCCGGCCGGGCCACCAGGTCGTCCACCGTGGCCTGCTTGACCTCCAGCTCGCCCAGCGCGGGGAGCACCTGCTCGATGTACTGGAGGAAGGACCGGTTCGGCCCGATGACCAGCGTGCCCGTACGGGCCAGCCGCTCGCGGTGCGCGTACAGCAGGTACGCGACCCGGTGCAGGCCGACGGCGGTCTTCCCGGTGCCCGGTCCGCCCTGCACGCACACCGACCCGGAAAGTCCGGAACGGACGATTTCGTCCTGTTCCGGCTGGATCGTGGCCACGATGTCCCGCATCGGACCCACGCGCGGCCGCTCGATCTCCTGCTGGAGCAGCTTGCTGACGGCGGCCGACTCGGCCGGGTCGGACAGGTGCTCGTCCTCGTACGCGGTCAGGTCGCCGCCGGTGTACCCGAAGCGGCGGCGCAGCCCGATGTCCTGCGGGTCCTTCTTGGAGGCCCGGTAGAACGGCTGGGAGACGGGCGCGCGCCAGTCGATGACCATCGGGTCGCCCTGCGCGTCGTGGACGTGCCGGCGGCCGATGTAGAACTGCTCGCCCTCCGCGCCCTCCGCGCGGTCGGCGCCCGGCGCGTGCAGGTAGTCGAGGCGGCCGAAGAACAGCGGGGTGTGCGCGAGGTCCGCGAGCGCCTTGATCCGGTCGTCGATCTGGGCCTGCAGGACGAGCGAGTTGACCCAGTTTGCGGTGACGTCGCGGATGTCGAGCGACTCGACGTCCTCGCGCATGGCGCGCAGCGCGGACCGGGAGGCGGCCAGGTGCGCCTGCTCGCGGGCGAGCGGGTTGCCTCCGGCGTCGGGGGAAACGTCGTGCAGGTCTTCGGGGGCGTGCGCGGGCACGGTGGGGCCTCCAGCCGGTGGATCAGTCCTCGGGATCGGGTGTGGCAGGAGCAGACCGGTTTCCGTCCGGCCGGCGGCGCTCCCCGGCACTGCGGCGGGAGGCGGGCAAGAGCGGAGATTGTAGTCACCGTGGGCCCGCCGGTGCGAACGGATAAACGGACGCCGGGCGGAGCCGGGGTGGCGTCGGGCGGAGCCGGGGTGGCGTCGGGCGGAGCCGGGGTGGCGTCGGGTGGAGCCGGGGTGGCGTCGGGTGGAGCCGGGCGTAGCACTTTCGGCAGACCCCGTAGGGGGTCGGGTCGGACTCCAGGCGTACGCGCCGGGCCGCGAGGTTCCCACCGCAGGCCGATGCCCGCGGGGGCCCCGCGAACGCACCATGGATCCATGAGCACCGCAACCTTCACCCCGGTCCAGGGCGGCCGCCCGAGCGGCGCCACCGCCACCTCCTCCCACCGCGCCCACCGGCGCCGCAACGGCTTCGGCGGGGTGCTGCACGCCGCCAGGGTCTTCGCCGGAGCCGCCGTCGGCGTCGTCCTCCTCGGAGAGTTCGGCGAGGAAGCCGACATAGTCCGCCGCTGAACCGGCGGGTCACCACCCTGATCCACTAGGGTCACGCGCGTGACCCGGAGCCCCCTCCCCGTGCGTGCGCTGCTGTCCGCCTCGGGCGTGCTGTCGGCGGGTCTGCTCCTCGTGCTCGCCGCGCTCTGGACGCTGGGCGTCCCGTACGGCGGCCTGCCCGACGGCGTCCCCGACGGGAGCGGATACGGCGGGCCGGTGCTGGGCGCGGGCGCCGGCTGCGGGATCGCCCTCGGCGGCGTCCCGTACGGGGACCTGCCGTACGGGGACCTGCCGTACGGGGACCTGCCGTACGGGGACCTGCCGTACGAGGGCCTGGTCCGGGACGGACCGGTCCGCGACGGCGGAACCGCCGGGGCCACCGCGTACGGCGTGCCCGACGACGCCCGGCCGGGTGCCGGGTGCCCGCCCTTCGCGGCGATCCTGTTCCTGCCGGCGAGCTGGCTGCCCGCCGGAGCGCTGCCCGTCGTCTACGCCGCGGTCAATGCCGGGCTGCTGGCGCTGCTCGTGCTGTTCGCGGCCCGGGCACAGCGCGCCGGCCCGCTGCTGGTGGCGGCCGCCGCCGGGCTGTGGCTGGAGACCGCCGTCCCGACGGTGCTGCCGGGCACGGCCGCCCTGGCCGTCGCCTGCCTGCTGCTCTGGGACCTCGGCCGTACGGACGGCTCCCTCGGCAAGGGCTTCGCCCTCGGCATCGCCGCCGGGATCGAACTCACCCCGGCGGTGTTCCTCGTCTACTGCCTGCTCACCGGCCGCGTCCGGGCGGCCCTGACCGGCCTGGCCGCGTTCGCCGGCACGGCCGGGCTCGGGATGCTCGTGCTGCCTGCCGCCAGCGCGGAGTTCTGGACCGGCCGGATCGAGAGCGCCGCCGCGCACGCCGTCCGGCCCTGGGAACTCGGCTCCGGCCCGCCGGCCTCCGCCCTGGCCTCCCCGTACCCGCTGATGGCGTGCGCCCTGCTCGTCGCGGCGGCCTGGCGGCTGGGGCGGACCGGCACCCCACCGCCCGGCGCCCGGTACGGCACGCCGGGCGGTGTCCCCGCCCAGCGCGCGTCCGCCGGGCCGGCGCGTACGAGGGCCGCCGGGCCGTCCCGTGCGCCCGGCCGTCAGCCCTCCGACAGCAGCTCGTCGGCGTCCATGATCCGGTAGGCGTAGCCCTGCTCGGCCAGGAAGCGCTGCCGGTGGGCGGCGAAGTCCTGGTCGATCGTGTCGCGGGCCACCACCGAGTAGAAGCGGGCCTCGTGACCGTCCGCCTTCGGACGCAGCACGCGGCCGAGCCGCTGCGCCTCCTCCTGCCGGGACCCGAACGTGCCCGACACCTGGATGGCGACGGTCGCCTCCGGCAGGTCGATGGAGAAGTTCGCGACCTTCGACACGACGAGCACGTTGATCTCGCCCTCGCGGAACGCGTCGAAGAGCTTCTCCCGCTGCGCGTTGGAGGTCTCGCCCTTGATCACGGGGGCGTCGAGGTGCGCGCCGAGCTCGTCGAGCTGGTCGATGTACTGCCCGATGACCAGCGTCTGCTCGCCGCGGTGCCGCCGTACCAGCGCCTCGGTGACCTTGCGCTTCGTCGCCGTCGTCGCGCAGAACCGGTACTTCTCCTCGGTCTCGGCGGTGGCGTACGCGAGCCGCTCGCTCTCGGTCAGGTTCACCCGGACCTCGACGCAGTCGGCGGGCGCGATGTAGCCCTGCGCCTCGATCTCCTTCCACGGCGCGTCGAACCGCTTCGGCCCGATCAGCGAGAAGACGTCCGACTCACGGCCGTCCTCGCGCACCAGCGTCGCCGTCAGGCCGAGCCGGCGGCGGGCCTGGAGGTCGGCGGTGAACTTGAAGACGGGCGCGGGCAGCAGGTGCACCTCGTCGTAGACGATCAGACCCCAGTCGCGGGAGTCGAACAGCTCCAGGTGCGGGTAGATGCCCTTCCGCTTCGTCGTCAGCACCTGGTAGGTGGCGATGGTGACCGGGCGGATCTCCTTGCGGGTGCCGCTGTACTCGCCGATCTCGTCCTCGGTCAGCGAGGTCCGCTTCACCAGCTCGTGCTTCCACTGGCGGGCCGACACGGTGTTCGTCACGAGGATCAGCGTGGTCGCCTTGGCCTCGGCCATCGCCCCCGCGCCGACCAGCGTCTTGCCGGCGCCGCAGGGCAGCACGACCACCCCGGAGCCGCCGTGCCAGAAGCCGTCCACGGCCTGCCGCTGGTACGGGCGCAGCGACCAGCCGTCCTCCGCCAGGTCGATCGGGTGCGCTTCGCCGTCGACGTACCCGGCGAGGTCCTCGGCCGGCCAGCCCAGCTTGAGCAGCGTCTGCTTGATCTGCCCGCGCTCCGAGGGGTGCACGGCCACCGTGTCCGCGTCGATCCGCGCCCCGACCAGCGGGGTGACCCGCTTCGACCGCAGGATCTCCTCCAGCACCGGCCGGTCGGTGCTGGTGAGCACCAGCCCGTGTGTGGGGTGCTTGCTCAGGGTCAGCCGCCCGTACCGGGCCATCGTCTCGGCGACGTCGACCAGAAGCGCGTGCGGAACGGGGTAGCGCGAGTACTCCACGAGAGCGTCTACGACCTGCTCGGCGTCGTGCCCGGCGGCCCGCGCGTTCCACAGCCCGAGCGGTGTCACCCGGTACGTGTGGATGTGCTCGGGCGCCCGCTCCAACTCCGCAAACGGCGCAATGGCCCGCCGGCAGGCATCGGCGAGCTCATGGTCGACTTCGAGCAGCAGAGTCTTGTCACTCTGCACGATGAGGGGCCCGTTCACGCTGATCCCTTCCACACGGCCGGCCGTCCGGGTGCGCACGGCCAAACCTCCAGTCTGCCGTATCGGCCGTGTGTGCGGGGAGGGGCGCGGCCTCCGGCTACGGCGCCGGGGTGTACGGGCGTTCCTCGGGGAGGAGGCTCCGGGCGGTGGTGAGGTCGCCGGTGCGGACCAGGGCGTGGATGTCGTGGGCGAGGGGGGTGACGTCGCGGATGGCGACGGTCCATTCGTCGGCGTAGGCGTGGGAGAGGGTGCCGGAGAGGCCGAGCTGGAGGGAGCGGTGGGGGAGGGGGGACAGGTGGAGGTCGCGTTCCGGATCCCATTGGATGCGGGCCTCCGTGGCGCGGAGCCGGCGCTTCCAGGTGGCCTCGTCGGGGTGGAGGCCGCGGACGTAGTGGGACAGGCAGGCGTTGCGGATCGCGTGGTCGAAGCCCTCGCGGGTGATCTCGACCGCGAGGACGGTCTCCTGGTCGGGCTTGGTGCCCCAGCCGCAGCGGTACATCATCCACAGGAACGACGGCTTGATCCACGTCATGCGGTCCCGCTTCCAGGCCGCCGGGAAGCGGCCGTCGCGGGCCGCGGGCAGACCGAGCCGCGGGGCGTACGCCTGGTAGACGGTGACGGTGGTGTCGGTGTGGACGGCGCGGATCTGCTGCCGCGGGACGGGCGGGACGTTCTCTGACATGCCGCCAGGGTGGCGGCGGTGGCGGGGCGGTGGCCAGCGGTTTTCGCCGCCTGCGCCCGCCGCGGGGCACGCGCTACACCTGGTCCTCGGCGAGTTCTGCCACGCCGGTGATGCGGTGCAGGGCGTACGTGCGGACCTCGTCGGAGGTGTGGTCGTAGCCCGTGACGAAGCCGCCCTCGACGCGGACCGGGGCGATCACGCGCTGGCTGGCGGCCCCCTCCGCGTTCACGTAGCCGATCCACACGGCCGAGCCGGTGAGGGCCGCGGCCTGCACCGTCGCCAGGGTCTCGGCGGCGCTGGTGCGGGGCAGTTCGCCGGGGGCGAGGGGGGTGGACGGGGCCGCCGGCTCCTTGCGGACGGCGGTCGCCGCCAGGTCGCCGGCGCGGATCGCGCGGACGGC
This sequence comes from Streptomyces bambusae, assembly GCF_020532645.1. Lineage (GTDB taxonomy): Bacteria > Actinomycetota > Actinomycetes > Streptomycetales > Streptomycetaceae > Streptomyces > Streptomyces bambusae. The sequence continues at coordinate 10,235 of NZ_JAJAUZ010000042.1, forward strand.
CGCGCCGAGCAGGGTGCCGTCCGGGACGGGCGGGCCGTCGGGCACGGGGGCCGGGGCGGTACGGGGCGGGGTGCGGTGCGCGGCGGCCCTGGCGACGAGGACGTCGCCGGTCGCGGACTCGGCGGCCGGGGCGTAGCCGAGGGAGCGCAGGCCGGCGAGGAGGGCGGCCGGGTCGGCGGTGGAGGCGAGGACGGTCGGGGCGAGGCGGCGCAGGCCGAGGCCCGCGGACCGCTTGTCGGCGAGGATCTCACCGAGCACGGAGTCGTCGTCGCAGCGCACGTACGAGGTGGCCGCGCCGACCCGCAGGTGCCCGTGGCGGCGGGCCACGTCGTCGATGAGGTACCCGAGCGGCTGCGGTACGGGCGTACGGCTGTGCTCGGCGAGGAACGCCTGGAGGTCGGCGGCCGTCCGCCCGGAATCGAGCGCCCGCCGTACGGAACCGGGCGTGAACCGGTACACGGTGGCCCCGCCCTTCGACTCCACGTCGGCCAGCACGGCCAGCGTGTCCGCCAGCTCCCGCACCAGCGGCCCCGGCGCCACGGCGGTCAGGTCGGCCTGGAGGAGGACGTGGTCGACGGGCTCGGGCAGCAGCGGCCCGAGCAGGGCGGCGGCCTCCGCGGCGGCCGCGGCGGCGGACTCGGCGGGGGTGGGGGCGTGTGGGGGCTCGGGGTGCGGGTGCGCACCCTCCGGACCGGGGGTTTCCGGACGGGCGGCGGGGACGGCCGCGGCGGCGGTCGTGCCGGGGTCGGCGACCGTGCCCGGCGCGGGCGTGTCGTCGGCTGCCCGCGTACCCGCCCGCAGCAGCGCGCGGCCGTGGGTGGACAGGGCGCCGCGGCCCGTCACGCCGAGGCGTTCGGCTTCGATGAGGGTCCAGTCGGCCAGCCGGGGGCGCAGGTCGGACGGGGTGCGGGTGGGGTGCTCCCAGGCGAGGCGGGCGAGGAGGGCGCCGTGGTCGGGCGCGCCGCCCGGCGGAAGGTCGGCGAGCAGGGAAAGGACGCGGTGGCGGACCTCCGGGGCGGCCGAGCGGTCGAGGCCGGGGCCGAGCGCCGACAGGGTGCGCCCCTTGGCGTCCTGTTCGCCGACCAGAGCGCCGGTACGGGTGGCCGGCAGCCAGGCCGCGGCGAGGGCGGCCCAGCGGTCCTGCGGGGGGAGCTCCAGCCAGTCGTCGTAGGCGGGCGTCGGCGCGTACCGCTCGTCCGCTTCGCCGTCGCCGGCCAGCAGTCCGGCGCCGAAGCACAGCTCGATCCAGAACACGGCGGTGGCCTCGTCGGTGTCCAGCACGGCGGCCGTCCGCTTGAGGTCGCGTACGGCCACCCCGCCCGCGCGCAGCACCAGCGGGCCGGTGTCCTCCCAGGACGAGAGGAGTTCCTCGACGGTGCCGACGGCGGCCAACGCCTGGCCGGCCGCGTTCGCATCCACAAGCTGTGGACGGTGTTCGTGCACGGCCGGCACCGGCGGGGCGACCGGCTCGGGCACGCGGTGGGCGCGCCCGCCACGCAGGTGCAGCGCCACCTCCCGCGGCAGCACGACCGTGCGCGCCGACACCGGCAGCAGCAGGCCGTGGTCGCGCAGCCACCGCACCGGCGGGGCCGGGTTCGCGGTCACCTCGCCGTACGGCGGACCCCACACCAGCCGGCCGAGCAGCTGGTGCGCCTCGGCCGGCGCCCGGTCCAGGAGCGCCGACATCCGGTCCCGGTCGGTGAACAGCGAGGTCAGCGCCGCGACCGCGGACACCGGGTCGTGGGTGGCGGGCAGCCCGGCGGTCGCCACGATCTCCTGGAGGCGGCCGGGCGACATGCCGGCCGTCGCCTCCGCGACGGTCGGGCCGAGGCCGGTGGGGGAGGGGCGGGAGGCGGTCGGCGTGAGGAGTTCACGGGCGGTGCGCACCAGCCGCAGCCGCTCGTCGTCCCCCCACAGCAGCGCCTGGTCGCGCAGCGCGGCGACGGCGCCGGGCAGGGCGGCGAGCACGTCCGTGGCACCGGGCTGCCCGTCCGGGCCGTGGTCGCCGGTCATCAGGCCGGCCAGGATCCCGTACGGGCACGGGTCCGGGGCCACGGCCAGCGCCTCGGCGGTCTGCAGCGCGAACCGGTCCAGGCGTTCGAGGGCGCGCACCACCGAGGCGCGCGTGCCGGCCCGGGTGGCGAGCTGGGTCAGGTCGCCCGGCACCGGCGCGAGCAGGTCGGGGCGGGCCCGCAGCAGTGCGGCGAGCGAGGCGTCGTCGCGGGCGCGCAGGGCTTCGGCGAGGGAGCGCGGCGCACCGGAGGCGGCCGCGGGTACGTCTGGCCCGCCGGGGGTGTGCCCGGCCGTGCTGGGAGAACTGCTTCCGTCGGACACGTTCGCCTCCTGGTCCATCCGGCCAACGTTAGCCCCTGAGGGGCTCCATCAGGCGCTACCTTCGGGGCAGCGGGCACGGGAGGAGCCGGGGCGTGGGGATCGAGAGCGACCAGCTGGTCTACGACTATCTGAGCCGGGTCGGGGACCTGGCGCAGCGCCGGCAGCTGTCGTCGGGCGACCGGATGCGGCTGGTGGCCGCGCTGCGCGACGAGATCGACCGGCAGCGGGCCAAGTACGAGCCGGAGACCACGGCTTCGGTGCGGCGGATCCTGGACCGGCTGGGGAGCCCGGAGGAGCTGATCGAGGCGGCGGGGGGTACGGCCGGGAGCGACGAGCCGGCTGTTCCCGTGGTGCCGGTCGTGTCGGTGCCGGTGCAGCGGGGGCCGCGGCGGTTCTTCAAGGGGGCGGAGCCGGAGGCTGCTGCGGAGCCGCCGCCGAGCACGGCGGCGCGGCCGCCGCATCTGGCGGGGGAGGACGAGCTGGGGTCCGACCGGGGGGAGCCGGACTGGTGGCGGGTGGAGCCGTCGGGGTTCGGGGCGGATGTGGGCGTGCCGGGGTTCGCGGGCGGGATCGAGATTCCGGAGCTGCTGAAGAAGCCGGCGGTTCCGGCGGCGGACGCGGTCGTTCCCGGGTCCGTTCCCGGGTCCGGGCCTGCGCCCGAGCCGGTGCCCGTGGCGGAGCCGGTGGGGCGGGTGCGGACCGTCGTACGGGCGTTGCGGGAGCGGCGGGGAGCCTCTTCGGCGGCGGCGGCCGAGTCCGCACCGCGGCAGCGGCCGCATGTGGTGCTGCTGCTGGCCGCGGCGGTGCTGGTGGGCGGGGCGGTCAGCGGGTCGTGGGTGGTGCTGGCGGGCGGGTGGCTGCTGGCGTACGTGTCCAAGGTGCTCGGCCCTGCGGAGAAGAAGGCCGTGCTGTTCGGCGTGCCGGGGGTGGTGCTGGGCGGGGCGGTGGTGTGGCTGTGGGGGCGGTCCCACGGGCGCTGGGGGGACCCGCTCGTCTCCGGCCGGGCGAGTGAGGCCTTCGTGGACCTGTGGCCGCTGCTGGTCCGCGTGGCGGCCGTCAGCTGTGCCGCGTACCTGGCCCTCCGCTCCCGCCGCCGCGCCTGACCCCGCCGCGCCCCAAACCCCGGGGCTCGGCCCCGAACCCGCGCCTCGAACGCCGGCGGGGCTCAAAGATGCAGGGGCTCCGCCCCCACACCCCCGCGCCTCAATCGCCGGCGGGGCTGGATGTCGGGGCTCGGCCCCGGACCCCGGGCCTCGATCGTCGGCGGGGCTCAAAGATGCAGGGGCTCCGCCCCCACACCCCCGCGCCTCAATCGCCGGCGGGGCTGGATGTCGGGGCTCGGCCCCGGAACCCGGGCCTCGATCGTCGGCGGGGCTCAAAGATGCAGGGGCTCCGCCCCCACACCCCCGCGCCTCAAACGCCGGCGGGGCTGGATTTCGGGGCGGCGGTCGGGGTGCGGGGGAGTCCCGGGGTCATCGGGGGTTTGTGTGGGGTTTACGGGGCGGCGGGAGAATGGGCCGTATGAGTGCCGCTACCGTTCCCACCCGCCCCCTCACCGTCGGCTTCGACCTCGACATGACCCTGATCGACTCACGCCCCGGCATCCGCGCCACGTACGAGGAGCTGGCCGCGCAGACGGGGACGTACATCGACGCCGAGGCGGCGGTCAGCCGGCTGGGGCCGCCGCTCGACGAGGAGCTGGCGTACTGGTTCCCCGCGGAGCGGATCCCGGAGATGGCCGACCGGTACCGCGCGCTGTACCCCGCGCACGCCGTCGCCCGCATCCCCGCGATGCCCGGCGCGCGCGAGGCCATCGAGGCCGTGCAGGCGCTCGGCGGCAGCGCGATCGTCGTGACGGCCAAGCACGAGCCGAACGCCCGGCTCCACCTCGACCACCTCGGCATGCGCCCGGACGCCGTGGTCGGCTCGCTCTGGGCGGAGGCCAAGGCGGAGGCCCTGCGGGCGCACGGCGCATCGGTGTACGTGGGCGACCACGTCGGCGACGTACGCGGCGCCCGGACGGCCGGCGCGCTGTCGGTGGCGGTCCCGACCGGCCCCTGCTCGGCGGACGAGCTGAAGGCGGCCGGCGCGGACGTCGTCCTCGCCGACCTGACGGCCCTCCCGGCCTGGCTCGCCACGTACACGGCGACCCGCGGCATGCCCACCCCCGCCTGAGCCGGGCGGTCCGGGCCGCGCCGGGGGCGTCCGTTCGCGCCGGGCCGCGCCCGCGCGGTCCCGCCGGCCGGGCGCCCGTCCCGCTACACCTCCCGCGCCGCCCGCCGCTGCGCCGCCGCGGAGCGGAGGACGCCCGCGCCGGCGATGGCGAAGCCGACGCCCATCAGCATGCAGACCGCGTAGGCGATCGGGGGGAAGGGGTCGGTGCCGAGGAAGAGGGGGGCCATCGTCGCGAGGGTGGCCACCGCGCCGATGATGAAGACGATTCCGCCGGCGCGGACCAGCGCGTCGCCGGGGCGGGGTTCGTCGGTTGCAGGAGTAGCAGTCACCCGACCAGGGTAGATCCCTGTCCTGGGCCGCCCGCAGGAAGGACCCTGAGACGTCTTGTCAGCGGGCCCTGGACCATTAGCCTGGAAGCGGCGGGTCACAGAGGACCCGCTGTACTGCTGTCCGGAGCCGTTTTCGCGGCGGTTCGGACCCGACGAACACAAGGACGAGGAACAGACGTGCCTACCGGCAAGGTCAAGTGGTTCAACAGCGAGAAGGGCTTCGGCTTTCTCTCCCGCGACGACGGCGGCGACGTCTTCGTGCACTCGTCGGTGCTCCCTGCCGGGGTGGACGCACTCAAGCCCGGCCAGCGCGTGGAGTTCGGTGTCGTTGCAGGCCAGCGCGGTGACCAGGCCCTTTCCGTGACCGTCCTGGAGCCCGCGCCCTCGGTCGCTGCCGCGCAGCGCCGCAAGCCCGACGAGCTCGCCTCCATCGTGCAGGACCTGACGACGCTGCTGGAGAACGTGACGCAGCAGCTGGAGCGCGGCCGCTACCCCGACAAGGCGCACGGCTCGAAGATCGCCGGCATGCTCCGCGCGGTCGCCGACCAGCTGGACGTCTGACCGCCCGGGTCCGGAGTGCCCGGCCCGGCCCCGCGTCCGTGCGCACGTACGTACGCGTCAAACACCTGTGCCCCGCCGCTCGAACGAGTGGCGGGGCATGTTTGTGCGATCGGGGCAGGCCGCGGGATCAGAGCGCCGGGAACGCCAGCGCGTCCGGCCGCAGCGCCGGGACCAGGCCCTCCGCAGCCGCCCGCGTCAGCAGCCCCCGTACCGCCGCGTACCCGTCCTCGCCGAGCGCGGCCGTGAACTCGTTCACGTACAGGCCGATGTGCTGGTCGGCGACCGCCGGGTCCAGCTCCTGCGCGTGCGCGCGGACGTACGGGCGGGAGGCCTCCGGGTCGTCCCAGGCCATCAGGACCGAGCTGCGGGCCGCGGCGGCCAGCGCGTGCAGGGTCTCCGCGCCCAGCGACCGCTTCGCGATGATCGCGCCGAGCGGGATCGGCAGGCCGGTGGTCCGCTCCCAGTGCTCGCCCATGTCGGCTAGGCAGTGCAGCCCGTAGTCCCGGAACGTGAACCGGGCCTCGTGGATCACCAGACCGGCGTCCACCCGGCCGTCGCGGACCGCCGGCATGATCTCGTGGAAGGGCAGTACGACGACCTCGCCCACGCCCTCCGGCAGCACGTCCGCGGCCCACAGCCGGAACAGCAGGTACGCGGTGGACCGCTCGCTCGGCACCGCGACGGTCCGCCCCCGCAGGTCGAGCCCCGGCTCGCGGGTCAGGACCAGCGGCCCGCAGCCCCGGCCCAGCGCCCCGCCGCACGGCAGCAGCGCGTACTCGTCGAGCACCCACGGCAGGACCGCGTAGCTGACCTTGAGCACGTCGAACTCGCCGCGCTCGGCCATTCCGTTCGTCAGGTCGATGTCGGCGAACGTGACGTCGATCGGCGGCGCGTCCGGCACCCGGCCGTGCGCCCAGGCGTCGAAGACGAAGGTGTCGTTGGGGCAGGGCGAGTACGCGATGTGCAGGGGGCGCGGGTCGGCGTCACCGGTCGCGGTCATGGCGGGGTCCCCATCCGTGGAGTACGGGTACGAGGTGGTGGAAGCCGGCGGTCAGGGCGGCGAGGGCGTCGCCGATGCGCCAGGCGGCACGGTCGCGGGGGCCGACCGGGTTGGAGACCGCGCGCAGTTCCAGGACCGGCAGGCCGTACCCGGCGGCGGCCTCGGCGACCCCGAAGCCCTCCATGGCCTCGGCGCCGGCCATCGGGTGCCGGGCGGCGAGCTCGGCGGCGCGGGCGGCGGTGCCGGTGACGGTCGAGACGGTCAGGACCGGCGCCAGCAGGCCGCCGGTGGCCTCGGCGGCGCGGGCGGCCAGCTCTGCGGGCGGCAGGTGGACCACGCGGCCGAAGCCGAGCTGTTCGACGGTGTGGAAGCCGTCGGGGGTCTCGGCGCCCAGGTCGGCGGCGACGATCGCGTCGGCGACGACGAGGCTGCCGACGGGCGCGGCGGGCTGGAACCCGCCGCCGATGCCCGCGGACACGACGAGGTCGTACGGCCGGCCGGAGGTGTCGGCTACGGCCAGGGCCGTGGCGGTGGCGGCCGCCGCGGCCGCCGGCCCCACGCTGGCGACGAGCACGTCGAGGGCGAGGCCGGGGACGTCGTGGCGGCTGATGAGGTGGCCGCCGGGGAGCGCGCGCGGGGGTGTGGCCGGGCCGCCGTCGGGAGGCGGGGCGGCTGCCGGGCCGGAGCCCAGACCGGCGGCGACGGAGTCTGCCTCCGCCGCCACCGCGGTCACGACGAGCGCGTGCACTTACTTCTTGAGCTTGAGGGTGAAGGTCCAGACGGACTGCGGCTTGCCGTCCTTGCCGACCTGGACGATGGCGAGCTTCTTCGAGGCCGGGGCCTCGCCCTGGCCGCCGGTCGCGAAGACGTCGGCGCCGGGGAAGCTGCGGTACGTGTTGTCGGACGGCTCGGTGATCGGCTGGCCGTCGAGGACCGCCTGCCACTTCTTGCCGTCCTCGACGACCTCCGGCTCGACGCCGAGGCGCAGGGTGTCACCGCGCGAGTAGTCGATGGTCTTGGTGGCCTTGAGGCTGCTGAGGCACTCCTGGACCTTCTCCGCGGTCAGCTCGGCCGCGCCCTTGTCCTTGCGGCACTTGGCCTCGGCGGATACGGACGTGCTGCCGACCGTCACCGTCGCCAGAGGCGTCGGCTTGTCGCAGGCGGAGAGGACGAGGAGGCCGGCGGACACGGCTCCGAGGGCTGCGATGCGGCGGCGGCCCTTACCCGAGATAAGCGGTGCGGTCATGAGCCGAAGGCTATCGGTCGTGCGCGTTCCCCGGCGCACGGGGTCTCCGCGCGTCCCCCTTTGCGGGGCTCCGCCCCGAACCCCGGTCCTCAAACGCCGGACGGGCTTGAGTCTGCCTCTGCTCGGACTTTGCCTGTGGGCGGCTGGATGCTGCCGGGCAAAATCCAGCCCCGCCGGGGGGGGGGGGGGGGGGGGTGGGGGGGGGGCCCGGGGGGGCGGGGGGGGGGGCGGCGGGGGGCCCCCCCCGCCACCTCAACCTACCTGCGGAGCAAGGCGTTCCGCGCGGAAATGCGCCTCGCTCCGCAGGACCTCTACGACACCCGGCCGTACTTCACGCTGCTGCTCCAGATCTTCTCCAGACGGACGGTGGAACCGGTCTTGGGCGAGTGCCAGATCTTGCCGCCGCCGGCGTAGATGCCCACGTGGTACACGTTCCCGCGGGAGTGGAAGAAGACCAGGTCGCCCTGCTGACGCGAACCCGACGCGATGTGCCGGGTCTTGTTGTACTGCTGGGCTGCCGTGCGGGGCAGCGTCTTGCCTGCGCGCTTGTACGAGTAGAGCGTGTAGCCGGAGCAGTCGAACCGGTGGGGTCCCACCGCCCCCCACTGGTAGGGGGACCCCTTCTTCGACGCGGCCACCTGGAGCGCCTTCACGGCCGTGGACGAGGCCGCCTGGGCCTCCGGCGTGCCGCCCGGGGCGACGATCGCCCCACCGGCCACGGCGAGCGTGAGTGCCGAAACGGCCCCGGCCCGGTACACGACGGACGGAACATTCCTGAGCGCGGACATGCGCAACCCTTCGTCAGCCGCCTGTGAAGGATGACCTGTCGGATTCGGGCCTGCGAAGTTCGCCCGGCCGCCAGCGGCGGCTTCACCCCAAGGGACGGGCGGGCACCTGCGCCCGCCGTCCCGTACTGCCTGGGTCCTCCACTCCTGCCGGTGCACTCCTGTCGACCAGTCGTCCGGGTGAGGCGGCAGGACTCGGCGTCCGCCCGGACCGCCCCGCCACGGCGGCGGGGGCTTGTCGTCCCCCGGATCCTCACCCACGAATTGCCGGAAAACTAAGTTGATTCGCCGGTATGTGAGTCTCATCACGTCTGCGGCTATTGGGGTTTGAAGGGTGATTTACCCCACTCGGCGGATCGGTCAAGAAGGCCCCGACCTGCAGAAAAGCATCTTGAGTGGGAGCGGCTCAACCTCTCCGGTGCGCAACTGGGGGCGCGATCCGGCCCCTTGCGCCACTACTCCGAATGGGGGATGCGAACTCGGCTCCGTGTCGACTCCCGGGTCCGGTGGGACTGCTCGCCGCCGCCCGGCCAACTGCGCCCGGTGCGCGGCGATGTGACCTTCGGTGGGGATCTCGGTACTGTCCGTGGCCGGTGCGGCGACCCGCGTCCGCATCCGGATCCGTATACGGACGGACCGGCGCGCCGCACCGGTAGCCGAACATGTGCGCTGCCCGAAACGTGAATTAACGCGGAGGAAAAACGGGCGTCCTAGCGTGCGGATCCCGCTGCTGCCGCCGACCCGACCCCGAGGTGGGAACCGTGCAACTGACCCCGCACGAACAAGAACGCCTGCTGGTCCACGTCGCCGCCGACGTGGCGGAACGGCGCAGAACCCGAGGACTGCGGCTCAACCACCCCGAGGCGGTCGCGCTGATCACCGTGCACCTCCTCGAAGGGGCCCGCGACGGCCGCACGGTGGCCGAGCTGATGGCCTCCGGCCGCACCGTCCTCGGCCGCGACGAGGTCATGGACGGCATCCCCGAGATGATCCGCGACGTCCAGGTCGAGGCCACCTTCCCGGACGGCACCAAGCTCGTCACCGTCCACGACCCGATCGTCTGAGGGGGAGCGCGCCCGATGATCCCCGGCGAAATCGTCCACGGCGAGGGGCCCGTGCTCCTCAACGAGGGCCGGCCCGTCACCCGGCTCACCGTCCTCAACACCGCCGACCGGCCCGTACAGGTCGGCTCCCACTACCACTTCGCCGAAGCCAACCCCGGCCTCGACTTCGACCGGCGGGCCGCCCGCGGGCTGCGCCTGCACATCGCCGCCGGCACCGCCGTGCGCTTCGAACCCGGCATCCCGGTCGCGGTGGAGCTCGTCCCGCTGGCCGGCGCCCGGACCGTGCCCGGACTGCGCGGCGAGACCGGAGGGCCGCTCGATGGCTGAACTCACCCGCGCCGTCTACACGCGGCTGTTCGGGCCGACCACCGGCGACCGGATCCGCCTCGCCGACACCAGCCTGTTCGTGGAGATCGAGGAGGACCGCAGCGGCGGCCCCGGCCGGGCCGGCGACGAGGCCGTGTTCGGCGGCGGCAAGGTCATCCGCGAATCCATGGGCCAGGCCCGGACCACCCGGGCCGAAGGCGCCCCCGACACCGTGATCACCGGCGCGGTCGTCCTCGACCACTGGGGCGTGGTCAAAGCCGACATCGGCATCCGCGACGGCCGGATCACCGGCATCGGCAAGGCCGGCAACCCCGACACCATGGACGGGGTGGACCCGGCCCTGGTCATCGGGCCCGAGACCGAGATCATCGCCGGCAACGGGCGCATCCTCACGGCCGGCGCCGTCGACGCGCACGTCCACTTCATCTCCCCGACCCTCCTCGACACCGCACTCGCCGCGGGGATCACCACCCTGGTCGGCGGCGGCACCGGGCCCGCAGAGGGCACCAAGGCCACCACCATCACCCCCGGACCCTGGCACCTGGCCCGGATGTTCGCCGCCCTCGACGACCACCCCGTGAACATCGGGCTGCTCGGGAAGGGCAACACGACCTCCGCCGAGGCCATGCACTCCCAGCTGCGCGGCGGGGCCCTCGGGTTCAAGATCCATGAGGACTGGGGGGCCACGCCCGCCGCCATCGACGCCTGCCTGCGGGTCTGCGAGGAGACCGGCGCCCAGCTCGCCGTGCACACCGACACCCTCAACGAGGCCGGCTTCGTCGGCGACACCCTGGCCGCGATCGCCGGGCGCACCATCCACGCGTACCACACCGAAGGGGCCGGCGGCGGGCACGCGCCCGACATCATCACCGTGGTCTCCGAGGCCAACGTGCTGCCCAGTTCCACCAATCCGACCCGGCCCCACACCCTCAACACCGTCGACGAGCACCTCGACATGCTGATGGTCTGCCACCACCTCAACCCCGCCGTCCCCGAGGACCTGGCGTTCGCCGAGTCCCGGATCCGGCCTGCCACCATTGCCGCCGAGGACGTCCTCCACGACCTCGGCGCGATCTCCATCATCTCCTCCGACTCCCAGGCCATGGGCCGCATCGGCGAGGTGGTCCTGCGGACCTGGCAGACGGCGCACGTGATGAAGGAGCGGCGCGGCCCGCTGCCCGGCGACGGCCGGGCCGACAACCACCGGGCCCGCCGCTACGTCGCCAAGTACACGATCAACCCGGCCGTGGCCCAGGGCCTCGCCCGCCAGATCGGCTCGGTGGAGACCGGCAAGCTCGCCGACCTGGTGCTGTGGGAGCCCGCCTTCTTCGGCGTCAAACCACTCCTCGTCCTCAAGGGCGGACAGATCGCGTACGCGCAGATGGGCGACGCCAACGCCTCCATCCCGACCCCGCAACCGGTGCTGCCCCGCCCGATGTTCGGCGGCCACGGCCGGGCCCCCGCGCGCAACTCCGTGAACTTCTGCGCCCCTTCCGCACTCGACGACGGGCTGCCCGAACGGCTCGGCACCGGGAAGGAGTTCGTGCCCATCGACAGCACCCGCCGGGTGACCAAGGCCGACATGCGGGAGAACGACGCCCGGCCGCGGGTGGAGGTGGATGCCGACACCTTCACCGTCACCATCGACGGGGAGCCGGTCGAACCCGCGCCGGCCGCGCAGCTGCCCATGGCCCAGCGCTACTTCCTCTTCTGATGACGGACCGCACCACGTCCCCGGCCCCCGCCCCGTCCCCCGCCGCCGGCCCGGCCACCCTGCTCGTCCTGGCCGACGGCCGCTTCCCCGCCGGCGGCCACGCCCACTCCGGCGGCGCCGAGGCCGCCGTCAAGGCGGGCCGGATCCGGGACGCCGCCGGTCTTGAGGAGTTCTGCCGCGGCCGGCTGCACACCGCCGGGCTGGTCGCCGCCGCCCTCGCCGCGGCGGCCGCCCTCGGACTGGACCCGGCCGAGCTCGACGCGGCCGCCGACGCCCGCACCCCCGTGCCCGCCCTGCGCACCGCCTCCCGCAAGCTCGGCCGGCAGCTCCTGCGGGCCGCCCGGGCGGTGTGGCCGGCGCCCGGACTCGACGCACTGGCCGCCGCGTTCCCCCGGGGCGCCCACCAGCCGGTGGTCCTCGGCCTGACCGCCCGGGCCGCCGGACTCGGCCCCCGGGACGCCGCGTACGCCGCCCTGTACGAGAGCGTCGGCGGGCCCGCGACCGCGACCGTACGGCTGCTCGGGCTGGACCCGTTCGAGGCCACCGCCGTGCTCGCCCGGCTCGCACCCGCCCTCGACGACCTGGCCGGCCGCGCCACCGCCGCCGCACACCGGGCCCGGGACGAGGGCGCGGGCGTGCTGCCCGCCGCCTCCGCGCCCCTCCTCGACATCGCCGCACACCAGCACGCCCAGTGGCCCGTGCGGCTCTTCGCCTCCTGACCCCAAGGACCCGCCATGCACCTCGACCACCCCGACGGCTACCCGCAGCGCCACACCCACAGTGCGGCCCCGGTCCGGGCCGACGGCAGCCGCCGCGCACTGCGCATCGGACTCGGCGGACCCGTCGGCTCCGGCAAGACCGCCACCGTCGCCGCCCTCTGCCGGGCGCTGCGCGACGAGTTCTCCCTCGCGGTCGTCACCAACGACATCTACACCCGGGAGGACGCCGAGTTCCTGCTCCGCGAGGCGGTCCTGCCGCCCGAGCGGATCGCGGCCGTCGAGACCGGAGCCTGCCCGCACACCGCGATCCGCGACGACATCTCCGCCAACCTCGAAGCCGTCGAAGACCTGGAGGAGGCCTTCCGGGTACACGGTCCCCTCGACCTGGTACTGGTGGAGTCCGGCGGCGACAACCTCACCGCGACCTTCTCCCGCGGCCTGGTCGACGCCCAGATCTTCGTGATCGACGTGGCCGGCGGCGACGACATCCCGCGCAAGGGCGGACCCGGCGTCACCACCTCCGACCTGCTCGTCGTCAACAAGACCGACCTCGCCCCGCACGTGGGCTCCGACCTGGACCGGATGGCCCGCGACGCCCGCGAGCAGCGCGGCGAGCTCCCTGTCGCCTTCCAGTCGCTGCGCAGTGCGCAGGGCGTGGCGCCGGTGGCCGGCTGGGTCCGCGACCGGCTCGCCGGCTGGACGGCCCGGGCATGACGGCGGGCGCGTCCGGGGTGCGGGCGCACGCGCGGATCACGGCCGCCGCCGACGGCCGCGGCGGCACCGCTCTGCCGGAACTGGCCGGTTCGGGGCCTCTCGCCCTCCGCCGCACCGGCTGCGACGGGCCCGAGGCGCACGTCACGCTGGTCGGCGCGATGAGTGCCCCGCTCGGCGGCGACCGGCTCGCTCTCACCGCCGACCTGGGGCCGGGCGCCGCCCTCAGGCTCACCTCGGCCGCCGCCACCCTCGCGCTGCCCGGCCGCTGCGGCACGGCCGCCCGGTACGACGTACGCCTCACCCTGGCCGACGGCGCCGCCCTGCGGTGGCTGCCCGAACCGCTGGTCTCCGTACGCGGCAGCGAGCTGGCCGTGTCCACCCGGGCCGAACTCGCCGCCTCGGCCCGCCTGCTGCTGCGCGAGGAGCTGGTGCTCGGCCGGGCCGGCGAGGCGTCCGGACTCCTCGGCAGCCGGCTCACCGTGGTCCGGGAGGGCCGGCCGCTCCTCGACCAGGAGGTGTGCTTCGGCCCCGGTGCGCCGGCCGGCTGGGACGGTCCGGCGGGCCTGGCCGGGCACCGGGCGGTCGGCCAGCTCCTCGTCGTCGACCCGGCGTTCGCGCAGCGGCCGCCGGCCGCCCGGGAGCTGGGGGAGCACGTGGTCGCCGCCCCGCTGGCCGGACCGGCGCTGCTCGTCACCGCCGTGGCCCCGGACGCGCTGCGGCTGCGGGCCCTGCTGGACGAAGCCGCGGGGCACTACGCGTGGTCAGCGGCGTGCGGTACGACCTGAACACCGCTCAGCGGTACACGATCATCCGGTTATCGGGTTGGTAAAGAACCAGCCGCCACTCTGTTGTCAGGGACCTCTCAGGCGAAATGATCCACCTGCAGTCAGACCGGAACAGGCCGTCATCGGCCGTACATGACGCAGGGGGATAACCACGTGATACGCACAGCGGTGCTCGGCGGAGCGGGCACTCTGATAGCGGGCACGCTCATCGCGGGGGCCGTCGTCGCCCCGTCGGCAGCCGCCGACACCCAGGGCCAGAACACGTCCGCGGCCCGTGGCGCGGCCATCGCCGCCGCCCGCGCCGCGCGCGCCGGCATCACCTGGAAGGACTGTCCCGCCGACTGGGGCCTCGAGGCCCCGATCCAGTGCGGTTGGGTCAAGGTCCCGCTCGACTACACCAAGCCGAACGGCAAGCAGATCCAGATCGCCGTCGACCGCATCGGCAGCACGGGCACCAAGTCCGAGCGCCAGGGCGCCCTCCTCTACAACCCGGGCGGCCCCGGCGGTTCCGGCATGCGCTTCCCGCGCCGGGTCACCACCAAGAACCCGCTGTGGACCAACGTCTCGAAGGCCTACGACTTCGTCGGCTTCGACCCGCGCGGCGTCGGCCACTCGGCCCCGATCTCCTGCATGGACCCGCAGAAGTTCGTGGCCGGCCCGAAGATGGACCCGGTCCCGGACAGCGAGGCCGACAAGCGCAAGCAGCGCAAGCTCGCCGCCGCCTACGCGGACGGCTGCGCCAAGCGCAGCGGCGCCATGCTGCCGCACATGACCACGCCGAACACCGTGCGCGACATCGACGTGATCCGTGCCGCCCTCGGCGAGAAGAAGCTGAACTTCCTCGGCGTCTCCTACGGCACCTACATCGGCGCCGTGTACGCGACGCTGTACCCGACCCACGTGCGCCGCCTGATCGTGGACAGCGTGGTCAACCCCTCGAAGGAGAAGATCTGGTACGAGGCCAACCTCGACCAGGACGTCGCCTTCCAGATGCGCTGGAACGACTGGAAGAAGTGGGTCGCCAAGCACGACGCCACCTTCCACCTGGGCAACACGGCCGCCAAGGTCGAGGCCCAGTGGCTGAAGCTGCGCGCCACCGCCAAGAAGAACCCCATCGGCGGCAAGGTCGGCCCGGCCGAGCTCATCGGCTTCTTCCAGAGCGCCCCGTACTACGACTCGGCGTGGGTCCCCACCGCCCAGGTGTGGAGCGCCTACGTCGGCGGCGACACCCAGGCGCTGGTCGACGCGGCCGCCCCGGACATGACGGACATCGCGGGCAACGCGGCCTCGGAGAACGGCAACGCCGTCTACACGGCCGTCGAGTGCGCGGACGCCAAGTGGCCCACCAGCTGGAAGAAGTGGGACCGCGACAACACCCGGCTGCACAAGGACCACCCGTTCATGACCTGGGCGAACGCCTGGATGAACCTGCCGTGCGCCACCTGGAAGGCCCCGCAGCAGACCCCGGTCGAGGTCCACGCGAAGAAGGGTCTGCCGCCGGTCCTGATCGTCCAGGCCACCCGTGACGCGGCCACCCCGTACGAGGGTGCCGTCGAGCTGCACAAGCGTCTCGCCGGCTCGCGCCTGATCACCGAGAAGGGCGCCGGCTCGCACGGTGTCACCGGCCAGATCAACGCGTGCATCAACACCCGTGTCGAGACCTACCTGCTGACCGGCAAGGTCGACGCCAAGGACGTGGTCTGCGCCCCGCACACCACCCCGGTCCCGACCGCCGCGCACAAGGCCAAGGCCCAGGCCGACGCCCTCGCGGCCGACCTGCCGGTGCTCCCGCAGCGGTAGTCACCGGATCCGCGGTGCACGTGAAGTGACCCGGAAGTGAACCCGGACCCCGGTCCGGGGGAGAAGGCTCAGCGCGTCCTGCGCTGGGCCTTCTTCGCTTCCGCGGCCGCCGCCTGCTCCTCCGCCTTCACGTCCGCCGCGTACCGGTCGACGTACTCCTGGCCTGAGAGCCCGAGGATCGCGTAGACGATCTCGTCGGTGACGGCCCGCAGCACCGCCTTCTGACCCTCCATCCCGGCGTACCGGGAGAAGTCCAGCGGCTCCCCGAAGCGGATCGTGACGCGCTTCAGCTTCGGCACGACCTGGCCCGGCGGCTGGATCTCGAAGGTGCCCACCATCGCGCAGGGGATCACCGGGACCCCGGCCCGCAGGGCCATCGCCGCCACCCCGACCTTGCCCTTGTACAGCCGGCCGTCGTGGGACCGGGTGCCCTCCGGGTAGATCCCGAGC
This sequence comes from Streptomyces bambusae, assembly GCF_020532645.1. GTDB lineage: Bacteria > Actinomycetota > Actinomycetes > Streptomycetales > Streptomycetaceae > Streptomyces > Streptomyces bambusae. The sequence continues at coordinate 26,238 of NZ_JAJAUZ010000042.1, forward strand.
AGCTCGCCCTTGGCGAGTACGCCCAGCCCTTCGCGGATCGCGGCCTGTCCGGCCTCCTTGCCGCTGCGGTCCACCGGGATCTGGCCGGCGCTGCGGAAGAACGCCGCGGTCAGCCGGCCCTTGAGGCCCGGCCCGGTGAAGTACTCGGCCTTCGCGAGGAAGGTGATCCGGCGGGCCAGCACCGCCGGCATCAGGAAGTGGTCCGAAAAGGAGAGGTGGTTGCCGGCGACGATCGCCGGGCCCTCGGCCGGGACGTGTTCGATCCCTTCGATCCGCGGCCGGAACAGCAGCCGCAGCAGCGGCCCCAGGAGCACGTGCTTGAGCAGGTGGTAGAACACGGGCAGACCCCTTCGTCACCGCCGTACGGCTTGCACATCTTGCCAGTTCGCGAGGTGGCTGCGCGGGGTGCGGCCGGGCGGCCGGGGCGGGGTCAGTTGCCGCGGGAGGCGGCCATGCCGATCGTCAGCACGCCGAGCACCACCCAGCCGAACCAGAGCCAGCCGTTGGAGCCCAGCACCACCGAGTAGGCGGAGACCACGACGAGGCCGCCGAGCGTCAGACCGGCCATCGTCTTCACAGATCCGGGCATGAGCGTCCCCTTCTCCCGGCCGTCCGCAGCGGATCGCTCCGCCCGGCCGGCCACCAGGGGGCCATCGTCCCGCCAAGACCGCCGCGGCGCTACTCTCCGCGCCGCGGCCGTCCGCGCCCGGGGGCCCTCGGCTACCCGCGGCTCCGGAGCGAGGCGAGGTACGCGTTGTAGGCCTCCAGCTCCTTGTCGCCGTCGCGGTCTGCGGCCCGGTCGTTGCGCTTCGCCGTCCGCTGCTCCGAGTGGTACCACTGGTAGATCAGCGCGATCAGCACCAGCACGGACGGGATCTCGCTGAACGCCCAGGCGATGCCGCCGGCCCACTGCTGGTCGTCGAGGGCGTCGAGGCCCAGCGAGGCGGGCGGGTTCGCGTACGTGCCGATCATCGGCTCGCTCGCCATCATCAGCGCGATGCCGAAGAACGCGTGGAAGGGCATGCCCGCGAACAGCTCCAGCATCCGCATCACGTAGCCGGGGCGGTGCGGGCCCGGGTCCACGCCCATGATCGGCCAGAAGAAGATCAGGCCGACCGCCAGGAAGTGCACCATCATCCCGATGTGCCCGGGCCGGCTGCCCATCAGGGTGTCGAACAGCGGGGTGAAGTAGAGGGCGTAGAGGCTCGCGATGAACATCGGGATCGTGAACGCCGGATGCGTCACCACCCGCATGTAGCGGCTGTGCAGCAGCGCGAGCAGCAGCTCGCGCGGGCCCTTGCGGCCCCGGCCGGCCGGCGGCAGCGCCCGCAGCGCCAGCGTCATCGGCGCGCCGAGCAGCAGCAGGATCGGCGACAGCATGCTGATGACCATGTGCTGGACCATGTGCACGCTGAACATGACCATGCCGTAGTCGTTCAGCTTGGTGCACATCACCAGGGCGACGCTCAGCACGCCGGCCGTCCACGCGACCGTCCGGCCCCACGACCAGCTGTCGCCGCGGCGGCGCAGCCGCACCACGCCCCAGCCGTACAGGGCCAGCCCGAGCAGGCAGCCGATCAGGAAGAAGGGGTCGGCGGAGAATTCGAGCCCCCGCCCCAGCGTGAACGGCGGCAGGTCCATCTGCATGTCCATGCCGTGCCCGCTGTGATCCATGTGCCTACTCCCTTGACCGTGGTGCCCCACCACAGTAGTGCCGCCCCCGGACGCGGCCGCGTCCGGGGGCGGTCACAAGACAGGGGGAAAGGTCACAAAACGTTCTGCGCCTCGGCGTAGCGGTCGGCGGGCACCGTCTTCAGGCTCTCCACCGCACGTGCCAGCGGGACCATGGTGACGTCGGTGCCGCGCAGCGCCGTCATCATGCCGAACTCGCCGCGGTGCGCGGCCTCCACCGCGTGCCAGCCGAACCGGGTGGCGAGCACCCGGTCGTACGCGGTCGGGGTGCCGCCGCGCTGGACGTGGCCCAGGATGACCGGCCGGGCCTCCTTGCCCAGACGGCGCTCCAGCTCGACGGCCAGCAGGTTGCCGATGCCGGCGAACCGCTCGTGGCCGTAGATGTCCTTGCCGCCGTCCTGGAACTCCATCGTGCCCGGCCGCGGCTTGGCGCCCTCGGCCACCACCACGATCGCGAACCGCTTGCCCGCAGAGAACCGCTCGCCGACCACCCGGGTCAGCTCGTCGATGTCGAAGGGCCGCTCCGGCACCACGATCGCGTGCGCACCGGCCGCCATGCCCGAGTGCAGTGCGATCCAGCCGGTGTGCCGGCCCATCACCTCGACGACCATGACCCGCTGGTGCGACTCGGCGGTCGTCTTCAGCCGGTCCAGGGCCTCGGTGGCGACGCCCACCGCGGTGTCGAAGCCGAAGGTGACGTCGGTGACGGCGATGTCGTTGTCGATCGTCTTCGGCACGCCCACGATCGGCAGCCCGGCCTCGGACAGCAGGTGCGCGGCCTTCAGGGTGCCCTCGCCGCCGATCGGGATGATCGCGTCCAGGCTGAGGTCGGCCACGTGCCCGCGGGCCCGCTCGACGCCGTCGCGCAGATGGGCGGGCTGGACCCGGGAGGAGCCGAGGATGGTGCCGCCGCGGGCCAGGATGCCGGCCACGGCGTCCAGGTCGAGCTTGCGGTAGTCGCACTCCAGGAGGCCCTTCCAGCCGTCCTGGAAGCCGATGACCTCGTCGCCGTGATCGACGACGGCGCGGTGCACGACCGAGCGGATGACGGCATTGAGGCCGGGGCAGTCGCCGCCGGAAGTGAGCACACCAATGCGCATGGCAGAAACCTTTGCAACGTGGGCCGACGACCGGACCACGTCGTCCGGTTGGAACTGATGGTCAGCCTACAAGCGCACAGGGCATGGACTGAACCATCCTCCACATGCTGGGCGCATCGATTGTGTGAACGCTCAATCCCCGTTTCGGGGCTCATTTGAGCGACGCAGTGGCGAAGCAGCAAAGCCGCCGGCCCGGTCCCCGTGGCGGGGTCCGGGCCGGCGGCGGTGTCGGTCGCGCGGAGGCGGCTATGCGGGCTGGGTGGCCGCCGCGATGCGCTCGGCGCGCAGCGCCTCGTACCAGCGGTCGTCCACCGGCGGCAGCGCGTTCACGTCGAGGGCCAGCTTCAGCAGCAGGTCCGCGATGAGCGGGTTGCGCGCCATCACGGGGCCGTGCATGTACGTGCCGAACACGGTCTCGTTGTACGCGCCTTCGGTGCCGTCGCCGGTGCCGTTGCCGCGGCCGAGCCGCACCCGGGCGAACGGCTTGGCCGTCGGGCCCAGTTGCGTGACGCCCTGGTGGTTCTCGAAGCCGGTCAGCTGCGGCAGGCCGAGCTGCGGGTCGATGTCCGCGAGGACGTCGCCGACGCAGCGCTCGCCGGTGCCGCGCACCGTCTCGACGTCGAGCAGGCCGAGGCCCGGCTCGCGCTCGCCGAGGTCGTTGATGAAGGCGTGGCCGAGGATCTGGTAGCCGGCGCACACCGAGAAGACGATCGCCCCGTTGGACACCGCCCGCTCCAGGCCGCCGTCCCGGCGCAGCCGCTCCGCGGCCAGCCGCTGCGGCCGGTCCTCGCCGCCGCCGATCAGGTAGATGTCGCCCGACGTGGGGATCGGCTGGTCGCTGCGCACGTCCACGCGCTGCACGTCCAGGCCGCGCAGGCGCGCCCGGCGCTCCACGACCAGCGCGTTGCCCTGGTCTCCGTACGTGCTGAGCAGGTCCGGGTAGACCCACACCAGACGCAGGCTGCTCTCGCTCATTCGCTTTTCGTCCTTATCCGGATGGTCCGGTTCGTCCGGTGGTGGGTCAGTTGCCGACGCGGCGGCGCACGTCCTGGAACGCCGTGTAGTTGGCGATCAGCTCGATCTGGCCGGGCGGCGCCAGCTGCACGGCCTCGTCCAGCGTCTCGCAGACCCGGAAGTCCAGGCCGGCGACCTCCAGGCGGACGGCCAGGTCGAGACGGCGGTCGCCGATCACGAAGATCGGGTGGCCGGCCAGCCGCGGGTAGTCCACGTCCCACAGCCAGGAGGTGTCGGTGCCGTCCGCGCCGCGCGCGTTCACCGAAAGGATCACCGGCGCGGGCGCCGGATCGATGAGGGAAAACGTTTCGAGCCACCCCGCCGGGTTCTTCGCGAGGAGCAGGCGCAGCTCCCGGTTCTGGAAGTTCACCACGTCGTAGCGGCCCGCGACGGCCTGCACCTGGTACATGCGCTCCAGGGCGACCTGCGGGGGCACCCCGAAGACCGCGGCGACGGCCGCCGAGGTGGCGGCGTTCGCCTTGTTGGCGCGGCCGGGCAGCTGGAGGTGGATCGGCCAGGCCGAGCCGTGCGGGTCCAGGACGTGGTCCCCGCTGAGCACCCAGCTCGGAGTGGGGCGGCGGAAGCCGCACTCGCCGCAGAACCAGTCGTCGCCGGGGCGCTGCATGACGCCGCCGCACGCCGGGCAGGACCAGGCGTCGTCCTTCCACTCCTGGCCGGCCGCCACCCACACGACGTTCTGCGAGGAGGACGCCGACCACACGATCAGCGGGTCGTCGCAGTTCGCGATGATCACGGCCTTGGAGCCGGCCAGGCCCTCGCGCCACTTCTCGGCGAGCATCCGGGTCTCGGCCGCGCGGTCCAGCTGGTCGCGGGAGAGGTTGAGCAGCGCGATGGCCTTCGGGGTGACGTCGCGGGCCACGCCCGCGAGGTACTTCTCGTCGACCTCGATGACGCCGTACCTGGCGTCCGAGCCGCCGGCCAGTGCCGAGGTGATGCCCGCGGGCATGTTCGCGCCGAGCGCGTTCGAGACCACCGGACCGCTGGCCCGCAGGGCCTCCGCGATCAGCCGGGTCGTCGTCGTCTTGCCGTTCGTCGCCGACACCAGGACGACGTCAAGGTGCTGTGCCAACCGTCCCAGCAGATCGGGGTCGAGCTTGAGCGCGACCTTGCCCCCGATCACCGATCCGCTTCCGCGCCCCGCGGCCCGCGACACCGCCGCCGCGGCCTTGCCCGCCGTCACGGCCAGCTTGGCGCGCGGCGAAAGCGGCTCCGTGTTGCCTGCCATCGTCCTTGTTCCTCCTTGCGTCGGTCCGGGTCAGCCTATCCAGAACCGGTCAGAGCCCTGACCGCGGCGCTGCTGAGAGCCTCGGACATCCTCATATATTCGCCCGACGTACCCTTACCGCCATGCGACAGCGCGTCATCCCCGGCAGTTCCGGTCTCGTCCGCACCATGACCCTGCTGGGGGACCCGGTGCTCCGTTCCGCTTGTGCGGAGGTCACCGACTTCGGTCCCGGCCTCAAGCGTCTCGTGGAGGACATGTTCGCCACCATGTACGCCGCCGAGGGCGTGGGCCTGGCCGCCAACCAGATCGGGGTCGCCCAGCGGGTGTTCGTCTACGACTGCCCCGACGACGAGGACGTCCGGCACGTCGGGCACGTGGTGAACCCGCGCCTGGTCGAAGCCGACGGAATCGAGGTCCTCGGCCCCGAGGGCTGCCTGTCCCTGCCCGGCCTGGAGGCCGGCACGGTGCGCCACGACCGGGCGGTCGTCGAGGGCGTGACGGTGGACGGCGAGCCGGTGCGGATCACCGGCACCGGTTTCTTCGCCCGCTGCCTCCAGCACGAGTGCGACCACCTCGACGGCACCGTCTACGCGGACCGGGTCACCGGCCTGCGGTCCCGGCGGCTGCAGCGGCAGATCCGCAAGGCGCCCTGGCACCGGACGCCCGGGCAGCTGCCCGGCTGAGCCGCCGGGCCGCGATCCGGCGGCGCGGCCGCGCGGGGCGGCCGCGCGGGGCGCCGCCGGGTCGGTTCAGAACCCCGGGCCGTCGGCCCGGTTGCCGGCCGTGGCCAGCCGGCCCCACAGCAGGTCGGCGAGCGCGGTGACCAGCCTCTCCCGGTCGCACGGGCGCTCCCCGAGCCACCAGTCGCCGGCCGCGTGCATCATGCCGACGATGCCGTGGCCCCACACCCGCGCCAGCTCGCTGCCGCCCGGGCCGAGGTCGACCCGCTCGGCGATCACCTGGGCCAGCTCCTCGCCGAGCCGGCGCAGCAGCGGCGCCGAGTGCAGCCCCACCTCGAAGCCGCGCTCCGAGGAGTGCGGGTCCTCGGCCGGGTGCATGAGGAACCGGTACACCTGCGGCCGGGCCTCGATGGCCGCGAGGTAGGTGTCGAGGGTCACTTCCACCCGGCGGCGCCGTTCGGCCGGGGCGTCCAGCGCCGCCCGCAGCGAGTCGAGCAGCGCGTCGGTGTGGCGTACCGCCAGGGCGTGGTAGAGGCCGGCCTTGTCGCCGAAGTGCCGGTAGAGGATCGGTTTGGTGATCCCCGCCTCGGCCGCGATGGCGTTCATGGAGGCCTGGGGCCCGTCCCGGAGGACGACCCGGTCCGCGGCTTCGAGCAGCTCCCGGCGCCGTCGTTCGGCGGTTGCCTGGTGGCCGTCCTGGCGGCCGTCGTGCTGCGTGTGCTCCATGAGGCTTCTTCTCCCCGCCCGTGCGATTGCGTGACGCCCACGCAACGTAACACCCCGCACCTCAGGGCGATCGGACCGGCAGTGACGTTGACATCGCTTACTGGCGGGTAACAGACTGGGCCGCATACTGGGGTTACTGTAGGTAACGCATGCGGCAGACGCACTATCTGGAGGGGACATGGCGGAGTTCACCATGGAACTCAACGAGGACCAGAAGCAGGTCCGCGACTGGATCCACGGCTTCGCCGCCGACGTGATCCGGCCCGCGGCGGCCGAATGGGACGAGCGCGAAGAGACGCCGTGGCCCGTGATCCAGGAGGCCGCGAAGGTCGGCATCTACTCCCTCGACTTCTACGCCCAGCAGTTCTTCGACCCCACCGGCCTCGGCATCCCGATGGCGATGGAGGAGCTGTTCTGGGGCGACGCGGGCATCGCCCTGTCGATCGTCGGCACCGGTCTGGCCGCCATCGGCGTGGTCGCCAACGGCACCGAGGAGCAGATCGGCACCTGGATCCCGCAGATGTACGGCACCCCCGACGACGTCAAGGTCGCCGCCTTCTGCTCCTCCGAGCCCGACGCCGGCTCCGACGTCGGCTCGATGCGCACCCGTGCCGTCTACGACCAGGCCAAGGACGAGTGGGTGCTCAACGGCACCAAGACCTGGGCGACCAACGGCGGCATCGCCAACGTCCACATCGTCGTGGCGGTCGTCGACCCGGAGCTCGGCACCAAGGGGCACGCGTCCTTCATCGTGCCGCCGAACACGCCCGGGCTCAGTCAGGGCCAGAAGTTCAAGAAGCACGGCATCCGGGCCTCGCACACCGCCGAGGTGGTGCTGGAGGACGTACGGATCCCCGGGTCCTGCCTGCTCGGCGGCAAGGACAAGCTCGACGAGCGGCTGGCGCGGACCCGGGAGCGGGCCAAGACCGGCGGCGAGCGGGTGAAGAACGCCGCGATGGCCACCTTCGAGGCCTCGCGGCCGGCCGTGGGCGCCATGGCGGTCGGCACGGCGCGGGCCGCCTACGAGGTCGCGCTGGACTACGCGAAGACCCGGACCCAGTTCGGCCGTCCGATCATCGACAACCAGGGCGTGGCCTTCCAGCTCGCGGACATGCGGACGCAGATCGACGCGGCGCGGCTGCTGGTGTGGCGGGCGTCCTGGATGGCGGTCGCGGGCAAGCCGTTCACCTCCGCCGAGGGGTCGATGTCGAAGCTCTTCGCCAGCGAGACGGCCAAGAAGGTCACCGCGCAGGCGGTGCAGATCCTCGGCGGCAACGGCTTCACCCGGGAGTACCCGGTGGAGCGCATGCACCGGGACAGCGCGATCTACACGATCTTCGAGGGGACCAGCGAGATCCAGCGCCTGGTGATCGCGCGGACGCTGTCGGGGATGCCGATCCGCTGACCCGTCCCGCCCGCCCGGCCGGAGCCCGCCCGGGACCGCCCGGGACCGGGCGGGCCGGCATGCCCGCGGTCCGCGCCCGGGGCCGGTCCTGCGCATCAGGCCCCGGGCCGCCGGTCCGTCCGCAGCAGCCCGCTCACCACCCTGCCGAACACCAGGCGCCCCACCGGCGCCAGCAGGCCGTCCAGCCGCCGCGGGAGCCCGCGCAGGTGCAGCTCCTCCTGCCACAGCACCTCGCAGCCGGGCCCGCCGGCGGGCGCCGCGCGGACCTCGATCTCGGCCCAGCCCGTCACTGCCCGCCCCCGCTTCTCCAGCCGGCACCGTCCCGCCGTCCCGCCCGCGGGCGGGTGCCAGAGCGTCACCTCCATCGGATCGTCGAAGCGGCAGCGGCCGATCCCGGTGACCGCGGTGAACCTGGTGCCGACGCCCACCGGGGGCGGGGTCAGCAGGACGGTGCGCGTCAGCGGAACCCGCGCGCCGTGCCGCTCCCAGTCGGTCACCCGCCGCCATGCGTCGATGACGGACAGCGGACTGGCGTGCACGAATCGGATAAAGGCCACCCACGGAGGGTAAATCCTCTTCCCGGTCCTTGAGATGGAGCAAGAAAACGGGTTCCGCCGGCGGGGCGTGATCAGTAATACTTCCCGCCACCGTGGATGGCGGCTCGCCGCAACGACCACCCGGCCTTGCGCCTCCACAGAGCGAGGAGGTGCGCCATGTTGTGTACTCACCAGCCGCCCTGCCCACCTGCCGACAGCGCCGACCGCGACGCCGCCCGCACCGTGGCCTTCCACCCGGAACAGGGGTGGAGCCTGCTGTGCAACGGCGTGGTGCTCTTCGACGACACCGGGGAACTGCTCCCGGACGGCAGCTCGGTCGAGTCCCGCCGACCGGTCGCAGTCTGAGCCAAGGAGGTCCGATGCGTCAGACGCAGATCCGCAAGCCCGTTCCGAAGCCCGCCCCGCGCGACCTGGACCTGCGCACCCCGTCGGGCAGACCGCTCCCGTACTGACAGGTACGGGAGCGAAAACCGACCCCCGGGCCGAACGCACAGCGGCCCGGGGGGTCACATCGGTGCCGGCGGCGCCGCCACGCCGCTCAGGAAGGCCTGCTCGAACGCCGCGTCGCCGATCGCGGCCCGGGCCTGCCGCTCGCCGGCGTCCCGCACGGCCTCCAGCGAGGGCGAGCCCATCTGCGGCCTGCCCACGGTCCGCCACACCACGTGCCCGGCGCCCAGCAGCCGGGCCGCCAGCACCCCGTCGCCCTGCGCCGCGACCGCCGCGGCCAGCAGGTCCAGCCCGATCGCGATGCCGAAGCTGTCGTGCAGCAGCCGCTTGCCCGAGAGCATGGCGCGCACGTGCCGGCCCGCCTCGCCGGGCCGCCCCGACCGCAGGGCGATCAGCGCCAGCACGTAGTCCGCGTACGCCCGCAGCCACCGCTCGCCCAGCCCGGTGCACGCCGCCAGCAGCCCGGCGGCCTCCGCCGTCGCCTCCTCGTACCGCTCCAGTACGCAGTACGCGTACGCGGCCGAGAGCCGGGTCAGCAGGGCGCCGGCCCCGTCGGGATCGCCGCCCCGGGCGATGACCGGAGCGCGGGCCGCCGGATCCGCCAGCTCCAGGGCCCGCTCCGGATCGCCCGGCATCAGGATGCACACCGAGACCAGGTAGGCGACCCGCAGCTCCAGCTCGGGGTCACCGAGTGCCCGGGCCTGCGCCGCGGCCTCCTGCCCGCGGGCCAGCCCGGCCGTCATGTCGCCCTGGAGCATCGCGGCCAGCCCGAGGGCCCACAGCGCCCGGGCCCGGGCGGGAGACGGCTCCGGGTCCGTGGCCGCCAGCGCCCGCTCCAGGAAGGAACGGCCCTCGCGCAGGTGCCCGCAGCAGAACCAGAAGAACCACAGCGTGCCCGCCATCTCCAGGGCCGCCGCCGGGTCGGTGCCCAGCAGGTGTTCCAGGGCGGCCCGCAGCTCGCTGTGGTCGCTGCTGATCCGCCGGTACCAGTCGATCTGCTCCGGCCCCATCCAGCCCTCGGCCGCCTGCCCGGCCATCGCGGCGAACCAGTGCGCGTGCCGGTCGGCGCAGCGCCGCTCTTCGCCGAGCTCCACCAGCCAGGTGCGGCCGTACTCGCGGATGGTGTCGAGCATCCGGTACCGCTCCCCGGCGCCCGCCACGGTGCGGCGCACCACGGACTTCCCGGCGAGCCCGGCGAGCACCCGCGGCACCTCGGCCGCGCTCAGCGGGCCGCCGGCGCACACGGCCCGGGCGGCGGCCGGGGTGAAGTCGCCGGCGAACACCGACAGGCGCGCCCACAGCAGCCGCTCCAGCGGCTCGCACAGCTCGTGGCTCCAGCCGATCGCGGTCCGCAGGGTCTGGTGCCGGGGCAGCTGCGCGGTGCGGTTGTCGGAGAGGAACTCGAAGCGGGTGCCCAGCCGTTCGGCGACCTGCTCCAGCGTCCACAGCCGCAGCCGCGCGCCGGCGAGCTCCAGGGCCAGCGGGATGCCGTCGAGGCGCCGGCACACATCGGCCGCGGTGGCCGCGCGCCGGGGGTCGGTGAAGGCGGCGGCCGCCTGCGGGCCCGCGGCCACCGCCCGGTCCCGGAACAGGGCGAGGGCGTCGCTGTCGGCCCCTTCGGCGGGCAGCGGCTGCACCTCGGTGACCCATTCGCCGTGGCAGCCCAGCGGCTGGCGGCTGGTGGCCACGACGGTCAGTCCGGGCGCGGACTGGAGGAGTTCGGCGACGAGGTGGCGGCAGTCGTCGACGAGGTGCTCGCAGGTGTCGAGCACCAGCAGCATGTCCTTGTCGGCGACCCATGCGCACAGCTCCTCGTCCGAGGAGAGCAGGGACTGCTCGGCCAGCCCCAGAGTGTGGGCGACGGTGGCGGTCAGCAGGGCGGGGTCGCGCAGCGGCGACAGCTCCACCCACCAGGCGCCGTCCGGGTAGCCGCGGGAGGCGCGGCGGGCGGCCCGCAGGGCGAGGCGGGACTTGCCCACGCCGCCCACGCCGGTCAGGGTGACCAGCCGCCGGTCCCGGAGAAGCCGGTGCAGACGGTCCAGTTCGGTGCCGCGTCCCACAAAGCTTGCCGTCTCCGACGGCAGATTCCCCAACACGGCGACAGATTCTGTCCCACCCGACGGCCCGAGGCCGCCCTCGTGATCATTGTTGACCGAATGATCACCAAGGGGCGGGGCTCTTGCGGCTACGGACCTGCGAGTGTGACCGAACGCTCAACGGAGAATGATCCCCAGGAGCCGTCGGGGAGCCGGGCGCGCAGTTTGAGGCGCCACACCGTGCCGTCGGGTTCGGCGACCGTGAGCCGGTAGGACGCGCGGCCCGCCGGGACCGCGCCCCGGCCCCACTGGACGACCGTGGCCGCCCGGCCGTTGACGTACAGCTCGTACTCCGTGACCGGCCTGCCGGTGTCCGGGGCGTACCAGGACAGCGCCACCGCGCCCGGTGCGGCCTCGGCGCGGAAGTCCGCCGGCACCGTGGACCTTCCGTCGTCCGCGCCGGGCGGGGTCGTGACGTCGGCGGCCGGGCTGTCGGGGGAGGAGTTGTCGGCACGGTCCCGGGCCCGGACGGTGAACGTGTAGGCGGTGTCCGGGCGCAGGCCCGTGAGCCGGGTGCGGGTGGTCCGGCCGTCCACGGTGTGGATGCGGACGCCGCCCTGGTAGACGTCGTACGCGCTCACGCCGGTGTCGTCGGTGCCGGCCCGCCACTCCAGCACGGCCGTCCGCGGTCCGTCGGGGCGCCCGGTCAGCCGGGCCGGGGCGCCGGGCGGGCGGTGGTCGTCGGGGGTGGCGGCCGGGGTGGTCACGCGCGCCTCCGCGCTGCGCGGCGAGAGGTTGCCGGAGGCGTCCTTCGCGCGGACCGAGAAGCCGTACGCGGTCAGCGGGGCGAGGCCGGTGATGTCCACCATCCGCTTGCCGGCGGGGAGTTCGCGGACCAGGGCGGCGCCGCGGAACACCTGGTAGCCGGTCACGCCGTCGGCGGGGTCGGCGTCCTCCCACATCACGTGGACGGAGCCGGAGCTGCCCGCCTGGGCGGTCAGTCCGGCCGGTGCGGGCGGGCTCTGGGTGTCGGGCGCCGTCCCGGCGCAGCCCGCCAGCAGGGCGCCGAGGCCGCAGACGAGGACGGCCGTTCCCACAGGGCGTCGCACGGCCCTCCCCACGCTCTCGGTCAAAGGTCTAGACATATATGGCACGGCATCCGGCCGGTCATCAAGACGCGTGCGCCAAGGCGCGCAGAGTGTCCGTACTCGGTGCGCGGTGGCCGGACTGTGTCGGTCCATGCTCTTTGCGTACTGTTTAATTGCGAGCGAGTCGCAATTACTTTTGATCAGCAGGCAAGACGAGCAGTACAGAGGTGTGCACAGCATGACGGCCCGCACGGCACGGGGACTCGCCGCAACCACCATGGCCGCCGCCCTCATCGCGAGCGCGGCCGCCTGCTCCCGGCCCGCCGGCGGCAGCGCCGCAGCGGGGTCCCCCGACTCCGTCGTCGTCGGCATCGCCAACGAACCGGAGACCCTCAGCCCGCTGCTCGGCTACGGCAAGGACGGCAACTCCAAGATCTTCGACGGGCTGCTCACCCACGACTCCGCGATGCGGCTGCGCCCCGCGCTCGCCGTCGCGCTCCCCGAAGTCACCGCCGACCGCCTCACGTACACCTACAGCCTGCGCAAGGGCGTCCGCTTCAGCGACGGCGCGCCCTTCACCGCCCGGGACGTCGTCTTCACCTACCGCACGATCCTGGACCCGAAGACGAACAACCCGGCGCGCAGCGAACTCGACGCCGTCCGGTCCGTCCGGGCCGAGGGCGACGACCGCGTGGTGTTCACGCTCAAGTACCCCTACGCTCCGTTCGCCGAGCGGACCGTCCTGCCGATCGCCCCCGAGCACATAGCCGGCCGCCAGGACGTCAACAGCGGCGAGTTCACCACCCGCCCCATCGGCACCGGCCCCTACGTCCTGACCACCTGGTCCAAGGGCGAGAAGCTCGCCTTCAAGGCCAACCCCGGCTACTGGGGCGGCGCCCCCACCGTGAAGAAGTTCACGATGGCCGTCATCAAGGACGACGACGTGCGCGCCACCCGGCTGCGGTCCGGCGAACTCGACGGCGCGATCCTGCCGCCCGGCCTCGCCAAGGGCTTCGCCCACGACAAGGGCCGCACCACCCTCGCCGCGACCTCCTTCGACCACCGCAGCGTCACCCTCCCCACCCACCACCCGGTGACCGGCGACCCGGCCGTCCGCCGCGCCCTCGACCTCGCCGTGGACCGCAAGGCCATGGTCGACAAGCTCCTCGACGGCGCCGGCAAGCCCGCCTACGGCCCGGTCCCCACCGACAGCCCCTGGTTCGCCGAGGGCACCGAACGCGCCCACGACCCCGGACGGGCCCGCCGCCTCCTCGACGCCGCCGGCTGGCTTCCCGGCCCCGACGGCATCCGCACCAGGAACGGCGTCCGCGCCGCCTTCCCGCTCTGGTACACCTCCGGCGACAAGCTCCGCCAGGACCACGCGCTCGCCTACGCCTCCGACGCCAAGAAGGCGGGCATCGAGATCACCACCCAGGCCGGCACCTGGGAGGTCATCGAGCCCCGCATGAAGACCGACGCCGTCCTCGCGGGCGGCGGCTCACCCGCCGACCCCGACTTCGACCAGTACCAGCTGCTCATGTCCACCCTCGGCGGCGACGGCTTCAACAACATGGCCCGCTACGACAACCCGGCCGTCGACCGGGCCCTCGAACAGGGCCGCCGCAGCGGCGACCCCGCCGCCCGCAAGGCCGCGTACGACACCGTCCAGCGCGAGCTGGTGAAGGACCCCGGCTACACCTTCCTCACCCACATCGACCACCTCTACGTCCTGGGCGACCGCTGGGCGGACCTCACCACCCAGGTCGAGCCCCACGACCACGGCCTCGGCTCCGGCCCCTGGTGGAACGTCGAGAAGTGGCAGCCCCGGCGGTGAGCCGCCGCCCGCTGCCCTGGGGGCCGATGGCCCGCATGGCCGGGCGGCGGGCCCTGTTCGCCGTCCCCGTCCTGCTCGCCGTCACCTTCGGGGTCTTCGCCGCCGCCGCGCTCTCCCCGTTCGACCCCGTCCGCGCCTACGCCGGCACCGCCGGGCTGACCGCCTCCCAGGAGAACCTCGACCAGATCCGCGCCAACCTCGGCGCGGACCGGCCCGTCACCGCCCTCTGGTGGGACTGGCTCACCTCGGCCGCCACCGGCGACTTCGGCGCCTCCGCCGTCATGCGCCGGCCCGTCGCCGACGTGATCGCCGAACGCCTCGGCTGGTCCGTGCTGCTGGCCGGCACCGCGTTCGTCATCGCCGTGCTGCTCGGCACCGTCCTCGGCGTGCTCGCCGCCCGCCGCCCCGGCGGCCTCGTCGACCGCACCGCCACCGCGGCCGCGTACACCCTGGAAGCCGCCCCCGCCTTCTGGCTCGGCCTGCTGGCCGTCTGGTTCTTCGCCGTCCACCTCGGCGTACTGCCCGCCGGCGGACTCACCGACCCCGGCGCCGACGCGGTCACCGCGGGCCAGGTCGCCCGGCACCTGGTCCTGCCCGCCGGTGTCCTCGCCCTCACCCAGCTGCCCTGGTTCCACCTCTACGCCCGCCAGGGCGTGGCCGACGCCCTGGCCGAGGACCCCGTCCGCGGGGCCCGGGCCCGCGGCCTGCGCGAACGCACCGTGCTGTGCGGCCACGCCCTGCGCTCCGGCATGCTCCCGATGCTCACCCTGATCGGCTCCCGGATCCCCGAAGTGATCACCGGCGCACTGCTGGTCGAGACCGTGTTCAGCTGGCCCGGCATCGCCGCCGCCACCGTCGAGGCCGCCACCTCCGTCGACTTCCCGCTGCTCGCCGCCCTCACCACGCTCGCCACCGCGGCCGTCCTCGCCGGCAACCTCCTCGCCGACCTGCTGTACGGACTGGCCGACCCGAGGGCGGGCTTCGATGGCTGAGCCCGCGACCCCACCGGAAGCCGCCCCCGTCTGGCGCACCCGCCCCGGCCGGACCGCCGGCGCCGCAGGCACCCGCACCCTGCGCGTGCGCCTCTCCGCCGCCCTGGTCCTCGCGACGGTCCTCGCCGTGCTGCTCGTCCCCGCGCTCGTCCCCCTCGACCGGCAGGCCGTCGACCTCGCGTCGAAACTCCTGCCGCCCTCCTGGGACCACCCCTTCGGCACCGACGAAGTCGGCCGAGACCTGCTGCTGCGCTCCGTCCACGGGCTGCGGGTCTCGCTCCTCGTCGGCGTGGTCGCCGCCCTCGTCGCCACCGTCGCCGGCACCGCCGTCGGCGCGGCCGCGGGCGCCCTCGGCGGCTGGACCGACCGGCTCCTGATGCGGCTCGTCGACACCTTCTCCGCCGTGCCGCACCTGCTGCTGGGCGTCCTCGTCGTGGCCCTGTTCCGGCCCGGAGTCTGGCCCGTCGTCGTGTCCGTCGCCCTCACCCACTGGCTCTCCACGGCCCGGATCGTGCGCGCCGAGATGCTCTCCCTGCGCAGCCGCCCCTTCGTGGACGCCGCCCTGTCCGGCGGCGCCTCCCGGTTCCGGATCACCCTGCGCCACCTGGTGCCCGGGGTCCTCCCGCAGGCCGGACTCGCCGCCGTACTGATGATCCCGCACGCCATGTGGCACGAGTCCGCGCTGTCCTTCCTCGGCCTCGGCCTGCCCGCCCACGAAGCCAGCCTCGGCACCCTGGTGCAGAACGCCCGCGGTCCGCTGCTCGCCGGCGCCTGGTGGCCCACCCTCTTCCCCGGCCTCCTCCTCATCGTCCCCACCCTCGCCCTCGCCGGACTGGCCGCCGCCTGGCGCGACCGCCTCAGCCCGCGCACCCGCTCGGAGCTGATGCTGTGACCACCGGCCCCCGGACCCCCGGCCCCCGGACCCCCGGCACGCAGCCTCCCGGCACGCAGGCCGCCGCCCGGCCCGTGCTGCGCGTGCACGGGCTCTCCGTACGCTTCGCCCTGCGCGGCGGCCGGTACGTCGAAGCCGTCATCGACGCCGGCTTCGAACTGGCCGCCGGAGAATGCCTGGTCCTCGTGGGCGAGAGCGGCTGCGGCAAGTCCGTCCTCGCCTCCGCCCTCCTCGGCCTGCTGCCCGGCAACGCCCAGACCGCCGGCACCGCCCTCCTCGACGACGGCCTCGACCTGCTCGCCGCCGACGAACGCACCCTCGCCCGCACCGTCCGCGGCCGGCGCATCGGACTGGTCCCGCAGAGCCCCGCCGCCCACCTCACCCCGGTCCGCACCGTCCGCTCCCAGCTGGAGGAAGCCGTACGGGAACTGACCGGCGCCCCCCGCGCCGGACGGCGGGCCGCCGCCGAAGCGGCCGCCGCCCGCGCCGCGTTCCCCACCGGCCACCTCGACCGCCACCCGCACGAACTGTCCGGCGGCCTCGCCCAGCGAGCCGCCACCGCCCTCGCCCTCGTCGGCGACGCACCCCTGCTGCTCGCCGACGAGCCCACCACCGGCCTCGACCGCGACCTCGTGCACCGCACCGCCGACGAACTCCGCGCCCACACCCGCGACGGCCGGTCCCTCCTGATGATCACCCACGACCTCGCGGCCGCCGCCCGGATCGCCGACACCGTCGCCGTCATGTACGCCGGCCGCATCGTCGAACTCGCCCCCGCCGCACGGTTCTTCGGCGCACCCGGCCCCCGGCACCCGTATGCACGCGGGCTCCTCGCGGCCCTGCCGGAACGCGAGTTCACCCCGCTGCCCGGCAACCCGCCCGCGCTCTCCGCCCTCCCGCCCGGCTGCGCCTTCGCGGCCCGCTGCCCCGCGGCCGGCCCGGCCTGCGCCGAACGTCCCGCGTTCACGGGCGGACTCGCCTGCCACCACCCCGCCGTACCGGAGCCCGCACGTGCTTGAACTCCGCTCGATCACCGCCGGCCACGGCCGCGGCACCCCCGCCGTACGGGACGTCTCCCTCACCCTCGAACCCGGTACGTCCACCGGCCTGCTCGGCCCCAGCGGCTGCGGCAAGTCCACCCTCGCCCGCGTCGCCGCCCTGCTGCACCGCCCCGACCGCGGCACCCTCGTCCTCGACGGAACCCCCGTCACCCGCTGGCGCCACCGGGCCCCGCGCGAGCAGCGCACCGCCGTCGGCGTGGTCTTCCAGCAGCCGCGGCTCGCCGCCGACCCCCGGCTGCCCCTGCACGACCTGATCGCCGAACCGCTGCGCGCCTGCGGCCGCCGCCCCGAGGTCCGCACCCGCGTCCCCGAACTCGCCGGACGCGTCGGCCTCGGCGCCGACCTGCTCGGCCGGCGGCCCCACGAGGTCAGCGACGGACAGCTGCAACGCGCCTGCCTCGCCCGGGCACTGGTGCTCCGGCCGCGCTGGCTGGTGTGCGACGAGATGACCGCCATGCTCGACGCCTCCACCGCCGCCGCCCTCGTCGGCGTGGTCGAGGAGTACCGCGCGGACACCGGCGCCGGACTGCTCGCCGTCGGCCACGACCCGGTGCTCCTGGAGCGCTGGTGCGACCGGACCGTCCACTGGTCCGAACTCGCCGGCCGAACCCCGTAGGGCCGGTCCGGCGGACCGGGGCCGGGCCCGCCGACCCGCCGTCACCCACGGTCAACCACCCGGACGGCCCACACGTCATTACCCGGAAGGATCTTCCGCTGCACCAGGATGGCGGACCGATGCCGCAGCGGAGGACCCCACGGACACCCCGTGACGACGCTCCCGCCCGCACGGGCCGGACCCTGCGGCGCAGGAGGTTCCGATGGCGATTTCCATCTCCCTGGTACTGCTGCTCCTCATCCTCGCGGTGATCTTCGTGCGCAGCGGCGGGCTCAAGGTCTCGCACGCCGTCGTCTGCCTGCTGCTCGGCTTCTGCCTGGCCGGCAGCAGTATCGCGGAGACGATCCACCACGGCCTCGCCACCACCGCGGACGTGGTCGGCACCCTCAAACCCTGAGCCACTGTTGCGCGTTCGTGAATCATCCCCCGCCGATATGGACTCCTCAGGCAACGAGTTCTAGCGTCTGGCCCGGCGCGATCACGTATCCGAGGAGGACCCACAGGATGTTCCGCAGAACGCTGAACTGCGCGGTGGCCCCGGCCCTCGCCGCAGCAGCGGCGCTGTACGGGATCGGCCCGGCGCACGCCGAGGAGATACCCAAGGCCCCCGGCCACCGGCTCGTGAGCCAGTACGAGGGCGCCCCCGCGACGGCCGCCCCGCTGCCCGGGCAGGCCCCGCCCCAGCACCCGTACCTCGCCCCCAACGGCCGCAGCGGCATGCACGCCGACGCGGCCGGCAGCGCCACGTATCCCTGGTCAGGGCCGCTGGGCAAGGACCCGGAGGTACGCAGCGAGAAGATCGCCGCGCTCGGCGGCGAGTGCGCCACCGCCACCTTCGACTCCGGCGGCCGGCTGGTGACGGTGTGCGGCACCTTCGCAGGTTTCAAGGTCAAGCTGCTCGATCCCCGCACCCTCGACACGCTCGCGGAGCACCCGCTCCCGCAGCGCTCCTCGACCGTCGAGGCGATCACCACGCTCGACTTCTCGAAGATCTTCAAGGACACCTCGGGCGGTGCGTACTTCTACCTGGACGACCAGGACCGCGCGGTCCTCGCCGACTCGCGCCAGCACATCCTGCGCCTCGGGCACGCGCAGAACCCCGACGGCAGCTGGAAGTTCACCGTCGAGGACGACTGGGACCTCACCCCGCAGGTCCCGCACGACTGCGTGAGCTGGACCAACCTGTGGCCGAGCGGCAGCTGCGACCCGGTCACCTCGGTGATGCCCGACTGGGACGGCCGGATCTGGTGGGTCACCCGCCAGGGCCGGGTCGGCACGGTGGACCCGGGGACGGGCACGGTGCGGTCGGTGCGGCTGGCGGGGGAGGAGATCCAGAACTCCTTCTCGGTGGCCGAGGACGGCGTGTCCATCGTCTCCGACCACGCCCTCTACAGCTTCCGCGCGGCCGCCGACGGCACCCCGCAGGTGCAGTGGCGGGAGGTGTACGACCGGGGCACCGGCGCCAAGCCCGGTTCGGTGAACCAGGGTTCGGGCACCACTCCCGACCTCTTCGGCCGGGGCGACGACTACGTGGCGATCACCGACAACGCGGACGACCGCATGAACGTCCTCGTCTACCGGCGGGGGACGGACGTGCCGGCGGACCGACGGCTGGTCTGCAAGGTGCCGGTCTTCGGCAGCGGTGCCTCGACCACCGACAACTCCCTGATCAGCTGGGGGAACAGTCTCGTCGTGGAGAACAACTACGGCTACGAGAACGTCACCACGCTGCTGCTCGGCAAGTCGGTGGTGGGCGGGGTGACGCGCATCGACGTCCGGCCGGACGGCAGCGGCTGCGACACGGTCTGGGAGAGCGCGGTCCGCTCGCCCTCCACCGTGCCGAAGCTGTCCACCGGCAACGGGCTCCTCTACTTCTACGAGAAGCAGCCCCACTCCTGGGGCATCGACGCCTGGTACCTGACCGCCGTGGACTTCCGCACCGGTGAGCGCCGCTGGCGGCAGCTGACCGGCACCGGGCCGGCGTACGACAACAACTGGGCGCCCATCACGCTCGGGCCGGACGGGACCGCGTACGTCGGCGTCTTCAACGGGATCGTGGCGGTGCGCGACCGCTGAGCGCGGCGGCTGCGCAGCCCTGCCTCGGTCGGAAGCCGGCCGGGGCAGGGCTGTTTTCCGTGCGGGCTGCGGAGCCGGGCGGCTCAGCGGAAGAGCATCGAGGCGCCGCCGGCGTCCGTGGTGACCGAGCCGGGGCACAGGAAGCTGCCGGAGGTCTTGGTCGCGGTGAAGGCCCGGTTGACGTACTTGAGGGTGGTCCCGTCGCGGTTCCAGAGGATGTTCGTGGCCTTGTAGCGGCAGGAGATGAAGCTCTGCCGGCCGGTGATGTCGATGACGTCGGTACGGGCGGTCCCGGCGGCGTCGTCGAAGGTGAAGCCGGGGTTGTTGTTGAGCACGGCGGAAATGCCGCCGCTGCAGGCGAGGTTGCCGCCCGGGGTGTTGATCGTGGTGCGGTCGACGGTGAGCGCGGCCGGCGGATTGGCGCTGGTCTTCCCGTTGGTCCAGGTGCAGGTGCTGCCCGCGACCACGATCACGCCGTCGACGAGCTGGTCGGCGGCCGGACCGAGGGCGGTGGCCGTGGTGGTGCCGCCGAGGGCGGCGGCGAGGACCAGGGCCGACGCGCAGGAGAGTTTCGCGAGGTACCTCATCGTGCTCCTCCTTGCCACGTGCAGGTGGGGGTGAGCGGCGCGGCGGGGCACCGCGCCGACGGAGCCGGTGCGTGTGGGAAGGTCCCACAGCCGGCATGAAGTGTCAGGTCCCTGTCAAAAAAATGGCCGGATGGCACCGCGTGCCCGACCCCGGGCGGGGCGGGGTCACCCGGACCGGTGATCCCTGCGGCGGGGCCGGGCCGGGGGAGGGCGGGCTGCGCCAGGGTGGCCGCATGACATCCCGTTTCCGGTTCGCCCCGTTCCTGCTGCTCGCGCTCGGCGCGGCGGGCTGCGTCGTCGTGTCCACCACCCCTGCGCCCGACGTCCGCCCGCCAGGCCCGGTCCGGCCGGCGGCCCCCGCCCGCGCGGTCCTCGACCTGGGGCCGCCGGGGGTGCCGGCGGCGTCGGGGCCGCCGGGGTCCGTCGTACCGGCCGGGTCGTCGGAACCGGTGCCGCCGGGTGGCGGGTCCGGGGCGGGCGCCGCGCCCGGGGCGCCGGGCGAGCCGGGCCGCCGGGCCGCGGCGGTGCGCACGGCCAAGGCCAAGGCCCGGGCGGGGGCGGCGAAGACCCGGGCGAAGAACGAGGTCAGGCGCGGCGCCGCGGCCGGGACGAAGACGCGGACCCGCCCGAAGGCCGGGCCGGCGAAGCGCGGCAAGGCCGGGGTGCGCCGGCCCGTCCGGCACCGCCCCAAGGCGCAACCGCGCCCCCGTTCCGTCCCCCGCCCGAAGGCGCGCCCGCGCTCCCACCCGCGCCCCTCGTACGACATGCGCCACGTCTGCGCGGCCGCCCACGGCGTCGTGGATCCGGCGGTGGCGGCCCTCTGCCCGCGCGTCGGACGCTGACCCGCCCGGTGGCAGGAGGGGCGCGTTCCGGCCACGGGACCGGGTGCCGGCCGCGTGGGGGAGTGCCGGCCGGACGGCCGGCAGCGGCAGGCACCGCGCCCTCGTTCCGGGCGCGCTCCGTCGACGGGACGGCCGGAAACAGGACATGACGGTCGTTATCGGCCAACATGCCGCTCCGGGCGGCCTTTTGGAATCTTGCTCTCATCACGAGGCAACCCCGGGCGGCCCGTTGCCGTCTCCCGGGATCGAGAAGGCCCCCCGGCACGTCCGGGCGGTGCCCGACGAGACCGACGATGAGGAAGACCACCTTGATACGTGTCACACGCGTGGCGGCCGCCGCCACGGCGGTGCTCGCGCTGGCCGCGGCAGTGCCGGGGACGGCGTACGCGGCGCAGGCCCCCGGCTCCCCCGGTTCCCTGTCGGACCTCGCGGGCAGAGCCGGCGGACTCCCCGACGGCTGGCAGATCTCCGGCTCCGGCGCCGACCGCCGGCTGGTGTGGACCTCGCCCGAGCGGGTGCCGATGGGCGGTGCCCGGGTCGAGTTCCACGCAGGCGACCGGCTGCTCGGCCGTCCCGAGCCCGCCCCCGACGGCCGCTCGTTCCGGCTGCCGCTGGCCGGCCTGCGCATCGGCCAGGACGCGGACCTGCGCGTGGTGGCCGCCGGCCGCCGCCTCGACGGCCCGGCCGCCACCCCGAACTCGGCCGGCACGAGTGCCCGGGTGCGTCCGGAAGCACCCCTGCCGGCCAACCCGGTGGACCCCGGGAAACCCGGCACCTACCGCACCACCACCGGGTCGTACGACCTGAAGCCGGTGAAGCTGCCCGGCTACGAGGCGCCCGTGGAGATGCGCGCCACCGTCGTCGGCCCGACGAACGCCCCCGGCAAGCGCCCGGTGGCCCTCTTCCTGCACGGCCGGCACGCCACCTGCTACAAGCCCGGCGGCGGCGAGGTCACCGGCGACTGGCCCTGCAAGCCGGGCTTCCAGCCGATCCCGAGCGAGCGCGGCTACCTGGGTGCCCAGAAGCTGCTCGCCTCCCAGGGGTACGTGACCGTCTCCATCGCCGCGAACGGCATCAACGGCCAGGACTGGAAGGCCGAGGACGCCGGCGCCCAGGGCCGCTCCTCGCTGGTGCGCCGGCACCTCGGCAGCTGGGCCGGCTGGGCGGACGACCGGTCCGGCGCCCCCGCCGCGGTCCGCGCGACCGCACCCGCCGACCTGTCGCGGGTCATGCTCGTCGGCCACTCGCGCGGCGGCGAGGGCGTCAACCGCGCCGCGATGGACAGCCTCGACAAGCCGCCCGCCGCCCAGGACGGCTACCGGGGCCCGGTGCGCTGGAAGATCCGCGGCAACGTGCTGATCGGCCCCACCATCTTCGGCCAGAACCCGGTCGCCGACGTCCCGTCGATGACGATCCTCCCGGGCTGCGACGGCGACGTCTCCGACCTCCAGGGCCAGGTCTTCGCCGACGGCACCCGCGGGATCAGCCGGGGCAAGGCCCTGCACAGCTCGGTGTACATGGTCGGGGCGAACCACAACTTCTTCAACACCGAGTGGACTCCCGGCCAGGCCAAGGCCCCGGCCGAGGACGACTTCTGGCCCGGCGAGACCGCCGACCCGGTGTGCTCCCCCGGCAAGAAGACCCGGCTGACCGCCACCCAGCAGCAGACCGCCGGCGCCACCTACATCGCCGCCGCGGCCCGGCTGTTCGTCGCCGGCGACGACAACGTGCGCCCGCTCCTCGACGGCACCGGCCGCCGCGCCCCCTCCGCCGACCCGGCCCGGGTGCTGACCCACGCCGTCGGCGGCAACCGCACCCCGGCCTTCCTGCCCGACCCCGCCACCACCGTGACCGGCGGCGGCCGGGTCTGCGCCCAGATCGACCCGGACCCCAAGCGGTCCTGCCTGCCGCCGGACACCCGCGGCTTCTCCCCGCACTTCGCCGGCTGGGAGACCTCGCCCGAGCCCGGCCGTGACGCGGTCGCCCTGAAGTGGTCGCGCGCGGGCGCGCCGATCACCGTGACGCCCGCCCGGGCCGTCTCGCTGCACGGCGCCGAGTCCCTGGCCCTGCGGGCGTTCGTGCCGCCGGGCAGCACCGGCACCTCCTTCGACGTCGCCGTCGTCGACGCCGCCGGCAAGCGGGCCGTGCTCGGCCGCGCCGGTGTGGAGGGGCTGCCGGGCACCGACCGCACCGCCTCCTGGTGGGCGCGCGAGGTCCGCGTGCCGCTGGCCGCCGCCGTCCGCGCCGGAGTGGACCTGAAGAAGGTCAAGTCCCTGGAGCTGACCCCGCGCAGCGCCTCCGGGCAGGCCTGGCTGATCGACGCCTGGGGCTGGCGCCCCGGCACCCCGGCCGTCGAACCGGCCGCACTGACCCGGGTGGACATCGGCCGCCTGAGCGTGAAGGAAGGCGACTCGGGCGTCCGCACCTACCGGATCCCCGTGCAGGCCTCGGGCCACGGCAGCGGCCGGCTGCGGCTGTTCGTGCCCGACCCGGTCACCGGGCGCGCCACCTCGCGGATCGTCACCGTGCGCCCCGGCGGCAGCGAGATCGACGTGAAGGTCCCCGTCACCGGCAACACGCGCTACGGGCGCGAGGACACGCGCGACATCTTCGTCAAGGCGGTCGCCGGGGTCGTGGTCGGCTCCCACCGCGGCGGTGTGACCACCCTCAACGACGACCCGATGCCGAAGATCACCATCACCCCGGCCGCGAAGGCCACCGAGGGCAGGAAGCTGGTCTGGAAGGTCTCGCTGTCCGCGGTCGCCGACGCCGACATCTCGGGTGAGCTGGAGTTCAAGAAGGTCGTGAACGGCACCGAGCTGTCCACCGCCGACATCGACCCGCGCTGGCTCGAGCGCTGGTTCGGCCACGTTCCGAACCCGGCGCGGCCGCTGTCCGCGGCCGTCACCGAGGGCACCGTCTCCCTGCCCGTCAACATCCCGGCCGGCAAGCTCGGTGTCGAACTCGCCGTGCCCACGGTCAAGGACACCGTCCGCGAGTCCGACGAGCTCGTGAACGCACAGCTGATGATGTACAACGACCAGTGGGAGACGATCCCCGGTCCGAAGGTCACCGGCACCGTCCGCGACGCCTCGTAGCGGACCCGGCAGCCGATGCGGCGCCGTCGTCCGGCTTCGCCCCCTGCGGGCGGGCCGGCCGGCGGCGCCGTCGTGCATCCGGGGCCGCGGCCCACGCGGCCGGGCCTGCGGCACGGCGGGCGGGTGGTGCGGTACGAGGACGGAACGGCAGGGCGGCGCACCGGAGGTACGCGGATGGACCGGTCGGCGAAGGGCGGCGGGAGCCGCACGGACACCGGCGTGTGGGTGGCCGGCGTGGACGTCGGCGGTACCGGCGTGCGGATCGCGCTCGCCCGCCTCGGCCCGGACGGGCGGCCGCGGCCCGCGGCGCGCACCGACCTCGCCGTCGCCACCCGTACCGGGCCGGGCGGGGTCGACGCCGGCGCGCTGCTCGACGTGCTGCTGCCCGCGCTCGACGCGCTGCTCGCCGGCGGCGGCGACCGGCGCGGGCCCGGTGGCGTGCGGGCGCTGGCCCTCGGGGCGACCGGCATGGTCGCGCTCGGCCGGGACCTCGCGGCCCGGCTGCCCGGGCCGCTGGCCGCCCGGTCCGGAGCCTGCCGGCTGGTGCTCGCCTCCGACGCGGTCTGCGCGTACGCCGGGGCGCTGGGCGCCGGGCCGGGTGTCGTCGTCGCGGCCGGCACCGGACTGGTCGCGCTGGGCACCGGCCCGGCCGGCGGCTGGCGGCGCGCGGACGGCTGGGGCCACCTGCTGGGGGACTGCGGCGGCGGCGCCTGGATCGGCCGGGCCGCCCTGGACGCGGCCCTGCGGTGGCACGACGGCCGGGACGGCGGCTCGGCGGCCCTGCTCGCCCGCGCCGCCGGGCGGTACGGGCCGCCCGAGGGGTGGCCGGCCGTGTTCCAGGGGCCGGACCGGGCCGCCCTGCTGGCCGGGCTGGCGCCCGAGGTCGCCGCGGCGGCGGCCGCGGACCCGGCCGCGGCCGCCGTCCTGGACCGGGCCGCCGACGAGATCGCCGGGACCGCCGCCGCCGTCGCCGCAGGTGCGGCCGCTCGTCGGATCGCCCTCACCGGCCGCCTGTTCGAGCTGCCCGGACTGCGGGACGCGGTCGCCGCCCGGCTGACCCGCCGGCTCCCGGACGTCCTGCTGCCGGCCCCGGACGGCGACCCGCTGCTGGGCGCGCTGCGGCTGGCCGCCGCGGCCGCCCGCGGCAATCTGCCGTGGCCGGAGCAGCCGCCGCTGCTGCGGGTGCTCGCCTGCACCTGACCGGGTGCGGGCTCCCCGGAGGTGGCCGCGACCGGAAGTTGTCCACAGGTTCCGGGGAGCCGGAACGGGGTGTCCGGGGCGGCCGCTAGGCTGCTGGAATGACCCTCTCCGACGCCTCTCCCGAGGTCTCCGCTGCCCTGCAGGTGCTCCACCGCGTGTTCGGTTACGACGCGTTCCGCGGGGAGCAGCAGCAGATCATCGAGCAGGTCGTCAGCGGCGGCGATGCGCTGGTGCTGATGCCCACGGGCGGTGGCAAGTCGCTCTGCTACCAGATCCCGGCGCTGGTCAGAGAGGGCACCGGCGTGGTCGTCTCGCCGCTGATCGCGCTGATGCAGGACCAGGTGGACGCACTCACCGCGCTCGGAGTGCGGGCCGGGTTCCTCAACTCCACCCAGGACCCGGTGCAGCGCCGCAGCGTCGAGGAGGCGTTTCTCGCCGACGAGCTCGACCTGCTGTACCTGGCGCCCGAGCGGCTCCGTACGGAGGGCACCCAGCGGCTGCTCGACCGCGGCAAGGTCTCCCTGTTCGCGATCGACGAGGCGCACTGCGTCGCCCAGTGGGGCCACGACTTCCGGCCCGACTACCTGGCCCTGTCGCTGCTGCACGAGCGCTGGCCCAAGGTCCCGCGGATCGCGCTGACCGCGACGGCCACCGAGGCCACCCACGCGGAGATCGCCGCCCGGCTCGGCCTGGAGGACGCCCGGCACTTCGTCGCGAGCTTCGACCGGCCGAACATCCAGTACCGGATCGTGCCCAAGGACAACCCGGCGCGGCAGCTCCTCGACCTGATCCGGTCCGAGCACGACGGGGACGCCGGCGTCGTCTACTGCCTGTCCCGCTCGTCGGTCGAGAAGACCGCCGCGTTCCTCGTCGAGCAGGGCATCGACGCCGTGCCGTACCACGCGGGCATGGACGCCCGCACCCGCGCCGCCAACCAGGCGCGCTTCCTGCGCGAGGACGGGGTGGTGGTCGTCGCGACCATCGCCTTCGGCATGGGCATCGACAAGCCCGACGTGCGGTTCGTCGCCCACCTGGACCTGCCCAAGTCCGTCGAGGGCTACTACCAGGAGACCGGCCGGGCCGGCCGCGACGGCGAGCCCGCCACTGCCTGGCTGGCGTACGGCCTGCAGGACGTCGTGCAGCAGCGCAAGCTGATCGAAGGCTCCGAGGGCGACGACACCCACCGCCGCTCGCTGGCCGCGCACCTCGACGCCATGCTCGCGCTGTGCGAGACCGTCGAGTGCCGCCGGATGCGGCTGCTCGCCTACTTCGGGCAGTCCGCCGGGCCCTGCGGAAACTGCGACACCTGCCTGAGCCCCGCCGAGTCCTGGGACGGCACGGTCGCCGCGCAGAAGCTGCTGTCCACCGTGTGGCGGCTGGCCCGGGAGCGGCGCCAGAAGTTCGGCGCCGGCCAGATCATCGACATCCTCCAGGGCAAGAAGACCGCCAAGGTCATCCAGTTCGACCACGACGCGCTGTCCGTGTTCGGTGTCGGCGCGGACCTCGGCACCGCGGAATGGCGGGGCGTGGTGCGCCAGTTGCTCGCCCAGGGTCTGCTCGCCGTGGAGGGCGACTTCGGCACGCTGGTGCTCACCGACGGCAGTGGCGAGGTCCTCGGCGGCCGCCGCCAGGTCCCGATGCGCAGGGAGAAGGCCGCCGCCAAGCCGTCCCGCAAGGACTCCGGGACGCGCTCCGGGAAGGGCAGGGTGCCGGTGGACCTGCCGGCCGAGGTCGTGCCGGTCTTCGAGGCGCTGCGCGCCTGGCGGGCCGCGACGGCCCGCGAGCAGGGCGTGCCGGCGTACGTCGTCTTCCACGACGCGACCCTGCGGGAGATCGCGACGGCGCTGCCCGGCAGCGTCGAGGAGCTGTCCGGGATCGGCGGCGTCGGTGAGGCCAAGCTCGCCCGGTACGGCGAGGGCGTCCTCGGCGCCCTCGCCGAAGCCGCCGGGACCGCCGCCCCCGCCGCGGCGGCGGCCCCCGCACCGGTGACGGCCGCCGCCCCGGCGGCCCGCCCGGCGGCCGGCCGGGAGCCGGAGCCCCACGACGAGGAGCCGCCGTTCGGCCCGGAGGACGAGGACCCGGCCTGGGACGACTGGGAGTAACCCGAGGTTCATCGGAAAGGTGCAGGTCAGAGGGGGCGGCGTTCCGTTCGGCGGACACCACTTGATCGATCAAAGTATCGAGGGGTTACCATATGAGCGCCGCCTAGCTCGAAAGATAAAACCTGTGACTGTCAACGAGGACTCGTTCACTGACTGGAAGCTCCGCGAGGAGATCGCGGAGTCGATGATCCCGATCATCGGGAAGCTGCAGCGCGAGCGGGACGTCACCGTCCTGCTGCACAGCCGCTCCCTGGTGAACAAGTCGGTGGTCAGCATCCTGAAGACCCACCGGTTCGCCCGGCAGATCGACGGCGAGGAGCTGTCGGTCACCGAGACCATGCCGTTCCTGCAGGCCCTCACCGCCCTCGATCTCGGTCCGTCCCAGATCGACATCGGCATGCTCGCCGCGAACCACAAGGCCGACGACCGCGGTCTGTCGGTTGCGGACTTCACCGCCGAGGCCGTCGCCGGTGCCACCGGCGACAACAAGATCGAGCGCGGTGGATCGCGCGACGTCGTCCTGTACGGCTTCGGCCGCATCGGCCGCCTCGTCGCCCGCCTGCTCATCGAGAAGGCCGGCTCGGGCAACGGCCTGCGCCTGCGCGCCATCGTCGTGCGCGGCGGGGGCGAGGCCGACCTGGTCAAGCGCGCCTCGCTGCTGCGGCGCGACTCGATCCACGGCCAGTTCAACGGCACCATCACCGTGGACGAGGCGAACAGCACGATCGTCGCCAACGGCAACGCGATCAAGGTCATCTACGCCAACGACCCCTCCGAGGTCGACTACACGGCGTACGGCATCAACGACGCCATCCTCATCGACAACACGGGCAAGTGGCGCGACCGCGAGGGCCTGTCCAAGCACCTGCGCCCCGGCATCGACAAGGTCGTCCTGACGGCTCCGGGCAAGGGCGACGTCCCGAACATCGTCCACGGCGTCAACCACGACATGATCAAGCCGGACGAGCGGGTGCTGTCCTGCGCGTCCTGCACCACGAACGCGATCGTCCCGCCGCTGAAGGCCATGGACGACGAGTTCGGCGTCCTGCGCGGTCACGTGGAGACCGTCCATTCGTTCACGAACGACCAGAACCTGCTGGACAACTACCACAAGGCCGACCGCCGCGGCCGTTCCGCGCCGCTCAACATGGTCATCACCGAGACCGGTGCCGCCTCCGCCGTCGCCAAGGCGCTGCCGGAGCTCAAGGCCCCGATCACCGGCAGCTCGATCCGCGTCCCCGTCCCGGACGTCTCGATCGCCATCCTGAGCCTGCGCCTGGGCCGCGAGACCACCCGCGACGAGGTTCTCGACTACCTCCGCGACGTCTCGCTGCACTCGCCGCTGAAGCGCCAGATCGACTTCACCACGGCCCCCGACGCCGTCTCGATGGACTTCGTGGGCTCGCGCCACGCGTCGATCGTCGACGCCGGCGCGACCAAGGTCGACGGCGACAACGCGATCCTCTACCTCTGGTACGACAACGAGTTCGGCTACTCGTGCCAGGTCATCCGGGTCGTCCAGCACGTCTCCGGCGTGGAGTACCCGACCTTCCCGGCCCCCACGGCCTGAAGCCCGGCCCCACACCCGGCCTGAAGCACTGACAGCAGGCGGGCGGCAGTTCACCACTGCCGCCCGCCTGCTGCGCTGTACGGACCGGCCGAGCCGAGGAGCAGCCGCACGACCAGGGGCCCCTGCCCTCGCGCGGGGTGCCTGCGTTCAGCTCGGGTGCCCGGAGGCGATGCCGGCCGCGGACCGGACCGCCGGCGAATCCATCGCCTTCGCCAGCCGCCGGAGGAAGGCCAGTTCGGCCGCGAGGTCCCCGGGCGCGGCCGTCACCGGCGTGTCGGCCGGCCGGTCGGGCGGCCGGCCCTCCCGCTGCGCCTCGATCGCGCCGAGCAGCTGGGCCGCCTCGACGAAGGCGGCACGGCCCTCGCCGGTCAGCCCGGCCCGCCGGGCGTCCTCGAGCGCCCGTCCGGTGACCTCGGCGTCCATCCAGGTCCGCAGCTCCCACTGGGCGTCTCTGATCTCGATCAGCATGCGGTACAGCCGCGTCGACAGGTCCGCCTCCCGGCCGAGGTCCAGCACCGGCTCGGGTACGGCGGTGGTGAGCGTCACGTGCAGGGGTGCGAGGTCCCGGTACGCGGCACGGGCCCGCAGCCGGGCGGCGGCCGTCGACACGTGCGGGCCGAGATCGGGCAGGACCCAGCCCGCGGTCTGCACGAGTACGGCCAGCCCGACGCTGAGCTGGGCGACCGGCTCCCAGGCGTGGCCGCTGCCGCCGTACCGGACGGCGATCACGTCCGCCGTCCGGCAGGCCGTGTACGCGAGGGCCAGCGGCAGGGTGAACGCCACCAGCCGCAGCCCGCGCCGCAGCCAGGCCGAGGGGGCGATCCTCGCGTACCGCCACCCCATGGCGCCGACCTGTACCTGGTTGGCGGTGAACGCCGCCAGGTACACCGTCAGGTAGGCGGGCGAGGTGCGGGCGCTGTCCAGCGAGAAGGTCTCCGGCGCCTCGCCCATGCCGGGGCCGGTCATGAACAGCACGGCCATGGCGGCCACCACCAGCCCGAGCGTGGCCACCCTCGGTCCGGCCTTGCGGCGTGCCGTCTCCGCCGGGTACCTCAGGTGCAGCAGTACCACCTGCTGGCAGACCGTCATGCCGATGACGCAGATCTGTGCGAGGAGCCCGGCGAAGTTCACCACGCCCGCGGCGCTGCTGACGGCGACGTACAGCGAGGGGGTGGAGACGGCGAACACGATGCCCAGCAGCAGGAAGTTGGCCACCAGGGCGAGTTGCGGGGCGGACGGGTCCGTCCGCAGCACCCGGGCACGGTAGGCCATCGCCAGCAGGGACACGGCGGCGCACAGGGGATAGAGCACGGCGGTCACGGGGTGTGCCGCCCCGGGGCCTCGAGCAGGGCGGCCAGCCGGTCCGCCACGTCCTTCGCCTCGGGGGGCACCTCCCGGGCGAGTCGGCCGGAGGACCAGTCGCCGAGGTGCCGCCCGATGAGCGAGGCGATCGTCTCGGCCTCGATCTCGGCCGCGGACGAGCTGTGCTCCCGCCCCAGCACGCGCAGCACGACGTCCGGGTCGAGGCTGGGCAGGAGGGCGCGCGAGTCCAGGGCGGTCATCACGGGGGAGGCGGGGTGGTCGCACAGGACGTGGCCGATTTCGTGGAGCACGACCTGGCGCCGGTGGACCGGAACGAGCCGCTCCTCGACGAATATGTGATCGCGTGCCGCGGTGGCCACCCACAGGCCGTGGGGTCCGCCCGTCGGCAGCGAGAGCGGCAGTACGTCGATCGGTCTGCCCCTCAACCGGGCTATGTGGGAGCAGAGTTCGTCGATGCCGAGGTGCTTTCCGCGGGGCAGTCGAAGGCTGTCGAGCCGTTCCCGGTACCGCTCGGCGTGGAGGTCCGCGGCAGGAGGGGCGGGTCGGGCGCGCCGGCGCACGGGGATCACGCGCCGGCGAGGGCGCGCGGAGTGCCGGTGTGCATCGTGACCCTCCTCGTGATGGCTGCACCTGTCATCTGAGCACGGCGGCACGAGGGGGAACCAGCAGGAATTCGGCCACTAACCGATTTGTCAAGCCATTGGGTGAGGGTATTTCAAACTGGCCGACCGCTTTCCTCGTCCGGCGTCTCCTCCGGGCCGTATTCGTCGCCGAATCCGGCGGCCACCGGGTGCGGCGGCAGGCCCTCCAGCTCGCGCACCCGCTCGATGACCTCGCTGATGGACTTGAGGCTCTTGGGCGACAGGCCGGCGGTACGCAGGGCGACCCGCTGGACCTGGGCCTCCCGCAGGGCCGCCAGCAGCTCCAGCTCCGCGTTGACCGTCTCGGTGACGTGGTCGTCGAAGAAGTAGGCCGGCGGTACCCCGAAGAAGCGGGCGAGGCCCTCCAGGTGGCGGAGCGTGGGGTTGTCGCGCTGCCCCTTGCGGAGCAGCCAGATGTAGCTGCCCGAGATCGGGACGCCGGCGGCCGTGATGGCGCGGGCGACCTCTTCCGTCGTATACGGCCCGCGGCCGGCCGGGACTGTGGTGCTGAACAGGCGGTTCAGCTTGAAAGCCAGGCCATTGGGGGGACCGCTGTCCGGGTCGTCGGTCATCAAGCGTGGGCCTCCGTCGTCGTCCGGATATCGTAGCGTTCCACTGGTGTTGATACCGGGGTTCGGCGGATCCAACATGAGTTGACTCGAATATGCGGCCGCGGTTAGCCTCGCCGGGTCGGATCCGGTGGTAGCGCGCCTCGCGAAGTCCCGCACCGGAAGGCCAGTTGACACATGGGCCGGGTGGCGCCGACCGCCCCCGGAGCCCGTATTCCGTCTCTCGATCCCGATCACCGGGCGGGCAGGCCGGAAACCGGTGCGCAGCGTTGCGGACCGCACCCGCCGCCCCGCCCTCCCTGCCACGACGGCAGCGCAGGTCCGCCACTCCGGCAGGTGGCGAAAGCCGGACCTGCGAGCCTGCTGCCGCCGCGTACGAAGTGCGAAACACCCAAGAGTCCAGGGGGAAACCATGGGTAGCGTGCCGACGCATTCGATCACCGTCGAGTCCGGGGGAGGTGGCCGGCGCGGGACCCCACCGACCGCCGTGCCCGAACGCGCGGCTCACTTAGAGGTCCTGCTGGACCTGTTCCGCGACGCCCTCGGCGGTGCCAGCCGGGTGGGCGTCCTCTCGGGGCCGGTCGGCAGCGGCAAGACCGAACTCCTCAGCGCGCTCTCGGGCCACGCCGCCGAAGCCGGCGCGCGCGTCCTGACCGCCACCGCCTCCCGCCTGGAGCAGGCCGTTCCGTTCGCTCTGCTGGCCCAGCTCTTCCACGCTTCCGGCATGGCCCCCACCTTCACCGGTCCCATCGCCGCCTGGGTCGCCGAGGCCCAGGCCGCCACGGCCACAGGCGCCCGCCCCGGTGACGACGGCGGTGATGTCGCCCCTGCCGCCTTCCACGGCATGTGCATGGCCCTGCTGGACCTGGTCGGACACCTCGACGGTCCGCTCCTCATCGGCGTGGACGACGCCCAGTTCGCCGACCTCGCCTCGCTGCGCTGCCTGTCGTTCGTCGTACGGCGGCTGCGTTCGGCCCCCCTGCTGGTGCTGCTGAACGAGTCCCTGCACACCCGCTGGCCCGCCACCCTCTCCCAGGCCGAGCTGCCCGCCCAGCCGGTGTCCCGCCACCTCAGGCTCCCGCTGCTCTCCCCGCTCGGGGTCGAGAGCATGATGACCGAGCAGCTGGGCCCCCGCGTGGCGTCGGCGCTGGCCGCCGAGGCCTACGACGTCAGCGGCGGCAACCCCCTGCTCGTCCGGGGCCTCATCGAGGACAACCGCTACACCGTGCCGCCGCGCACACCCGTCTTCCGCGTCGGCGCCGCCTTCAGCAAGGCGCTGATCGGCTGCGTCTACCGCTACGAGCCGGAGGTCCGGCACGTCGCCCGACGGCTCGCCCTGCTCGACGAGGCACCACCGCTGCACGTCCTCGCCAAGCTCGCCGGACTCGATGCGGACAACACCGCCCAGACCGTCAACCTGTTACGGGAGACCGGCCTGCTCTCCAACGGTCTGCTGCGCCACCCGCAGGCCGCCGCCGCCCTCCTCGGCGGAATGACGACCGGAGAGCGGTTCGCCCTCCACACCCACACCGCCAACGAACTGTTCAAGAACGGTTCCTCGGCCCTCACCGTGGCCCGCCACCTGCTGGCCGCGGACCGCCTCGACAGCCAGTGCGCGATCCCCGTGCTGCACGAAGCGGCCGAGCAGGCCCTGGTCGACGGCGAGAGCCAGTTCGCCCTGGACTGCCTGCGGCTCGCCCACGAGCACGACGACGACGACCGGCGCCGGGCGGCCGGCGTCGCCATGCTCGTACGGGCGGCCTGGCGCAGCAGTCCGTACGCGGCCTACCGGCGGGTCCCCTCCCTCACCGAGAGCGGGATGGCCGGCATGCTCTCCGGCCCGCGCGTCTCGGCGGCCGTCGACGCCCACCTCTGGTTCGGGCATCCGGACGAAGCCCACGCCCTCATCGAACGCGGCGCCCGGGAACCGGCGGCCGACGACGCCCTCGCCGCCTCCCACCTCGCGGCCTCCCGGCTCTGGCTGCACGCTCTCTACCCGGCGTGGAACTCCGACGCCGGCAGCACCGACGCGGCCGACCCCTGGGCCCTGGGCGTGTCGCCCGAACTCGGCGCCAAGCGACGGGCGGCCGCCATGCTCAGCGCCAACACCACGACCGGACCGGACACCGCTCTGGTCGCCGAGGCCCAGGAGATCCTGCGGAACCACCCGCTGGCAGACGACACCCTGCCCGCCCTGACCGTGGCGTTGCACACGCTCGTCCACGCCGAACGCACGGCCGAGGCCGGGGAGTGGGCCGAAAGGCTCGTCGGCGAGGCCCGGCGGCACTCCGCACCGCTGTGGGAGGCGCTCTTCCGCAGCGTACGGGCCGAGGTGCTGCTGCGCCGCGGCCGCCCGCACGCCGCCGAACAGGAGGTCACGGAGGCGCTCGGCCTGCTGCCGGCCCGGAACTGGGGCATCTTCCTCGCCCTCCCCCTCGCCACCGTCCTGCAGGCCAACGCCCTCACCGGCAACGAGTCGCCCGTCGTCGAGGAGGCACAGGCCGCGCTGCCCGCCGCCGCCTTCGGCACCCCCCTCGGCATGCGGGTGCTCCGCGCCCGCGGACTCAAGGCCCTGGCGAACGGGCAGGCCGCGGCCGCGCTCGACGACTTCCTCGCCATGGGCGGGATCGCGGCCCGCTGCGGCACCGACAGCCCCGCCGTGGCGCCCTGGCGGACCGGCGCGGCGATGGCCTGCGTACGTCTCGGCGACCCCGACCGGGCGCGGAGCCTCGTCGAGGAGGAGTTGCGGATGGCCGGTGCCTGGTCCGGCCGCGAGACGGCGGCGGCCCTGCGGGTGCTCGCCGCGTGCAGCAGCGGCGGGGACATGCTCCGGCTGCTGGGCCGGGCCGCGGAGCAGTTGGAGGCCTGTGACGCCCCCGTCGAACTCGCCTTCGTCCTCCACGACCTGGGCTGGGCCCTCCAGGAGCACGGCCAGTACAGCAAGGGCAGACTGATGCTGCGCCGGGCCCGGCTGATGGCCGAGGAGGCCGGAGTCCGGCTCACCGCCCGCAGCGGTGCCCCGGCCGGTCAGGGCACCGACGATGCGGCTGCCGCCGACGAGCCGGCCGCGGGCGGCACCGAGGGCCGGCTGCGGTCCCTCAGCGATGCCGAACTCCGCGTCATGCACCTGGCGGTGGAGAGCCACAGCAACCGGCAGATCGCCAGCCAGTTGTTCGTCACGGTCAGCACGGTCGAGCAGCACCTCACACGGATCTACCGCAAGCTCGGCGTCAAGCGGCGCACCGACCTGGTCGAAGTCGTCCACGGTGCCGGTCTGCGGGCCGAGGCCCTGCGCACGCCCACGGCCTGCTGAGCAGCGGCCGGCCACGGGCGGTCCGGCGGGCGGGGGATGTCAGCCCCGGCCCGCCGGACCGCCCGCCGCGCGTTCACGGGCCGGGTTGACCACCGCCACCGCCGTCGCCACCAACCCGCCGTCCGCACACCACATGCCGCTCAGGTGCTGGAGCCGTACGCCCGACACCTCCGGGGCGGGCACGAGCAGCCTGGCCCGGAACCTGCCACCGCGCGGATCGATCTCCACCCGGGCGTCACCGAACTCCAGGATCCGCCGGGCCAGCGGATACCAGGCCTTGTACGCGCTCTCCTTGGCGCTGAACAGCACCCGGTCCCATGCCGTCCCCGGGTGCCGGGCGGCGAGGTCGGCCAGCATCCGGCGTTCCTCGGGCAGCGTCACGGTCTCCCGCACCCCGGGTTCCAGGGCCTCGTGCGGCTCCGCGTCGATCCCCAGGCCCAGCACCTCGCTGCGCCGCGCCACCGCCGCGGCCCGGAACCCCGCGGTGTGCGTCATGCTGCCCACCACACCCTGCGGCCACTGCGGGTCGCCGCCGGCACCCGCCAGCAGCGGCCAGTCCGCCGGGCCGCCCAGCCTGCCCAGGGCCTGGCGGGCGCAGTGCCGCACGGTCGTGTACTCGCGCCGGCGCGGTTCCACCGAGTGCGCCACGGCCGCCCGTTCGGGGGGCAGCAGCCGGGCCTCGGGCGGGTCCCCGTACGCCTCGGCGGTGGCGGCGGCCGCGGGCAGCAGCATTTCGATCACGGTACGGACTCCTCGTCAGGGACGGCGGGTCCCGCGCGGCCCGCCCGGTGGTTCAGGAGCACGGGCCGGGGCCGGGCGGGCGGTCCGGGCCGGGAGCGCCACTCCCGCGGGTAGCCGAGCGACACCTCCTGGAAGGGCACCCCGTCGACGGCGAGGGTGCGCGGGATGTGCAGATGGCCGTGGACCACCGCCGCGGCGTTGAACCGGGTGTGCCAGTCGGCCGTCCGCTCCGTGCCGCACCACAGGGCGAACTCCGGATGCCTCAGAACCCGGGTGGGTTCGCGCACCAGGGGGTGGTGGTTCACCAGGACCGTCGGCGCGCCGTCCAGGGCGGCGAGCCGCGCCTCGCTGTAGGCGACCCGGGCCTGGCACCAGGCCCCCCGGCCCGGGTACGGATCGGGATGCAGCAGGAACTCGTCCGTGCACACGACCCCGGCCGCCTCCGCCCGGGCCAGGGCGTCCGCGGCGCTCACCGCCCCCGGCGGGCGGAAGGAGTAGTCGTAGAGGACGAACAGCGGAGCGACCACCACCCGGCGGCCGTCCGCCTGCCACACCGGGTACGGGTCCTCCGGCGTGTGGACGCCCAGACCCCGGCAGAGGTCGACCAGTTCCCGGTAGCGGGCCTCGCCGCGGGAGCGCACCGGATCCTCGGGGTGCGTCCACAGCTCGTGGTTGCCGGGTACCCAGACCACGGTGCGGAACCGGTCCCTCAGCAGCGCGAGCGCCCAGGCCACCTCTGCGTACGTCTCGCTGACGTCGCCGGCCACCAGCAGCCAGTCCCCCTCGGAGCCGGGCCGGATGCCTTCGACCAGCCGCCGGTTCTCGGCGTGCCCGATGTGCAGGTCCCCGATGGCCAGCAGCGCGCCGCCGGTCACGGCGCGGAGCCGGCCGGGGACCCGGTCACGGCGTCGATCGCGGCGGCGACCGCACCGACCTGCCGGTCCAGGTAGAAGTGACCGCCCGGGAACACCCGCAGGTCGCTGCCCCGGGTGGTGTGCGCGTCCCAGGCGGCGGCCTCCGCCACGGGGGTCACCGGGTCCCGGTCGCCCACCAGCACGGACACCGGGCAGGTGACCCGGGCTCCGGGCGCGGCCCGGTAGGTCTCCACGGCCCGGTAGTCGGCCCGTATCACCGGCAGTACCAGGTCGCGCAGTTCCGGGTCGTCGAAGACGGACCGCTCCGTGCCGCCCAGCCGGACCATCTCGTCGACCAGTCCGGCGTCGTCGCGGAGGTGCACGGTCTCCTCGCGGACGACGGACGGGGCCCGGCGTGCCGACACGAACAGTCGGGCGGGGCCCGCGGGGGCCAGCTGCTCGAAGCGCCGGGCCACCTCGAAGGCGACGACCGCGCCGAGGCTGTGGCCGAAGAACACGAACGGGGGCTCCAGTTCGCGGCGCAGTGCCGCGAAGGCGGCGTCCGCGAGTTCCGGCACCCCGGCCGGAAACGGTTCGCTGCGCCGGTCCTGCCGCCCCGGGTACTGGACGGCGACGGTGTCGATGCGGGCCGGCAGGGCCAGGGCGAGCGGGCGGAACCAGCCCGCGGAACCGCCGGCGTGCGGGAAGCAGACCAGCCGTACGGTGGGCCGGGGGCCGGCAGGGGTCAGCCGGCGGAGCCAGGACTCGCCGGTGGCAGTGCGCTGGGACATGAGTTCACCAAGTCGGGAGGGACGGGCGGGCGGTGTCGGGCGGCCGGAGCGCTGCTCCGAGGGGGCCTGCACGGCGGGCGGGCCGGTGACGAAGGCCCCGGGCCCGGACCGTGGAACGCGGTGGCCGGGGACCCGGGGCGGGGGGTTCATGACCGGTGCCGGGGGTTACACCGGCCATGAACCGTTCGGGGGGTCCGGTCAGATGTTGACCCGGACCTCGTCGGGCAGCCCCTCGGCCGCCGGGGCGGGCGCCGGAGCAGCGGCCTTGAGGGTGAAGGCGAGCAGACCGCCGATGACCGAGGCGGCACCGCCGATCCACATCGCGGTGCGCAGGCCGTCCGCGACGTCCGCCACGGCCGGGGCCGCGCCCGCGTCGCCGGAGAGGCTCGCGGTGGCGATGGCGACCAGGACGGCGAGGCCGGCCGCGCCGCCGATCTGCTGGGAGGTGCTGGCCAGGGCCGAGGCGATGCCGGCCTCCTGAGGGGCGACACCCGAGGCGGCGCAGGCGAACATCGCCGGGAAGGTGACACCGCCGCCGATGCCCCAGACCACGAGGCCGGGCAGCAGGGCCCAGAAGGAGGCCTCGGTCGACATCGCGACGGCGAGCACGATCATGCCGATGCCGTTGACCGCCATGCCGAAGAACAGGGTGCCCTTCGCGCCCCACTTGCCGAGCAGCGCACCGGCCAGCTTGAGCGAGGCGGCCATCGAGATGATCGTCAGCGGGACGAAGGCCAGACCGGCCTGGAGTGCGTCGTAACCGAGCACGCCCTGGACGTAGTTGGTGAAGATGTAGTAAGCGCCGCCGAGCGCGCTCTGGAACACCAGGATGATCAGGATGGCGGTGACCAGGCTGCGGTTGCCGAACAGGTGCATCGGGACGAGCGGGCTGCGGGTCTTGTTCTCGACGACGGCGAAGACCGCGAGGATCACCACGCCGGCGACGATGGAACCGGCACCGCGCAGCGAGCCCCAGCCGGCCTCCGGGCCGCTGACCAGTCCGAGGACGAGCAGCGAGGAACCGACGGTGGCGAGGACGGCGCCGACGGCGTCGAAGCCGCCCTGGTCGCCTGCGGCGGGGGCGTCGGCCGACAGGATGCCGGGGGAGAGCACCGCGGCGAGCAGCGCCATCGGCACCAGGATGAACAGCACCCACTCCCAGCCCCACGCGTCGGTGAGGACACCGCCGAGCAGCGCGCCGGCCGCGAGGCCGCCACTGCCGCAGGCACCCCAGACCGCGAGGGCCTTGTTGCGCGGAGCGCCCTCCTCGAAGCGCGTGTAGATCAGGTTGAGGGTGGCGGGCGTCAGCAGCGCGCCGCCGAAGCCCTGGATGGCGCGGGCGGCGATCAGCAGCTCCGGGTTCTCGGCGAAGCCGCCGAGGAGGCAGGAGAGACCGAAGATCACGAGACCTGCGATGAAGAGGCGGCGGCCGCCGAGCCGGTCGACCAGGCGGCCGCCGAAGAGCAGGAACCCGCCGAACGCCACGGCGTAGGCGCTGACGACCCACTGCAGGGACTGAGCGGTGAAGCCGAGTGCGCTGCCGATCTCAGGAAGCGCGACGAACACGATGTTGTAGTCGACGGCAACGATGAACTGGGCGAACGCCAGCAGAGCGAGCATCAGCCCGGTCCGGCGCTGGGTTCCGGAGGCGGTATCAACCACGACTTGGCTTCCTTCTGGATTGTGAGCGGAGGTGTGCGAACCCGGCGGAGCACGCCGGGACCGGCGTGAGCGGAGGTGAATGAGTGAACGATGCGAGATTACTACACACCGTTCAGAGTTGGCACGGGGTACTGTGCCTGAACTCTGTTAGGCTGTCAAACATGGGAGATGCGACGCAGAGCCGACGGGCCCGCCTGAGGGCCGAAGCGACGTCAGAAATCAAGGCGATCGCGCTGAGGCACATGGCGGCCGGTGGTCCGGCCTCCATTTCTCTGCGGGCGATCGCCCGTGAGATGGGCATGACAGCGGGGGCCATCTACAGCTACTTCGGCAGCCGCGACGACCTCATCACCGCACTGACCGCCGACGTCTACGACTCGCTCGCAGACGTCCTGGAGGCCTCGCACCGCACGGCGCCCGACGACGCCCCGCACGAACGGGTCCTCGCCCACGCCCGGGCGTACCGGACGTGGGCGATCGCCCACCCCGACGAGTTCCGGCTGATCTACGGCGACCCGGTGCCGGGCTACGAAGCACCCGAGGACGGCCCGGCCCAGGAAGCCGAACACCGGCTGTGCGCCGCTCTGCTGGGCCTGGTGGCCGCCGCCTGGCCGCAGGCCGCCGCCGCCCGCGAGCAGGGCGGGTATGAGTGGACCGACTTCCAGCCCGGGCTGGTCGCGATGGCCCGCAGCACCTTCCCGGACCTGCCGCCGGCAGCCGTCGCGTTGTGCCTGCGCGTGTGGAGCCGGATGCACGGCCTGCTCGCCCTGGAGGTCTACGGCCACCTGCGCCACCAGGTCCACGACCCCGAGAAGCTGTACGAGGCCGACATGCTCGACCTCATCCGGTCGCTGGGCCTCGTCGCCTGACCGGCCCGACGGGCCCGGCCGTGTCCGCCGACACCGCCGGGCCCGTCGGCCCGCCCGCCCGGGATCAGCCGAAGAAGCCGAAGACCCGGGCGAGCCGGCCGTCTTCGACGACCACCGTGTCGAAGCCGGTCGCCACCGGCGCCTGCGCACCGGCCGGACCGAGCTCCCACGTGAACAGGAACACGTTGTGGTGCGAGCCGACCAGCCGGCCCAGCGTGAACACCATCCCCCCGAACTTCTGCCGCTCGGACGAGACGTAGGCGGCGACCTCCGCCGGTCCGTGCGCCTCGACGTTGGGGTCCGCGTACACGCCCTCCGGCGTGAACAGCTCGGCGGCCAGCGCCCGGCGGCGCTCGTCGTCGGATCCGTTCCACAGCGTCAGATAGCGCTCGGCGAGCGCCAGGACCTCTGCGCTCACTTGACCGCCCCCAGCGTCACGGGGAGCTCCGCGAGGGAACGGATGGCAAGCGCGCCGTTGGTGCGCGGGGTCTCGGTCACCAGCTGCACGTCGTACGCCGTCAGGGCGTTCAGACCCACCTGCGTCAGCAGGCGCGCGATCGGCGCCGCGACGCAGAAGTGGATGCCGTGTCCGAACACCAGGTTGCGGCTCGGGGTCCGCGTCAGGTCCAGCGTGGCCGCGTTCGGGTAGTAGCCCTCGTCGCGGTTGGCGGCGCCGAGCAGCAGGAACACCTCGTCGCCCGCCGCCACCGGCACGCCCGCGATGTCCGCGGTCTCCAGCACGGTGCGGTTGGCCAGCTGCACCGCCGAGTCGTAACGCATCAGCTCCTCGACGGAGTTGGACACCTTGTCCGGGTTGGCCCGGAACCACGCCAGCTGGTCGGGGTGGCGCAGCAGCGCCAGCGTGCACAGGCCCATCATGGCCTGCGGCGCACTGAAGCCGGCCAGGAAGATGTTCGCGGCCGTGGTCAGCAGCTCCGTCTCGCTGAGCCGCTCACCGTCCTGCTCGACCGCGACGAGCTCGCTCATCAGGTCGTCCACGGGCTGCTTGCGCCGCGCCTCGATCAGCTCGACCGAGATCTCGACGAAGCCCTCACGGGCCTCCATGCGGGTCGCCATCTCGGCCGGGCTCAGGGTGTACTCCGGGTCCAGGCCCCGCCCCGCGTCGTTCGCGAACCCGATGCAGCGCTCCAGGTACTTCTCGGGCACGCCGACCAGGACGTTCAGCACGTACGCACCCAGCGGACGGTAGTACTGGGACGCCAGGTCGATCTCGCCCGCGCCGTGCTCGGCGCGCAGCTTCGCCAGCAGGTCGGCCGCGAACTTCTCCGCCTGCGGGCGCACCCGCTCCACCGTGCGCGGCGTGAACACCTTGTTGACCAGCGACCGGATCCGGGTGTGGTCCGGCGGATCCATGAACATGAAGGCGCGCTTCAGGCCCTCGCCGGTGGGGATCATCGTGTCCGAGACACCGGCGCCGTCACCCCGGCCGAAGCGCGGGTCGCGCATCAGGTCGGAGATCTCCTTGTAGCCGAGGACGGCCACGCCGGCGGCCGTCCGTATCACCTGCCCCTGCTCGGCCCGCAGCTTCTCGTACACCGCGTACGGGTCGGAGTGGAACACGGGGTCGAAGGGGTCGTAGGGGAGTACCTCCGGCGCCTCGGACGGCGGGAGGACATCGGTCTGTGCCATGTCGGCTGTCCTGTCTGCGAAAAGGGATGTGAAAGGGAACGCGGAAGAGGGAAAGCGCGGGGTGGCCACCGGGTGCCGGTCAGCCGGCCGACGGCCGGAGCGCGACCGGCATGCCGAGGATCACGGTGTGCTTGTTGTTGGGCGCATACGCCACCGGCCCGGTCGGCCGGATCTCGGCGACCCGGTCCAGCAGCGCCTCCAGGACCAGCCGGATCTCCAGCCGGCCGACCTCGTCACCCATGCAGAAGTGGGTGCCGGTGCCGAACGACAGGTGCGGGTTGGGGTCCCGCCGGACGTCGAACACGTCGGCCTCGGGGAACACGTCCTCGTCCCGGTTGGCCGCCGGCCACCAGAAGGTCACCTTGTCGCCGGCTCGGATCCGGGCGCCGCGCAGCTCCACGTCCCGAGTGGCGGTGCGCCGGTTGTACGGGTTCGGCGGGTTCCAGCGGAGCGCCTCCTCCAGGGCGGTGGGCAGCAGGGAGCGGTCCTCGCGCAGGGCCTTCCACTGCTCGGGATGGTCGGCGAACGCCTGCACGGCGGCGGCGATCACGTTGCGCGGCTGCTCGAAGCCGGTGATGAGGAGGAGCGTGAGGTTGGCCTCGCGCTCGTAGGGCGACAGGCCCTCCGATCCGGCGGACGTGTCGACCTCCCCGTTGGCGAGCACCGCCCCGAGGTCGTCACCCGGCTGTCCCTGCTTGGCCGCCAGCAGGTCCTTGAAGTACCCCTGCATGGCGTGGAAGGTCTTCGTGGAGAACTCGTCCACCACGCCGGTGCGGCGGTTGACGAAGCCGAGGACGCCACGGCCCCACTCGGCCAGCCGGTCCCAGTCGGCGCGCGGCACGCCCAGCATCAGCGCGATGGCGCGCAGCGCGAACGGTTCGGACACCTCGGTCATGAAGTCGACCTCACCGCCGTGCGCGAGCGCCGCGTCGATCAGCTCGGCCGC
This sequence comes from Streptomyces bambusae, assembly GCF_020532645.1. Classification (GTDB taxonomy): domain Bacteria; phylum Actinomycetota; class Actinomycetes; order Streptomycetales; family Streptomycetaceae; genus Streptomyces; species Streptomyces bambusae. The sequence continues at coordinate 68,458 of NZ_JAJAUZ010000042.1, forward strand.
GACACCGCGCAGTTCGTCCGCGAGGGCGGCCGCCACCCGGCCGGTCACCGACGGCGTGAGCAGCCGCTTGATCAGCTCGTGCCGCGGGTTGTCCATCATCGCGAACAGCACACCCGCGTGCACGCCGAAGGGCAGGTCCTCCAGATGGGAGCCGCCGCCCGCCCGGCCGCCGCCGCCCTGAGCCGAGAACGCCGTGTCGGCGCCGGCCGCCACGATGTCGGCGTGCCGGGTGAGGACCCAGAAGCCCTCGCCGTCGGCGGTGGTGCCCGGCGGGTGGAAGAAGACGGGGGCCTCGCGGCGGAGCCGGGCGAACACGTCGTAGGGCACACCTGCCGCGTACCGCGACTGGTCGGTCAGGTCGAAACCGCCCAGGAATTCAGGCAGTTCGGTCATGGTTCCTCGCATTCTCGGGGCGATTTCGAAACGTTTCGGCAGTCACGGACGGGTCAGGGCGTCTGCTGCCGGGCCGGCCAGCGCATGGCGGCCGGCCTTCGCGTAGTCGGGCACTGTGAAGGCGTGCAGTTCGCGCCAGTGCACGGAGACCCGGTGCCAGGCCTCCGTGCAGTGCACGTCGGCGAGGTCCTGTCCTGCCCCGTGGCCTTCCGCCTGCGGCTCGGACGCCGCCCGGGCGAGCACGGCGGTGACGGTGACGAGTTCCGTGGCGATCCGGCCGATCGCCACGGCCAGGAACTGACGGCCGTAGAGGTGGTCCCGCTCCGGGTGCCCCGCCGTCAGCTCGGCGCAGGTCCGGGTCAGTTCGCACAGGGTGCGGCCCAGGTGCTTCTGGTGCTCCTGGTTGGTCCGCGACAGCCGCGGGTCCGGTTCGGGCGTCAGCTCGTCGGACGGCACCCGGGCCCGGGCGCGGCCGTCGTAGTGGCGCTCCAGGAGCAGTCGGCCCGCCTGTTCGTCGAGGCGGAAGTCGATGTTCCCGGCGATCCGCAGGCCCCGGGCATCCCGGAAGGCCCGCTCCAGAGGGGCGGCCGGACCGCCCCGCCGCGCCTTGCTGTCCGCGGTCTCGAACCCCTCGGCGGCGAGCAGGGACATCGTGCGGTCCACGGCCCGCCATGCCGTGGTGGTGAGGACGTTCTTGGCGGTGAAGCGCTCGAAGAGGCGGTCGGCCGGACCGTCGCCGGCGAGGCTCCACCGGGCCACGCTGTCCATGGCGTACACGTCCGCCGCGGTACGGGCCACCAGCCGCTGGACCGAGTCGTACGAGCCGAGTCCCGAGCCGTCCACGGTGCGCCGGGCGAGGAACTCGCGAGACCACACCAGGCAGTTGCGGGCGATCGCCAGGGCCGGGCCGCCGGTGAAGTACACCCGGCCGGTCAGCGCCAGCAGCCCGACGAGGGGCGGCAGGCCCGGGCCGGAGTCGTCGAGGAGCACCCGCTCCCGCGGCACCCGGACGCCGTCGAACACGAGCTCCCCGTTCGGCAGGCCCCGGCTGCCGAGGTACTCGAGGGCGGCGGCCACCCGGAAGCCGGCCGCGTCCCGGGTGTCGACGAAGAACGCCCCGACACGCCGGCGGCCGCCCACGGTGACCGTGGCGGAGACGCCGAGCAGGTCGGCCACCGTACCGTGGCCGGTGAACAGCTTCCGGCCGTACAGCAGATAGGCCGTGCCGTCGTCGGTGGGGGTGGCCGTCATCTCCGGGAAGGTGTTGTTCTGGCCCGCCGCATCGGTGTCGCCGAAGCCGGAGACCATTCCTTCGGCGATGCGGCGGCGGACGAATTCGCGCAGCTCGCCCTCGGGCATCGCCGGCAGCATCGCCCCGGCTCCGACACCGGCCTGGATGCCCAGCACCTGGCCCGCGGGCACCGACCACGCGGCCGCCGCCGCGATGACGCGGAAGGCGTTGTACGCCGACAGCCCCAGCCCGCCGAGTCCGGGCTCGGCCCGCAGCCGCAGGTAGCCGCGGTCCTGGAGGGCGGTCAGGAATCCGTCGGGGAGGCTGCGGGTCCGGTCGACCTCCTCCGGGTCGAGCGCGGAGCGGAGGAACGCGGTGACCTCGCCGACGACGCGGTCACCGGTCCGGCGCTCCTCGGGGTCCATGACGGGGAATTCGCCGAGTTCGGCCCACAGCAGCCGGCCCGCATCGAAACTCGTCAGGAATTCTGATGCGGAACTGCGGCTGTCGCCTGGATTTCCGGAATTCATGATGGAAGGGGTTCCTTTTGCCTCTGACGTGCGGCGCCCGTGAATCCGGGTGGCAACTGCACGCTAGTGACGAAGGGCCCCTACCGGGTACCCCAGACAATCAATGCGGGAAACCCCTACAGGGATCCCTCGCCCATGGCGCGCACCGCGGCGAGACCCTCGTCCCACGGCAGCAGGCCGGCCGCGCAGGTCCGCAGGACGCGCAGCGCGGGCGGCCGGAGCCCGATGCCCACGGCCCCCAGAACCCGCTCCGCGTCGCCGTAGAGTGCGACCACGGAGGGCGCCCTGTCCCCGCTCCCGGGGACGGCGCGGACGAGTTCGGTGCGGGTGCTTCCGGTCGTGACCCCGTACCCCTGGATGCGCCAGCCGAACTGGTCGGACCAGAAGTAGGGCACGGGTTCGTACGTCTGCCGTCCGGGGCCGGAGGCGGTCAGCGAGGCCATGAGGTTGCGGGCCACCACCATGCCCTGCTCGGACGCGTTCATCCGGTGCTCGACGCGCAGCGGGCGTTCGTAGCGCGGGTGCCACCAGCGGGCCACGTCACCGGCCGCGTACACCGACGGCGCGGCGACGCAGTAGCTGTCGCAGCCCACTCCGTCGTCGAGGTCGAGCCCGCTGCCCGCCAGCCAGTCGGTGGCGGGCAGCGCACCGGCGGCGACCACCACGATGTCGGCGGGGATCACCGACCCGTCGGCCAGCCGGACGGCGGTCACCTGCCCGTGGGCGCCCAGCAGCCCGGTGACGGCCTGCCCGGCCCGCACCCGGACGCCGTGGCGCCGGTGTTCGTCGGCGAGCAGTCGACCGACCTCCGGCCCGAGTACGGGCGCCAGCAGTTGCCCGTCCAGGGTCACGACGGTGGTGCGTAGTCCCAGGGAGCGGGCGGCGGCAGCCACTTCGGTCCCGAGGACACCGCCTCCGACCACCACCACGTCCCCGCCGGTGACCAGGTCCTTGCGGAGGGCAGCCGCATCGTCGGTGGTCCGCAGCACGTGGACGCCCGACAGCCGGTCCGCGCCGGGCAGTCTGCGCGGCACGACGCCGGTGGCAATGACGACCGCGGCGCAGTCGAGCACCTCCCCGGACGCCAGAGTCAGCCGGCGGCGGGCCACGTCCAGGGCGGCGGCCCGCACGCCGAGGCGCAGGTCGAGACCGGGCCGGTCCGCGAGCAGGGCCGCGTCCCGGATCGTCGTCGCCCCCGGTGCCTGGACGCCGGTGAGGACCTGCTTGGACAGGGGCGGGCGCTCGTACGGGAGGTGTGGTTCGTCGCCGATCAGGACCACCGGGCCGTCGTACCCGAGGCGGTGCAGCGACTCGACGACGGCCGTGCCGGCGGCGGAGGCACCGACGACCGCGACGGGCGCGGGGTTGGTGCGCAGGATCATCCGTCCACCTGGATCGCCATGCCGGGGCAGACGGCGGCGGCTTCCCGTACCGCGTCTGCCCGGTCGGCGGGCGGCTCGGGAAGGAGCACGACGACGGTGCCGTCGTCGGCCTGGTCGAACACGTCGGGTGCGATCAGCACGCACTGGCCTGCGGCGCAGCACTGGGCGGGATGTGTGGAAACGCGCATGGCTCGGCTCCTTGGGTCGGAAAGGGGAATTGCGGCAGCGGGCCGGACGTCGGTCCGGGGTTCAGCTT
>NZ_JAJAUZ010000043.1 GCF_020532645.1 Streptomyces bambusae
GGCCGCCGGCGGCCGGGTCTCGGTCTCCTTCACCCCCACGCTGGCACCGATGCCCCGCGGGATCCTCGCCACCTGTTCCGCGAAGGCCGTCCCCGGCACCACGGCGGAGAGCGTGCGCGCCGCGTACGAGAAGGCGTACGCCGACGAGCCGTTCGTCCACCTGCTGCCCGAGGGCCAGTGGCCCGCCACGGCGGCCGTGTACGGCTCCAACGCGGTGCAGGTGCAGGTCGCGTACGACGCCGCCGCCGGACGGATCATCGCCATCAGCGCGATCGACAACCTCACCAAGGGCACCGCCGGCGGCGCGGTGCAGAGCATGAACATCGCCCTCGGTCTCGACGAGACCCTCGGCCTTTCCACGATCGGAGTCGCACCGTGAGTGTCACGGCCGCACAGGGATTCACCGCCGCGGGCATCGCCGCGGGCATCAAGGCGAACGGCAACCCGGACCTGGCCCTCGTGGTCAACCACGGGCCCAGCCGGGCCGCGGCGGGGGTCTTCACCTCCAACCGGGTGCAGGCCGCGCCCGTCCGGTGGTCCCGGGAGGTCCTGGCCGGCGGCACCGTCGGCGCGGTCGTCCTCAACTCCGGCGGCGCCAACGCCTGCACCGGCCCCCAGGGCTTCCAGGACACGACGGCCACCGCCGAGAAGGCGGCCGCCGTCCTCGGCGACGGGCACACGGCCGACCGGATCGCGGTGGCCTCCACCGGCCTGATCGGCGTACCGCTGCCGATGGACCGGCTGCTGCCCGGCATCGAGCAGGCCGCCGCGGCGCTGTCCGACGACGGCGGCGAGGCGGCCGCCATCGCCATCAAGACCACCGACAGCGTCCACAAGACGGCGGTCACCACCCGCGCGGGCTGGACCGTCGGCGGCATGGCCAAGGGCGCCGGCATGCTCGCTCCCGGCCTCGCCACCATGCTCGTGGTCCTCACCACGGACGCCGACGTCGACATCGTGGACCTCGACCGGGCCCTGCGCGCCGCGACCCGCAAGACCTTCGACCGCGTCGACTCCGACGGCTGCATGTCGACCAACGACACCGTGCTGCTGCTCGCCTCCGGCGCCGCCCGGGTCACCCCGCAGTACGAGGAGTTCGCCGACGCCGTACGGGCCGTCTGCGACGACCTCGCCCGGCAGCTCATCGGCGACGCCGAGGGCTCCAGCAAGGACATCCGCATCGAGGTGATCGGCGCCGCCACCGAGGAGGACGCCGTCGAGGTCGGCCGCTCGATCGCCCGCAACAACCTGCTCAAGTGCGCCATCCACGGCGAGGACCCCAACTGGGGCCGCGTCCTGTCCGCCATCGGCACCACCAAGGCCGCGTTCGAGGCCGACCGCCTCAACGTCGCCATCAACGGCGTCTGGGTCTGCAAGGACGGCTCCGTCGGTGAACCCCGCGAGCTGGTCGGCATGGCCGGCCGCGAGGTCCGCATCACCGCCGACCTCGCCGCCGGCACCGAGTCCGCCGTCATCTGGGCCAACGACCTGACCGCCGAATACGTCCACGAGAACAGCGAGTACGCCTCATGAGCGCTTCTCCGACTGCTCAACAAGCCGATCCCGTCCCTGCCGGCCCCACCGGCACCCGCCTCGGCCCGTCCGGCCGCCTCGCCGCGCTCCCCAAGGCGCACGCCCTCATCGAGGCGCTCCCCTGGATCGCCCGCAACCAGGGCAAGACCGTCGTCATCAAGTTCGGCGGCAACGCCATGGTCGACGACGACCTGAAGGCCGCCTTCGCCCAGGACGTCCTCTTCCTGCGGCACGCCGGCCTCAACCCGGTGGTGGTGCACGGCGGCGGCCCGCAGATCAGCGCCCAGCTGCGCCGCCTGGGCCTGGAGTCCCGCTTCAAGGGCGGCCTGCGGGTCACCTGCGACGAGACCATGGACGTCGTACGGATGGTGCTCGCCGGACAGGTCCAGCGCGAACTCGTCGGACTGCTCAACCAGCACGGCCCGCACGCCGTCGGCATGACCGGCGAGGACGCCCGCCTCATGACCGCCGTCAAGCACTACGCCGAGATCGACGGCGAGCCCGTCGACATCGGCCGCGTCGGCGAGGTCTCCGACGTCGACGCGGGGGTCGTCCAGGCCCTCATCGACGACGGCCGGATCCCCGTCATCTCCTCCATCGCCCGGCCCGAGGACGACAAGGACGCCGCCGGCGGCGGCGTGCTCAACGTCAACGCCGACACCGCCGCCGCGGCCCTCGCCGCCGCCCTCGGCGCCGAAGCGCTGCTGATCCTCACCGACGTCGAAGGCCTGTACGCGAACTGGCCGCACAGCGACGAAGTGATCCCCCGGCTCACCGCCGGCGAACTGGCCGCGCTGCTCCCCGGGCTGGCCTCCGGGATGATCCCCAAGATGGAAGGCTGCCTGCACGCCGTCACCAACGGGGTGCGCAGCGCCCGCGTCATCGACGGCCGGATCAGGCACTCCATCCTCCTCCAGATCTTCACCGACGAAGGCGCCGGCACGGTGGTCGTGCCGGACGACGAGCCGAGCTTTGAAGGAGTCACGGCATGAGCGAGGGCACGGACGTCACGGCAGCCGGCAACACGGCGCTGACCCGCCGCTGGCAGGGCGTCATGGCGGACAACTTCGGCACCCCCCGGCTGCCGCTGGTCCGCGGCGAAGGCACCCGCGTCTGGGACGCCGAGGGCAACGAATACCTCGACTTCCTCGGCGGCATCGCCGTCAACTCCCTCGGCCACGCGCACCCCGCCGTCGTCCGGGCCGTCTCCGGGCAGGTCGCCTCCCTCGGCCACGTCTCCAACCTCTTCATGGCCGAGCCGACCGTGCACCTCGCCGAACGCCTGGTGCAGCTCACCGGCCGCCCCGGCCGCGTCTACTTCTCCAACTCCGGCGCCGAGGCCAACGAAGCCGCCTTCAAGATCGGCCGGCTCACCGGCCGCCCCCACACGGTCTCCGCCGTCGGCGGCTTCCACGGCCGCACCATGGGCGCCCTCGCCCTCACCGGCCAGCCCGCCAAGCAGCGCCCCTTCCACCCGCTGCCGGCCGGCGTCACCCACGTCCCGTACGGGGACACCGACGCGCTGCGCGCCGCCGTCACCGAGGACACCGCGCTGCTCGTGCTGGAACCCGTACAGGGCGAGAACGGCGTGATCGTGCCGCCGCCCGGCTACCTGCGGGCCGCCCGCGAGATCACCGCGGCCACCGGCACCCTGCTCGTCCTCGACGAGATCCAGACGGGCATCGGCCGCACCGGCCACTGGTTCGCCGGCCAGGCCGAGGGCGTCGACGCCGACGTGATCACCCTCGCCAAGGGCCTCGGCGGCGGCCTGCCGATCGGCGCCACCCTGGTGTTCGGCCCGGCCGCCGACCTGCTCACGCCCGGCAGCCACGGCTCCACGTTCAGCGGCAACCCGGTGGTCTGCGCGGCCGCCCTCGCCGTCCTCGACACCATCGAGCAGGCCGGCCTCCTCGACCACGTCACCTGGACCGGGGAGCGGCTGCGCCGCGGCGTCACGGGCCTCGACCACCCGCTGGTCCGCGAGGTCCGCGGCACCGGCCTGCTGCTGGGCATCGCCCTCGCCGCCCCGTTCGCCGCCGAGGTCCAGCAGGCCGCCCAGAACCACGGCCTGCTGGTCAACGCGGTCACGGCCGACACCATCCGCCTCGCCCCGCCGCTGACCGTCTCCGACCGCGAGGTGAGCGCCTTCCTCACCCGCTTCGCGGCCGCCCTGGAAGAGGTCCACACCGCCCAGCTCGTCGCGGCCTGACCCCCGCACGCACGACACCGCCGCCGGGATCCCCGAGGATCCCGGCGGCGGTGTGCATCGTCCCGCCCCGTCCCGCCCCGTTCCGTCCGTCTCCGGACCCGGCGGACGGGATGCGGGTCAGACGGCGGAGGAGCCGGCCGCCACCCGGCCCTCGCCGGCGGCCGTGAGCTGCTCGAAGCGGGCCAGGAGACGGCTCTGCTCCTGCTGGAGGACCTCGATGCGGCGGTGCAGGCGGGCCATCTCGTCCGCGAGGGGCAGCGGGGACACGGGCAGCGGACGGGGGGTCAGCGAGGGGTCGTGGTGGAGGACGGCCTCCATCAGGCCGCGGAGGGCCGGACCCGGTTCCACGCCCAGGTCCCGGACCATGCGGGTGCGGGCCCGCTCGTAGACGCCGAGGGCCTCCGCCTGCCGGCCCGAGCGGTAGAACGCGACCATCAGCAGGTCGTAGAACCGCTCCCGCACCGGGTGGTCGCAGGTCAGCTCCACCAGCTCGCCGATGATCTCGCCGTGCCGCCCGGTGCGCAGGTACGCGTCGTACAGCATCTCCAGGGCCGTCAGCCGGAGTTCCTCCAGCTGGGCCGCCCGGCCGCCGCAGATGTCCCCGAGCACGCTGCCCTCCAGCGCCGCGCCGCGCCACAGCGACAGCCCCCGGCGCAGCAGTTCGCCCGCGTGCTCCGGGTCGCGCGGCAGGACCCGCCGGGCCTCCTCGGCCAGCGCCTGGAAGCGCGCCGCGTCCGTCTCCACGGTCGCCGGCCGCAGGCTGTAGCCGTGCGAGGTCGTCGTGATCCACGGGTGCGGCTTCGCCGGCTCCGGACCCTCCCCGGCGGGCTCCGCGCCCGCCAGCAGCCGGCGCAGCCGGGCCACGTGCACCTGGAGCGCGTTGTCCGCGTTCGCCGGCGGGTGCTCGCCCCACAGCTCGTCGATGAGCCGGGGCACGGACACGTGCTGCCCGGCCTTCACCACCAGCGCGCCCAGCAGCGCCCGCTGCTTCGCCCCGGTGGGCAGGATCCGCAGACCCGTCCGTTCGTCCTGGACCTCCACGAGACCGAGAATGCGGAACTGCATCTCATCCCCTCACAGGCTGGCTCTGCCGTCGGTCGGTTGCGGGAATCGGGGCGGCCGGGCGGCGCGCCGCAGGGTCAGGAGGACCGCGTCGCGGCGAGCGCGTCGAGGGCGGCGGCGACGTCCTGCTCGATCTGCCGCAGCACCGGCGGGGTGTCCTCCACGAAGTAGAAGTGGCCGCCGGCGAAGACCCGCAGGCCCAGGAAGTGCTCGGTCTGCTCCGCCCAGCCCGCCAGCCGGGCCGGCGTGGCCGCGTGGTCCCCGGCGCCCGCGAACGCGGACAGCGGCACCGGCAGCGGGCCGGCGTCCGGATCCGGGCGCCAGTTCTCCACCAGGCCGAGGTCCGCCCGGATCACCGGCTCGAACACCGCCCACAGGTCGGGGTCGTCGAAGACCTCGTCGGGCGTGCCGCCGAGCAGCTTCAGCCGCGTGCGCAGCTGCGCCTCGGGCAGCGAGTGGTACGGGCTGGCCGGCCCCGCCGGCTGCGGCGGGGTGCGGGCGGAGACCCCGAGCCACACCGGCAGCGGCAGGCCCCGGTCCACGATGCGACGGGTGATCTCGTAGGCGACCAGTGCTCCCATGCTGTGCCCGAAGAACGCGTACGGGCAGGTCAGATCGGGCTCGATGGTGCGCAGCAGGTGGTCGGCGAGGCGGCCCGCTTCGGGGATCTGCGGCTGGTCGAGGAGGAGGCCGTGGCCCGGGGCGTCCAGCAGCCGTACGTCCCACGCGGCCGGCAGTTCCTGCGGCCAGCCGCGGTACGGCAGGTGGGAGCCGCCCGCGTGGTGCAGGACGAACAGGCGCAGGGCGGGCCGGGTGCTGTCCATCTCTCTCCCTCGGATCGGGTCGCGCATCCCCGGACCATAGAACGGGCCGCGGCCGCCCGGGACCGTCCCCCAGGCCGGCTCCACCGCGCCTGTGGCGGTTCTCGAGCGGCGCTCGTGCGGGCCGCCGGCCGGGTCCGGCCCCGGGCCGCCCGGCGGGGCCGCGCACCGCCGGGAGCAGGGCGCGGGCGGGCCCGCGGGCATGGCCGAAACCTTGCGTCCGGGACCGGACCGCGGCCCGAGCGCCCTTCGAGCGGTCCTCCACCGCCAGGTGCCCGGACCCCGCCCGCGGCCGCCCCGAGGCACCCCGGAGCGCAGCTGGAGCCCGGCCGTCCGGCCGCCGCATTCCCGATGGACGGCGGGTGTGCGACGGCCGCATTCCCGATGGACACCGCTGGTCGGGCGGCCGGGCCGGCGGCCGCGCCGCATGCCGGATTCCGCCCGTCGTCCGCCGGTTCGAGTGGATCTTGACCGTGTCTCAAAAGGGGCCTGCCTACAGTGGGCGGCGGGTCGGCCACCAGCACAGCGGTCAGCCAAGCCCGTACGACGCCAGGCCCGGCCCAGAAGGCCAGGGTCCCCCGCGGACGCTCACATCCGGAGCGGCCGCGGACGGGCCGGTCGGCTGCCGTTCGTCCGCATCCCAAGGACGCGGGGCAGCCGATCACCCAGGACCCGGGGGTACGGAGGGACCCGGCGGGGTGCAGGTCCGGAAGGGGGCGCACGGGAGCGCGTCCCGCCACCGGACGGCCCCGGCCGACCGTCCCCGCCGCACCGCGGTGCCTGCCCGGCGTCATTCCCATCCCGAGTCACCCCGTAGCTAAGGACGGTGCCCGTGAGCACGAACCCCTTCGACGACCAGGACGGCCGCTTCTACGTGGTGGTCAACGACGAGGACCAGCACTCGCTGTGGCCGGTCTTCGTCGAGGTCCCCGCCGGCTGGCGCGTCGTCTTCGGCGAGGCGGCCCGGGCCGAGTGCCTGGAGTACGTCGAGGCCAACTGGACGGACCTGCGTCCCAAGACCCTGCGCGAGGCCATGGCCGCGCAGTGACCGTACGACAGTGACCGCCGCCCGGGCGCCCGGTCGTCACGACCGGTGCGCGGCCGGGCAGACACTCTGAGTTGGGGGATGAAGATTGTGAGCGGCGCTGTCAGGACCGCGAGCAGGCACAGGGCGCGGCCGTCGGGCACCGGCGGGCCCGCGCAACACGACATGGTCCAGTCATTCGTGGGCGCGCAGGCCACCGTGCAGAAGTCGGGGATGATCCTCCCCGACAACCTGCCCGAGCGGTCCTGGGAGCAGATCGGCTGCAACCTGCGCGAGCTCGTCAACTCCTCGGCGTGGTGGATCGCCGACTGGGTGAAGTACGGGGAGACCACCTACGGGTGGCGCCGCTACAAGGAGGCCATCGAGCGCACCGGCCTCGACTACCAGACCCTGCGCAACTACGCGTGGGTGGCCCGCCGGTTCGAGCACCACCGCAGGCGGGACGCCCTCAGCTTCGCCCACCACGCCGAGGTGGCCCGCCTCTCGCCCCCCGAGCAGGACTACTGGCTGCGCAAGGCCGAGCAGCAGAAGTGGTCGCGCAACGAACTCCGCAGGTCGGTCCGTGCCAGCCTGGCGGTCCAGAGCGACACGGCCGAACCGCCCGCCGGCGGCGAAGAGCCGGGCGTGACCGGCATGGCCGGCTCGGCGGCCGCCGAGAAGCGCCGCCAGAAGGTCACCAAGCTCACGATCGAGCTGTCCGCCGGCCAGCTGGAGCACCTCTCGAAGGCGGCTGCCGCGCACGGCCTGTCCGTCGACGCATGGGTGGCCCAGGTCCTCGAGACCGCCGACCGGCAGTCCGCCGAGCAGCCCGCCGACCGTCCGGCCGCCGACCGGCAGCCCGCCGCCCAGGCCGTGAGCTAGCCCCGGCAGCCTCTGCAGGCCCGGCAGCCCCGCGGCACGGTCCCGGGCCCGGGCCCCTCCGGCGCGCACCGCCCGTACGCCCCGGCCGGCACCGGCATGCCCGGTGCCCGCCGGCGGCCCGTCCGACCGGACACCTCTTACATCGGAGTCAGTTGATGATCCTTCAGGGAAAGCGGGTCGACCTGCCCGCGGCACCCGTCGTCCACCAGCGGTTCGAGGCGCACGCCGCGGCCACCCCCGACGCCGTCGCCGTCTTCTGGGCCGGCCAGGAGGTGACGTACGCGGAGCTGAACGCGAAGGCGAACCGTTTCGCCCAGTTCCTCTTCGCCCGCGGAATCGGCCGGGGCGCGAAGGTCGGCGTCTGCCTCGACTACTCGACCGACATGCTCGTCGCGATCCTCGGCACGCTGAAGGCCGGCGCGGCGTACGTGCCGTTCGACCCGGCGTACCCGTCGGCCCGCCTCCAGCTGCTGCTGGGCCAGGTGCCCGACCTCGCCCTGATCGTGGCCTCCCCGGCCACCGCCGGCATGGTCGAGACGGCGGACGCCGAGATCGTCGACCTCCAGGAGATGGCCGGGCAGCTGGAGAACCTGCCGGCGACCGCCCCCGACGTCACCGTCACCGGCGACGACATCTGCTACGCGGTCTTCACGTCCGGCTCGACCGGCACGCCGAAGCTCACCGCCGTGCGCCACGAGGGCTGGTTCAACCTCATGAACTGGCTGACCCTCGAATACGGCCTGCACAGCGGCTCGAACCACCTCGTGGTCAGCGCGTTCGGCTTCGACCTCTCGCAGCGCAGCCTGATGACGCCGCTGTTCTGCGGCGCCACCCAGAACCTGATGGCCAGCCGCAACTTCGACGCGATGATGGCCTACCGGATGCTGACCGAGCGCGGCATCCGCGTGGTGCACTGCGCCTCCAGCACCCTCTACCTGCTGATCGACTGGGAGAACGCCCGCCGCGGCGACGCGCTCACCCGCCTCGACTACGTCCTCTTCGGCGGCGAGGCCCTCAAGGTCGAGCGGCTCCTCGAGTGGCAGGCCCGCGAGGGCAACACCTGCACCCTGCTGCACCAGTACGGCGTCGCCGAGTGCACCGACGTCGCCACCTCGTACGACCTCGGCGCCTACCGCACCGGCGAGCACCCGGTGCCGCCGGTCGGCACCCCGGCGTACAACACCGACATCCACCTCCTCGACGAGGAGCTGCGCCACGTCGCGGCCGGCGAGCAGGGCGAGATCTGCATCGCGGGCGCCAGCGTCGGCAAGGGCTACCTCAACAACGGCCCCGAGAACGCCAAGTTCACGACCATCGAGGTCGACGGGCAGCCGCTGCGCGTCTACCGCACCGGCGACCGCGGCCACGTCAACGAGGCCGGCGAGCTGGTCGTCCTCGGCCGCATCGACGCCCAGGTGAAGGTGCGCGGCATGCGCATCGACCCCACCGACATCGAGCGCGCGCTGGCCCGCCTCGACGGAGTCCGCGAGGCCGCCGTGGCCATCGCGTACACCGAGGCCGGCGAGGCCGAGCTGATCGCGTTCACCGTCCCGGCCGGGGCCGACCTGGCCGCGGACGCCCTGCGCAGCGGCCTCCTGGAGACCCTGCCGCGGAACATGGTGCCCGCCCACTTCGTGAACGTGCCGCGGCTCCCGCTGAGCCCGCACGGGAAGGTCGACCGCGTCGCGCTGGTCGACGCCCACCGGAAGCAGAACGCCGCCGGCGGCCTCGCCGCCTGACCCGGGCGCATTCCGGAAACCGGCGCATCCCCAAAACCCGGCGAATTCACCGGACAAACGAGAGAGCTGTGATGACGACTGTCGAGAGCGTGCGCGCCATTTGGTGCCGGGAACTCCAGGCCGAGGACATTTCCGTCGACGACGACTTCTTCGCCCTGGGCGGCCAGTCCCTGATCATGGTCAAGATCCAGGGGGCCTTCCTGGACGAGCTGGGCGTCGAGGTCCCGATGGACCAGATGTTCCTCAACTCCACGGTGGCGTCGATCTCGGCGTACATCGACTCCCAGGCCGTCCGGGCCGCCTGACCCGGTCCGGCCCCGGCCGTCCCCGCCGGCGGACGCGTCGCCGTGTCTCGCCGGCGGGACACGGCGCGGCGGAGGGTTTCCGCTGTCGCCGGTCCTGTTCATCCCGCAATTGCGGGTCGCTAGCATCGAATTCATGCCGGTTCGCGGAATGTGATTCCGCGTCGCAGGCCCTCCCCGAAATACCCCTGGCTCATCCGGTTGCGGCTGCGCTGAGGCAAAAACATCAACTGTCAAGAAAGGCGTAGGCGCCATGTACGACGTGATTGTCATCGGTGCCCGTTGTGCGGGTTCGCCGACGGCCATGCTCTTCGCGCGGCAGGGATACCGCGTCCTCCTCCTGGAGAAGGCGCGCTTCCCGCAGGACACCCTGTCCTCGCACTACCTGCACATGCAGGGCGTGTCGCTGCTCAACCGCTGGGGTCTGCTGGACAAGATCCGCAACGCCGGCTGCAAGCCCATCACCAAGCAGGTCTACGAGGGTCCCGGCGTCCGCATCGAGGGCTTCTCGCTGCCGATGGACGGCCTCACCGAGACGTACGCCCCGCGGCGCTACGTCCTGGACCCGCTGCTCGCCGAGGGCGCGGTCGAGGCCGGCGTGGACTTCCAGCAGGGCTGCGCCGTCAACGACCTGCTGTGGGAGGACGACCGCGTGGTCGGCGTCCGCTACACGACCCCCGGCGGCGGCGAGGCGACCGAGCGCGCCCGCCTGGTCGTCGGCGCCGACGGCATGCGCTCGCTGGTCGCCCGCAAGGCCGGCGCCGAGTACACCATCGAGCACGCCCGCCAGACCTGCACGTACTACAGCTACTGGTCCGGCGTCCCGTCGGACTTCGAGCTGTACGAGCGGCCGGGCCGCTGGATCGGCGTGCTGCCGACCAACAACGACCTCACCCTGCTCATGGCCTACTTCCCGCAGGCCGACTTCGGCGCCGTCCGCAAGGCCGTCGAGCCCGCCTACCTCGACGCGTTCCGCACCACCGCGCCCGAGCTGTGGGAGCGCATGCAGGAAGGCGAGCGCGTCGAGCAGCTCTACGGCACCGGCCACCAGGACAACTACTTCCGCAAGGCCTACGGCCCCGGCTGGGCGCTCGTCGGCGACGCGGTCAACCACAAGGACTCCATCACCGCCCGCGGCATCACGGAGGCCTTCGTCCAGGCGCAGAACCTCACCGAGTACATCGGCCAGGACCTGCACGACGACGACAAGCTCAAGTCGGCCCTGCGCCGCTACGAGAACGAGCTGGGCAACGAGGCGCTGCACCACTACCAGGGCGCCCTCAACGTGGCCGAGCTCAAGCCCGAGGGCCGCGTCGACATGCTCAAGAAGCTGGTCGGCCACCAGGAGCACATCGACCGCTACTTCTCGACGCTGTCGGGCGCCTGCTCCATCGACGACTTCTACAACGACGAACTCCTGACCCTGCTCGACCAGAGCTGAGTCCGACCCCCCTGCCGCTCACTGGTTTTGCCGATTTTGGAGAGAAAATGATCCCGTTGTCGTTCGCGCAGCGCCGGCTGTGGTTCGTGGACCGGTTCGAAGGCCCTTCGCCGACCTACAACGGCGCTTTTTCCCTGCGGCTGACCGGTGAGCTGAACACGGGGGCGCTGGAAGCGGCGCTCCGCGACGTCACCGAGCGGCACGAGGTGCTCCGCACGGTGATCGTCGAGGACGAGACCGGCGTCCCGCACCAGGTGGTGCGGGAGCCGGGCGAGCACCCGATCACGCTGCCGCTGCACGAGGTCACCCCCGAGGACCGGGCCGCGGCCGTCGACCGGGCCGCCAAGGACACCTTCGACCTGGCCAACGACGCGCCGATCCGCGCCACGCTGCTGCGCTCCGGCGACCTCGACCACACCCTCGTGCTCGTGGTCCACCACATCGCGCTCGACGGCGAGTCCCTGGGCCCGCTGCTGCGCGACCTCACCGAGGCGTACACCGCGCGCCTCGCCGGCAACGCCCCCGTGTGGGAGCCGCTGCCGGTCCAGTACGCCGACTACACCCTGTGGCAGCAGGACGTGCTCGGCGACGAGTCCGACCCGGACAGCCTCGCCGCCCGCCAGCTGGCGTACTGGCGCGAGGCCCTGGCCGACATGGCGCAGCCGCTGGCGCTGCCCACGGACCGGCCGCGCCCGCAGCGCACCAGCCCCGACGGCGGCCTGGTCAAGTTCCCGATCGAGCCGGAGCTGCTGGCCGCGGTCGAGAAGCTGGCCGCCGAGCGGGACATCACCGTCTCCATGGTCATGCAGTCGGCGCTGGCGGTGCTGCTGCACCACCTCGGCTGCGGCGACGACGTGCCGCTCGGCGCGCCGATCGCGGGCCGCACCGACGAGGAACTGCGCGACCTCGTCGGCTTCTTCGTCAACACCTGGGTGCTGCGCGTCGACCTGTCCGGCAACCCGACCTTCCTGCAGCTGCTGGACCGGGTCCGGGACCGCGCACTGGCCGCGTACGACAACCAGGACATGCCGTTCGAGCGGCTCGTCGAGCTGCTCAACCCGGACCGGTCCATCGCCTACCACCCGTTCTTCCAGGTGATGCTGGCCTGGCAGGAGCCGCTGGGGCACCTGGAGTTCGCGGGCCTGGGCGTCGAGTCCGAGACGCTGGAGACCGGCACCGCCAAGTTCGACCTGTTCTTCAACATGATCCCGGACGCCACCGGCGGCGCCGGCGTCCGCCTGGAGTACGCCACCGACCTGTTCGACCAGGGCACCGTCGAGACCCTGGCCGCCCGGTTCGTGCGCGTCCTGGACCAGCTCGTCGCCGACTCCGGCCGCGCGATCGGCGGCCTCGACGTCCTCGACGACGCCGAGCGCACCCTGCTGCTCGACACCTTCAACGACAGCGCCGCCGAGGCGGCCGAGCTGACCGTCCCCGAGCTGTTCGAGGCCCAGGCGGCCCGCACCCCGGACGCCCCGGCCCTGCTCTGCGACGGCCGCACCCTGACCTACCGCGAGCTGGACGAGCGCGCCGACGCCGTCGCCTGGGAGCTGATCCGCCGCGGCGCCGGCCCCGAGGACCTCGTCGTCCTCGCGCTGCCGCGCACCGAGCAGCTCGTCGCGAGCCTGCTGGGCATCCTCAAGTCCGGCGCCGGCTACGTGCCGATGGACCCGCAGTACCTCGCGGGCCGCGCCGAGACCGTGCTGGCCGAGGCCCGCCCGCGGTTCGTCGTCACCGACACCGCCACGGCCGCCGAGCTCCCGGCGCACGACATGACCGTCGTCGACACCGACCTGCGCGCCGACTGGCAGCCCGCCGCCGGCACCCCGGACGACGCCGCCCGCACCGCCCCGCTCCGCCCGGACAACCTCGCGTACGTCATGTACACCTCGGGCTCCACCGGCAAGCCGAAGGGCGCCGCGATCAGCCACCGCAACGTCGTCAACGGCGTGCAGCAGCTGGTCGGCGTCCTCGACGCCGAGCCCGGCTGGAAGATGCTCGCGGGCACCTCCGTCAACTTCGACGTCTCCGTCTTCGAGCTGCTGACCACCCTGTCCACCGGCGGCACCGCCGAGCTCGTTCCCAACGCGCTGGCGCTCGCCGAGCGCGACGCCTGGGACGGCCAGGTCGTCAGCGGCGTCCCGTCGGTCCTCGGCGAGCTGGTCGCGCACCTCGACAAGGCGCCCGCCGTCCGCACCGTCGTCTTCGCCGGCGACGTCCTCCCCGCCCGCCTGGTCCGCCAGGTCCGCGAGGCGCTGCCGGACGCGCAGATCGTCAACTCGTACGGCCAGAGCGAGAGCTTCTACGCCACCACCTTCTCCCTCGGCGCCGGCCAGGAGTGGACCGACGCAGAGGTCGCGCCCATCGGCACCCCGCTCGGCAACATGCGCGCCTACGTGCTCGGCCCGGGCCTCGCCCCGGTGCCGCAGGGCGTCATCGGCGAGCTGTATGTCGTCGGCACCTGCCTCGGCCGCGGCTACCACGGCCGCCCCGGCCTCACCGCCGAGCGCTACGTCGCCAGCCCGTTCGCCGCCGGCGAGCGCATGTACCGCACCGGCGACCTGGCGCGCTGGAACGCCGACGGCCGCCTGGAGTGCGTCGGCCGCGGCGACGGCCAGGTCAAGGTCCGCGGCTTCCGCATCGAGACCGCCGAGGTCGAGGCGGCCTGCACCGCCCACCCCGGCATCAGCGAGGCCGTCGTCATCGGCCGCGAGGTCGCGGGCTCCGGCAAGAAGCTCATCGCCTACGTCGTCCACACCGGCGAAGGGGCCGTCGGCGACGACGGCGCCGGCGGCATCGGCGACGTCGACGTGCAGGCCGGCGCCTCGGCCGCCGAGCTCCGCAAGTTCGTCGCGGCCCGGCTGCCCGACTACATGGTCCCGTCGGCCTTCGTGGCCGTCAGCAAGCTGCCGCTCGGCCCGACCGGCAAGCTGGACCGCGCCGCGCTGCCCGAGCCCGAGTTCCTCGGCGAGGCCTACCGCGAGCCCCGCACCGAGGCCGAGAAGATCATCACGGCGGCCTACGCGGACGTCCTCGGCGTCGACCGGGTCGGCATCGACGACGACTTCTTCGCCGTCGGCGGCGACAGCCTCCGCTCGATCCAGGTCGTGGCCCGCACCCGCAGCCGCGGTCTAAACGTCACCACCCGCGAGATCTTCGAGTGCCGCACCGCGGCCCGGCTGGCCGAGGTGGCCGCCGACCGCCGCGACCAGGTGCCCGCCCTCGAGGAGCTCGACGGCGGCGGCGTCGGCCCGATGGCCCTCCAGCCGGTCGCCCAGCACGTCTTCGAGCACGGCGGCGGCATCGACCGCTTCGCCATGTCGATCGTGCTGGAACTCCCGCAGGGCATCGACGAGACCGGCCTGGCCGCCACCCTCGACGCCGTCCTCGACCGCCACGACCTGCTCCGCGCCCAGCTGGTGCGCGGCGCCGAGTCCTCCCTCGTCGTGCACCCGCAGGGCACCGTGCGGGCCGCGGAGCTGATCCGCCGGGTGCCCGTCGCCGGCTTCGACGAGGCTGCCCTCGAGACGGCGAAGACCGAACTCGACGCCGCGGCCGGCCGCCTCGACCCCGAGGCCGGCGCCCTCGCCCAGTTCGTCTGGTTCACCACCGGGTCCGGCGAGAGCCGCCTGCTGGTGGTCCTGCACCACCTCGCGATCGACGGCGTCTCCTGGCGCATCCTGATGTCGGACTTCGCCGAGGCCTGGCAGGACGTCCGCGCCGGCCGCACCCCGGAGCTGCCCGAGGTCGGCACCTCCGCCCGCCGCTGGGCCGCCGCCCTGGAGTCCGAGGCGCTGTCCCCGGAGCGCGAGGACGAGCTCGACTACTGGCGCGACGTCCTGGAGTCCCCGAACCTCCCGCTCGGCGAGCGGGCGTTCGACCCGGCCGTGGACGTCATGGCCACCCTCGACACCGTGCGCGTCCAGCTGCCCGCCGACGTCACCGAGGCCGTCCTCACCACGCTCCCGGCCGCGTTCAAGGGCACCGGCACCGACGTGCTGCTCTCCGCCCTCGCCCTCGCGGTCAACCGCTGGCGCGGCGACGAGCGCTCCACCCTGGTCCGCCTGGAGGGCCACGGCCGCGAGGAAGAGGTCGTGCCCGGCGCCGACCTGTCCCGCACCGTGGGCTGGTTCACCAGCATGTACCCGGCCAAGGTCGACGTGCAGGGCGTGGACCTCGCCGACGTCCTCGCGGGCGGCGCCGCCGCCGGCAAGGCCGTCAAGCGGGTCAAGGAGCAGCTGCGCGGCGTCCCCGACAAGGGCCTCGGCTACGGCCTGCTGCGCTGGCTGAACCCGGAGACCTCGGTCCAGCTGGAGGAGTACGCGGCCCCGCAGATCGGCTTCAACTACCTCGGCCGGATCTCCGACTCGGACGTCCCCGAGCACCTGCGCGGCCAGGGCTGGGTGCCCTCCGACTGGTCCTCCGAGCTCATCCCGATGCCCGACCCCGACCTGCCCGCGCTGTCCGCGCTGGAGGTCAACTCGGTCGTCACCGACACCGCCGAAGGCGCCCGCCTGCAGGCCGTGTTCATGTTCCCGACCGGTGTCCTCAGCCGCGAGCGGACCGCCGAACTGGCCGACCTGTGGGTCGAGGTGCTGCACGGCATGGCCGCGTACGCCGCCCGCCCGCAGATCGGCGGGCTCACCCCCTCCGACGCCCCGCTGGTCAACGTCAAGCAGGACGAGATCGACGAGTGGGAGGAGCGCTACGGCCGCCTCGTCGAGGTGTGGCCGCAGGCCCCCGGCCAGTCCGGCATCCAGTTCCAGGCCGCGCTCGCCGACGGCACCTTCGACGTCTACCACATGCAGTTCCTGCTGCACCTGACCGGCCGCGTCGAGCCGGCCCGCATGCGGGCCGCCGGGCAGGCGCTCATCGAGCGCTACCCGAACCTGCGCTCCGCGTTCGTCTCCGGTCTGGAGGGCGACCCCGTCCAGGTCGTCGCCGAGAACGTGCCCATCCCGTGGCAGCACCTCGACCTCACCGGCCTGCCCGAGGCCGAGCAGATCGCCGCCGTCGACAAGGCCCTCGCCGACGACCGCGCCGAGCAGCTCGACCCGTCCCGGCCGCCGCTGATCCGCCTGGCGCTCATCACCTGCGGGCCGCAGCAGTCGAAGCTCATCCTCACCGCCCACCACACCCTCTTCGACGGCTGGTCGTCGCCGCTGGTCATCAAGGACCTGGTGCGCCTGTACGCCGGCGACGAGGAGCTGCCGCAGGTCCGCAGCTACGGCGACTACCTGGGCTGGCTGTCCAGGCAGGACCGGGACGCCTCGGCCGCCCGCTGGAAGGACGAGCTCGCCGAGTTCGAGCAGCCGACCCTGATGGCCGCCGGCCTCACCGCGCAGGGCGAGGCCAAGGCCCTCGGCCGCGTCGAGGTCCCGCTCTCCATCGACAAGGGCCGCGAGCTGGCCCGCCGCGCCGCCGAACTCGGCGTCACCCTCAACACGCTGCTCCAGGGCGCCTGGGCGGTGCTGCTGACCAAGCTGACCGGCCAGAGCGACGTGGTGTTCGGTGCCGCCGTCAACGGCCGCCCCGCGGACCTCGTCGGCTCCGACGAGATGGTCGGCCTGTTCATCAACACCCTGCCGACCCGGGTGCGGGCCCGCGCCACCGACACCGTCGGCGCGGTCATCACCGACCTCCAGGACCGGCAGATCTCCCTGCTGGACCACCACTACTACGGGCTGGCCGACATCCAGCGCGGCGTCGGGCTCCCCTCGCTGTTCGACACCATCGTCGTCTTCGAGAACTACCCGATCGACCGCGAGGGCATCGTCGAGGCCAACGACGCCGCCGGCTTCACCATCGACGCCATCCGGCCGTTCGCCGGCTCGCACTACCCGCTCACCCTCAACTCGTCCGACCCGTACCTGCGGCTCTCCCTCGACTACCAGACCACCCTCTTCGACCGCCCCGCGGCCGAGGAGATCGCGGCCCGGCTGGTCCGGGTGCTCGACCAGGTGCTGATCGACCCGCACACCCCGGTCGGCGCCCTGGAGGTGCTCGGCGAGGAGGAGCGGACCTGGCTGCTGAAGGGCATCAACGCCACGGAGCAGCCGCTGGAGGCCGAGACCCTGCCGGGCGCCTTCGAGGCCCAGGCCGCCCGCGAGCCCGACCGCATCGCGCTCATCGGCGAGGACGAGACCCTCACCTACGGCGAGTTCAACAAGCGCGCCAACCGGCTCGCCCACTGGCTCGTCGAGCAGGGAGCCGGCCCCGAGAAGCTGGTCGCCGTGAAGATCCCGCGCTCCGTGGACCTCATGGTCGCGATCTACGCGGTGGTCAAGGCCGGCGCGGCCTACGTGCCGATCGACACCGAGCTGCCCGAGGACCGGGTCCGCCTCGTCCTCGACAGCGCCAACCCGCTGCTCGTGCTCGACGCCGGCCTCCCCGACGTCTCCGCCTACCCGGAGACGGACCCGCAGCGCGCGCTGACCCCGGACCACGCCGCGTACGCCATCTTCACCTCCGGCTCCACCGGCCGCCCCAAGGGCGTCCAGGTGGCCCACGGGGCAATCATGAACCGGCTGAAGTGGGGCCTGTCCCACTTCTCCGTCGGCACCGAGGACCGCGTCCTGCTCAGCACCACCGCCAGCTTCGACGTGTCGGTCCCCGAGATCTTCGCGCCGCTCCAGGTCGGTGCCGCCGTGGTCATCGCCCGTCCCGACGGCCGCCGCGACCCCGCGTACCTCGCCGACCTGATCCAGCGCGAGAACGTCACCGGCGCCGACTTCGTGCCCTCCCTGCTGGAGGCCTTCGTCAACGAGCCGGGCGCCAAGGAGTGCAGCAGCCTCCGCTGGATCGAGGTCGCCGGCGAGGCCTTCCCGCCCGCCCTCGCCAACCGGGTCTCCGAACTCCTGCCCGAGCTCGGCGTGCACAACCTGTACGGCCCGACCGAGGCCTCCGTCGAGGTCACCGCGTACCGGCACGTGCCGGGCGCGGACCGGGTGCCGATCGGCGCCCCGGTCTGGAACACCCAGGTGTACGTCCTCGACGCGGCGCTCCGCCCGGTCGCCCCCGGCGTCTCCGGCGAGCTGTACCTGGCCGGCACCGGCCTCGCCCGCGGCTACCTCGGCCAGACCGGACTCACCTCGACCCGGTTCGTCGCCTGCCCGTTCGGCGAGCCCGGCAGCCGGATGTACCGCACCGGCGACGTCGTCCGCTGGAACGCCGAAGGCCAGGTCGAGTACATCGGCCGGTCCGACTTCCAGGTCAAGCTCCGCGGCTTCCGCATCGAGCTCGGCGACATCGAGCAGGCCATCGCCGCCCACCCGGACGTCGAGTCCACCGTCGCCCTGGTCCGCGAGGACCGCCCCGGCGACCAGCGCCTCGTCGCCTACGTGGTGCCCGCCGCCGGCAAGGTCCCCGCCCAGCTGGACCCGGCCGCCCTGACGGACCTCGCCCGGGAGAGCCTGCCCGAGTACATGGTCCCGTCGGCGATCGTGCCGCTCGCCGAACTGCCCTCGACCCCGAGCGGCAAGCTCGACCGCAAGGCGCTGCCCGTCCCGGACCTCACCACCGAGGCCGTGGCCGGACGGGGCCCGCGCAACCAGACCGAGGAAGTCCTCTGCCGGCTGTTCGCCGAGCTGCTGGGGCTGCCGGAGATCGGCATCGACGCCGACTTCTTCGACAACGGCGGGCACTCCCTGCTCGCCACCCGGCTGACCGGCCGCATCCGCAACGAGCTCAAGGTCGACGTCAAGGTCACCACCGTCTTCCGCAGCCCGACCGTCGCCCAGCTCGCGGAAAAGCTGGCCGAGACCGGCACGTCGAACCGCCCCAGCCTGCGCCCGATGCTGCGCCCGATGAACGTGTAGTCAGGAGTCACCTCGATGATCCCGTTGTCCTTCGCACAGCGCCGGCTGTGGTTCCTCCACCGACTGGAAGGCCCGTCTGCGACCTACAACATCCCGTTCGTCCTGCGCCTGGAAGGGCCGCTGGACACGGCGGCCCTGGCGGCGGCCGTGACGGATGTCGTCACCCGGCACGAGAGTCTGCGGACCCTCGTCGTCGAGAACGCGGACGGCACTCCGGAGCAGAGAATCCTGCCCCCGGAGGAGGCCCCCCTCCAGTTCCGGGTGGTCGACGTGGCCCCGGACGCGGTGGAGTCCACCGCCAACGAGGCCGCGTGCGAAGGCTTCGACCTGGACACCGAGCTCCCCCTGCGCACCACCGTCCTGCGCGTCTCCGAGCAGGAGCACGTGCTGGTGTTCGTGTTCCACCACATCGCCGCGGACGGGGCGTCCATGGCGCCCTTCATGCGGGACTTCCTGTCGGCGTACGCGGCCCGCACCGAGGGCCGCGCCCCCGGCTGGGAGCCGCTGCCCATCCAGTACAAGGACTACACGCTGTGGCAGCGGGAGGTCCTCGGCGACGAGGACGACCCGCAGAGCGTCGCCGCGGCCCAGCTCGACTACTGGCGCAGGGAACTCGCGGACGTCCCGCAGCCGGTCCAGCTCCCGCTGGACCGGCCGCGGCCGACCTCCGCGAGCCACCAGGGCGGCCACGTCGACTTCACCCTGGACGCCGACCTGCTGGCCGGCGTGCAGAAGCTCGCCGGCGGCCGCGGCGCCACCGCGCCCATGGTCGCCCAGGCCGTCCTCGCCGTCCTCCTGCACCACCTGGGCGCCGGCAACGACCTGACCATCGGCAGCCCCATCGAGGGCCGCGCCGACGAGCAGCTCGACGACCTCATCGGCTTCTTCGCCAACACCTGGGTGCTGCGCGTCGACCTGTCCGGCAACCCGTCCTTCGGCGACCTGCTGGAGCAGGTCCGGGACCGGGCGCTGGCCGCCTACGACAACCAGGACGTGCCCTTCGAGCGGCTCGTCGAACTGCTCAGCCCCGACCGCACCACCGCGTACCAGCCGCTCTTCCAGACCATGCTGGCCTGGCAGTTCGAGTGGTCGCAGATCGAGATCCCGGGCCTCAAGCTCACGCCCGTCCCGGCGGGCACCGGCACCGCCAAGTTCGACCTGTTCTTCAACATCGTCCCGGCCCCCGGCGGCGGCGCCATCGGCCGCCTGGAGTACGCCACCGAGCTGTTCGACCACGGCACCGCCGAGGGCCTCGTCGACCGCTACGTCCGCGTGCTGCGCCAGGTCGTCGCCGACTCCACGACCCGCCTGGGCGCCGTGGACGTCCTCACCGACGCCGAGCACAACTGGCTCACCAAGCTCAACGAGACGACCGCCCCCGTTCCGGCCGGCACCGTCCACGGACAGGTCGCCGCACAGGCCGCCCTGACCCCGGACGCCACCGCCGTCGTCGCCGGGCCGACCGAGCTGACCTACCGCGAGCTCGACGAGCGCGCCGCCCGGCTCGCCGCCGTGCTCCGCGAGCACGGCGTCGGCCCCGACGTGCTCACCGCCGTCGCGCTGCCGCGCACCGCCGACCTGGCGGTCGCCCTGCTGGCCGTGCTCAAGGCCGGCGGCGCGTACCTGCCGATCGACCCCAACTACCCGTCCTCGCGCAT
The DNA here is from genome assembly GCF_020532645.1 of Streptomyces bambusae. Lineage (GTDB taxonomy): Bacteria > Actinomycetota > Actinomycetes > Streptomycetales > Streptomycetaceae > Streptomyces > Streptomyces bambusae. The sequence goes on from NZ_JAJAUZ010000043.1 coordinate 20,489, forward strand.
CGGCCTCCTGCTGGAGACCGCCGCGCCCGCGCTGGTGCTCACCGACGCCGTGGCCGCCGCCACCGTCGAGGCGAGCCGGGCCCCCGTGCTGCGCCTGGACACGCTGGACCTCACGGGTCCGGCCGCCCCGCTGCCCGAGGCCGCCACCGCGCCCGACCACCTCGCGTACGTGATGTTCACGTCGGGCTCGACTGGCACCCCCAAGGGCGTCGCCATCACCCACGCCGGCGTCGTCAACGGCGTCCGCGACCTGCGCCGCACCGTGCAGGCCGAGGCCGGCTCCCGGATGCTCGCCGCGACCTCCGTCAACTTCGACGTCTCCGTCTTCGAGATCTTCACCGCGCTCACCACCGGCGCGACCGTCGAGATCGTCCGCGACGTCCTCGAACTCGCCGAGCGCGACAACTGGACGGGCACCACCGTGTCCGCCGTTCCCTCGGTGTTCTCCGCCCTGCTCGACCAGGTCGCCGCCGGCGGCCCGCGCCTGGACATCGGCACCGTCGTGTTCGCCGGCGAAGCCCTCTCCGCCGACCTCGTCGGCAAGGTCCGCACCGTGCTGCCCGGCACCCGCGTCGTCAACGCGTACGGCCAGACGGAGAGCTTCTACGCCACCACCCACACCGTCCCCGAGGCCGCCGACGGCACCGGAGCGGTCCCGGTCGGCCAGCCGCTCGCCAACATGCGCGCGTACGTCCTGGGCCCCGAGCTGACCCCCGTCGCCCCCGGCGTCATCGGCGAGCTGTACGTCGCCGGCCTGGTGGCCCGCGGCTACCACGGCAACGGCGCCGTCACCGCAGAGCGGTTCGTCGCCTGCCCGTTCGGCGAGCCCGGCACCCGCATGTACCGCACCGGCGACCTCGCCCAGTGGGACGCCGACGGACAGCTGAAGTACGCCGGCCGCGCCGACGGCCAGGTCAAGGTCAACGGCATCCGCGTCGAGCCCACCGAGATCGAGACCGTCATCGGCCGTCACCCGGCCGTCGGCCAGATCGCCGTCACCGTCCGCCCGGACCACCACGGCACCGCCCGCCTCGTCGGCTACGTGGCACCCGCCGGCCCCGACACCGCCGTCTCCGAGTCCGACCTGCGCAAGTTCGCCGCCCAGGGCCTGCCGGACTACATGGTGCCCGCCGTGTTCGTCGTCCTCGACCGGCTGCCGCTCAACGCGAACGGCAAGCTGGACCGGGCCGCCCTCCCCGAGCCGGAGTTCACCGGCGCCCAGTACCGGGCGCCGCGCACCGAGGCCGAGCGGATCCTCGCCGAGGTGTACGCCGACGTCCTCGGCACCGAGCAGGTCGGCATCGACGACGACTTCTTCACCAGCGGCGGCGACAGCATCCGCTCCATCCAGGTCGTCGCCCGCGCCAAGACCCGCGGCGTCCTCGTCAGCACCCGCGAGATCTTCGAGCAGCGCACCGTCGCCCGCCTCGCCGAACTCGTCGAGGGCCGCGAGGAGGAGGAGCGGATCGTCCTCGCCGAGCTGCCCGGCGGCGGCGTGGGCCCGGCCCCGCTGCCCCCGACCGCGGCACACGTCCTCTCACTGGGCGGAGGCATCGGCCGGTTCTGCATGTCCGCGCTGCTCACCCTGCCCGCGGACATCGACCGCACCGGCCTGGTCGCCACCCTCCAGGCCGTCCTCGACCGGCACGACGTGCTGCGCTCCCGCCTCGACCGGGCCGGCGACAGCCTGCTCATGCAGCCCGCCGGCAGCGTCGACGCCGCGGCCCTCGTCCACGAGGTCCGCTACGACGGCGCCGACGTGCAGGCCGAACTCGACGCGGCTGCCGACCGGCTCGACCCGGACGCCGGCGTCATGGCCCAGTTCGTGTGGCTGACCTCCGACGCGGAGGCCGACCGCCTGCTCGTCGTCCTGCACCACCTGGTCGTCGACGGCGTGTCCTGGCGCATCCTGGTGCCCGACTTCGCCGCCGCCTGGCAGCGCGTCCGCGACGGCCTCGCCCCCGCGGCCGCACCCGAGAGCACCTCGCTGCGCCGCTGGATGCACGCCCTCGCCGACGAGGCCGCCACCCCCGCGCGGGTCGCCGAACTGGACCGGTGGCAGGAGATCCTCGGCGGCGACGAGCCCGTGCTCGGCGCCCGCGACGTGGACCCCGCCACCGACGTCACCGCCACCGTCGACACCCTGCGCATCCAGGTGCCCGCCGACGTCACCGCCGCCCTCCTCGACACGGTGCCCGCCGTGTTCCGCAGCGGCGTCGACGACGGCCTGCTCACCGGCCTCGCACTGGCGCTCGCCCAGTGGCGCCGCAGCCGCGGCACCGCCGGCGACTCCACCCTGGTCCGGCTGGAGGGCCACGGCCGCGAGGACCACCTCGTGCCCGGCGCCGACCTGTCCGGCACCGTCGGCTGGTTCACCGCCATGTACCCGGTCAAGCTCGACCTCGCCGGCATCGACCTCGCCGACGCGTTCGCCGGCGGCGCCGCCGCCGGCCGGGCCGTCAAGGCCGTCAAGGAGCAGCTGCGCGCCGTCCCCGACAACGGCATGGGCTACGGCCTGCTGCGCCGGCTCAACCCGGAGACCGCAGGCGCGCTCGCCGGCCTGCCGGAGCCCCGGATCGGCTTCAACTACCTGGGCCGGGCGTCCGCCGCCGACATCCCCGAGGAGCTCCGCGGCCTCGGCTGGGCCCCGGACACCACCCACCAGGACCTGATCGCCGCAGCCGACGCCGACATGCCCGTGCTGTCCGCGCTGGAGATCAACGCGGTCGCCACCGGCACCCCCGCCGGCGAGGAACTGACCGCCTACTTCGGCTTCCCGACCGGCGTCCTCACCCGCGACGAGGTCACCGAGCTGGCCGCCCTGTGGGTCGAGGCGCTGACCGCCCTGGCGCGGCACGCCGCCACCCCCGAGGCCGGCGGCCTCACCCCGAGCGACGCCCCGCTGGTCCAGGTCGGCCAGCAGGAGATCGACGGCTGGGAGGCGCAGTTCGGCAAGCTGTCCCGGATCTGGCCGACCACCCCGGTCCAGTCCGGCATGCTCTTCCACACCATGCTGGGCGCCGCGTCCTCGTACGACGCGTACCACATGCAGCTGGTCTTCCACCTGGCCGGCGAGGTCGAGCCCGGCCGGATGCAGCGCGCCGCCCAGGCCCTGATCGCCCGGCACGGCATCCTGCGCGCCGCGTTCGTCAACCGGGCCGACGGCGACGTCGTCCAGGTCGTGCCCGAGTCGGTCACGCTGCCCTGGCAGCACCTCGACCTGACCGGCCTCGACGAGGAGACCCGCACCGAGCAGTTCGAGGCGTTCCTCGCCGAGGACCAGGCCGCCCACTTCGACGTGGCGAACCCGCCGCTGATCCGGATGGCCCTGGTCTTCCTGGAGTCCGGCCGCGCCGAACTCGTCATGACCGCCCACCACGTCCTGATCGACGGCTGGTCCATGCCGCTGCTCATGCAGGACCTGCTGCTGCTCTACGCGGCCGACGGCGACCGCTCCGGCCTGGCCGCGACCCGCGACTTCGGCGAGTTCCTCACCTGGCGCGCCCGCCAGGACCAGGAGGAGACCGCCCGCGTCTGGTCGCAGGAGCTGGCCGGCGTCGAGGAGCCGACGCTGCTCGCACCCGGCTCCGAGGGCAAGGGCGAAGGCGTCGCACAGATCGAGCTGGCCCTCCCCGAGGAGCAGGCCCGCACCCTGGGCCGCCGCGCCACCGAACTGGGCGTCACCATCAACACCCTCGTGCAGGGCGCCTGGGCGCTGCTGCTCGGCCAGCTCGCCGGCCGCGGCGACGTGGTGTTCGGCGCCACCGTCTCCGGCCGCCCGCCGGCCGTCACCGACATCGACTCCATCGTCGGCATGTTCATCAACACGCTGCCGGTGCGCGTCGAGTACGGACCCGGCGACACCCTCGCCGAGGTCCTGACCCGCCTGCAGAGCCGGCAGGCCGGCCTGCTGGACCACCACTACTACGGCCTGACGGAGATCCAGCAGTCGGTGGGGCTCAAGTCCCTCTTCGACACGCTGGTCGTCTTCGAGTCGTACCCGGTCGACGAGGAGGGCATCAGCGCCGCCTCCGACGCCGCCGACGGCATCACCTTCACCGGGCTGCGCGCCGCCACCGGCACCAACTACCCGGTGACCCTGATGGCCGCCGCCGCACCGCACCTCCAGCTCATCCTCCAGTACACGCAGGGCGTCTTCGGCGAGGACTCCGTGCAGGCGCTCGGGGACCGCCTCCTGCGGATCCTCGCGCACCTCGCGGCCGACCCGAAGACCCTGGTCGCGCAGGTCGACATCCTCGACCCGGCGGAACGCGACCTGCTGCTCGGCGCGTACAACGCGACCGCCGTCGACGTCCCGGACACCGGCATCCACGGCCTGTTCGAGGCCCAGGCGGCCCGCACCCCGGACGAGAGCGCCGTCGTCGCCGACGGCACCTCCCTCACGTACCGCGAGCTGAACGCCCGGGCCGACCGCCTGGCGCGCGCCCTCGCCGGCCGCGGGGTGGGCGCCGAGTCGGTGGTCGCGGTGTCGCTGCCGCGGTCGGCGGACCTGGTGGTCGCCCTGCTCGCCGTCCTCAAGGCGGGCGGCGCGTACCTGCCGGTCGACCCGAAGTACCCCAGCCACCGCCTCGCGGCGATCCTCGAGGAGGCGCAGCCGCGCCTGGTCCTCACGGACTCCGCGACGGTCGGCGTGCTGCCGGAGCACACCGCCCCGGACCTGTTCCTCGACCGGCTCGACCTGCCCGCGGACGACTCCCCGCTCGGCCTGCCGACCGGCGCGGACCAGCTGGCGTACGTCATCTACACGTCCGGCTCCACCGGCAAGCCCAAGGGCGTCGCCATCACCCACGGGAACGTCGTCAACGGCGTCCTCGAACTGGCGGCCAGGGTCGGCATGGCGCCCGGCAAGCGGCTGCTCGCCGGCACCTCCGTCAACTTCGACGTCTCCGCGTTCGAGATCTTCACGACCCTCGCCCACGGCGGTGTCGTCGAGGTCGTCCGCGACGTCCTGGTGCTGGGGGAGCGTACGGAGGGCTGGCGCGGCAGCGTCATCTCCACCGTGCCCTCCGCGTTCGCCGAACTGGTCGACCAGATCGCCGGCCGCACCTCCGTGGAGACGGTCGTCTTCGCCGGCGAGGCCCTGCCGCCGTCGCTCGTGGAGAAGACGCGGGCCGCCTTCCCGGGCGTCCGGGTCGTCAACGCCTACGGCCAGAGCGAGTCGTTCTACGCGACCACGTTCACCGTGGCCGGCGACGCGCCGAACCCGGCGGGCAGCGCGCCCGTCGGCACCCCCCTCGGCAACATGCGCGCCTACGTGCTCGGCCCCGGCCTCGCGCCGGTGCCGCCCGGCACGGTCGGCGAGCTGTACGTCGGCGGGAACGTCGGCCGCGGCTACCACGGCCGCGCCGAGCTGACCGCCGAGCGGTTCGTCGCCGACCCGTTCGGCCCCGCCGGCACCCGCATGTACCGCACCGGCGACCTGGCCAAGTGGAACTCCGACGGGGCCCTCGAGTACGCGGGCCGCGGCGACTCCCAGGTCAAGGTGCGCGGGTTCCGTGTGGAGCCCGGCGAGGTGGAGGCCGCGGTCACCGCCCACCCGGGCGTCGCCCAGGCCGCCGTCGTCGCCCGCGAGGGCCGCGGCGCCGGCACGTCCAAGCTCCTCGTCGCGTACGTCGTGCCCACGGCCGGCGACATCGCGGGCGGCGAGGCCTCGGCTCTGACCACCAAGGAGCTGAACGGATTCGTCGCGGAACGGCTGCCCGACTTCATGGTGCCGTCCGCGTTCATGGTTCTCGACCGGCTGCCGCTCACCCCGAACGGCAAGCTCAACCGGGCAGAACTGCCCGAGCCGGAGTTCAACGGCGCCGAGTACCGCGCGCCGCGCAACACCCGCGAGGAGACCCTTGCCACGCTGTTCGCCGAAGTGCTCGGCGTGGAACGGGTCGGCATCGACGACGGCTTCTTCGAGCTCGGCGGGCACTCCCTGCTCGCCACCCGCCTGATCAGCCGTGCCCGCGCCGAGATGGGCATCGAGATACCCATCCGAAAGATCTTCGACCTGCCGACGGTGGCGGAACTCGCCGCCTGGTCGCAGGAATCGGCCGCTCCTCGTCGTCCCAGTCTGCGATCCATGGTCAAAAAGGACTGATCGATGATGATCCCGCTGTCATTCGCACAACGACGCTACTGGTTCATGCACCAACTGGAGGGCGGGGAGACGTGGAACATGTCTTCCGCCCTCAGGTTGACCGGCTCACTGGACCGCGACGCCCTCGAGGCCGCGCTCGGTGACCTGGTCGACCGGCACGAGATCCTGCGCACCACGTACGTGACGGATGACGGCGGGGAGCCGCACCAGCGGATCCTCCCCACGGCGGAGGCCCTGACCCAGGTGCGGCTGCCGGTGGTCGAGGCGGCACCCGAAGGGGTGCCCGCCTCGATCGACGCGGTCGTCGCGCACACCTTCGACCTGGCGTCGGAGATCCCGTTCCGGGCGAGCCTCATCCGCTGCTCGGAGCGGGAGCACGTGCTCGTCGTGGTGGTCCACCACATCGCCACCGACGGCAGCTCGGGCGCCCCGCTCGCCCGCGACCTGGCCGCCGCCTACGCCGCCCGCAAGGCCGGCCGGGCGCCCGGCTGGGAGCCCCTCGACGTCCAGTACAAGGACTACACGCTGTGGCAGCGGGAGGTGCTCGGCGACTTCGCGGACCCGCAGAGCATCGGCGCCCAGCAGATCGCGTACTGGCGCGGGGAACTGGCCGGCGTGCCGGAGCCGCTGACGCTGCCGCTGGACCGCCCGCGGTCCGACGAGGTCAGCACCGACGGCGACGCCGTCGGCTTCGTCGTCAAGCCCGAGGTGGCGGCCGGCCTGGAGAAGCTGGCCGCCGAACGCGGCGCGACCATGTCCATGGTCGTCCAGGCCGCGCTGGCGGTGCTGCTGTCCAAGCTCGGCGGCGGCGACGACGTGCCGATCGGCTCGCCGATCGCCGGCCGCACCGACGAGGCGCTCGCCGACCTCATCGGCTGCTTCGTCAACAACCTCGTCCTGCGCGTCGACCTGTCCGGCGCCCCCTCGTTCGCCGACCTGCTCACCCAGGTCCGCAACAAGGCGCTGGCCTCCTACGAGTACCAGGACGTCCCGTTCGACGTGCTCGTCGAGGAACTGAACCCCGAGCGCTCCAACGCGTACCGGCCGCTGTTCCAGGTCATGTGCGGCTGGCAGAACTTCGCGAAGCCCACCTTCGACTTCCCCGGCCTCGACGTCGAGTTCGTGCAGGCCCTCACCTCGAAGGCCATGGTCGACCTGTTCTTCAGCATGACCCTCGACGAGTCGGGCACGCTGTACGGCGACATCCAGTACGCCACCAGGCTGTTCGACCGCGACACCGTCGAGGCGATGGGCGACCGGTTCGCCCGGGTGCTGGAGCAGGTGGCCGCCGCCCCGCACCGGTCCGTCGGCGACATCGACGTCCTCGACGACGCCGAGCGCCGGCAGCTGCTGACCGAGGTCAACGACACCGCCGAGCCCACCCTGGAGGGCGGGCTGCTCCCGGCGGTGGCGAGATGGGTGCGGGAGAGACCCGCGGACGTCGCCGTCCTCGCCGAAACCGAATACCTCACATACCGGGAGCTGGACGCCCGCTCCAACCGGCTGGCCCACTGGCTGATCGGCCGGGGCGTGCGACCCGAGTCCCCGGTCGCGGTGGCCCTGCCCCGCACCGTGAACCTCATCGTGGCGCTGTTCGCCGTCCTCAAGGCGGGCGGCGCCTACGTGCCGGTGGACCCCGACCACCCGCGCTCCCGCACCGACTTCGTCCTTGAGCAGGCGGACCCGGTCCTCGTCCTCGAAGCCGACACGCTCGCCGCCGCCGACTGGGAGTCGTATCCGGACACCGACCCGGGCGTGGCCGTCCCCGACGCCACCACCCAGTACGTCATCTACACCTCGGGCTCCACCGGCACCCCCAAGGGCGTCGCCGTCCCCCGCGGAGCCCTCGCCAACTTCATCGCCTCCGTCCGCAAGCGGTTCCCGCTGGCGCCGGGGGAGCGGATGCTGTTCGCCACGACGGTGTCCTTCGACATGGCCAACACCGAGCTGTACCTGCCGTTCGTGTGCGGCGCCACCATGGTCCTCGCGGCCAAGGAGACCGTCACCGAGCCCGCCGCCATCGTGGACTTCATCCGCCGGCACGACGTCTCCGTCGTCCAGGCCACCCCGGCCTTCTGGCAGATGCTCCTCACCCACGAGCCGGACGCCGCCCGCGGGCTGCGCATCATCACCGGCGCCGAAGCCGTCCCGGCCCGCCTCGCGGAAACCCTCGCCGCGCAGGCCGCCGAAGCCGGCAACTGGTACGGCCCCACCGAGACCACCACCTGGTCCACCATGGCGCCCATCACCGCCGGGCAGGGCGTGACGGTCGGCAGGCCCATCGGCAACACCCGCGTGTACGTCCTCGACGCCCGGCTGCGCCCCGTGCCCCGCGGCGTCCAGGGCGAGCTGTACATCGCCGGCGACGGCCTGGCCCGCGGCTACCAGGGCCGCCCCGACCTCACCGCCGAGCGGTTCGTGCCCTGCCCGTTCGGCCCGGCCGGCGAGCGCATGTACCGCACCGGCGACCTGGTCCGCTGGAACCGCGACGGCGCCCTGGAGTACCTGGCCCGCAGCGACTTCCAGGTCAAGGTCCGCGGCTTCCGCATCGAGCTCGGCGAGGTCGAGTACGCCCTCACCGGCCACCCCGGCGTCGCCCAGGCGGCCGTCGTGATCCGCGAGGACCAGGAGGGCGACAAGCGCATCGTCGGCTACGTCGTCCCCAGGGACGCCGACGCCGACCCCGAGGAACTGCTCGACTCGGTCGACGTCCACCTGCGCGCCCTCCTGCCCGAGTACATGGTGCCGTCCGCCGTGATCCCCCTCGACCGGATCCCGCTCACCCCCAACGGCAAGCTCGACCGCAAGGCCCTGCCCGACGCACAGGCGGCCGTGATCCCCGCCGGCCGCGGCCCGCGCAACGCCCACGAAGAGCAGCTGTGCGCCCTGTTCGCGCAGCTCCTGGGCCGCGACGAGGTCGGCATCGACGAGGGCTTCTTCGCCCTCGGCGGGCACTCGCTGCTGGCCACCCGCCTCAGCGTCGCCATCCGCAAGGCGTTCGGCGTGGACATCCCGCTGCGCACCATCATCAAGTTCCCGACGGTCGCCGAGATCGCCGCGCTGCTGTCCGGCGCCGCCCACGGCGGCGAGCACGCCGACCCGTTCGACGTGGTCCTCCCGCTGAACGCCGACCCCGGCACCGGCCGCGAGCCGGTGTGGTTCTTCCACGGCGGCGGGGGCCTGGGCTGGGCGTACTACAGCTTCGTGCCGTTCGTCACCGACCGGCCGGCGTACGCCCTCCAGTCCCGCGGCTCCAACGGCGTCGACCCCCTGGCCGGCTCCGTGCAGGAGATGATCGAGGACTACGTCGCCCAGATGCTGAAGGTCCAGTCCGAGGGCCCGTTCCACCTCATCGGCTGGTCCTACGGCGGCACCGTGGTCCAGGCCGTCGCGCACGAACTCGACCGGCTGGGACACGAGATCGCGTTCGTCGCGATCCTCGACTCGCAGCCCGGCGGCCACGGCTTCACGGCCATCCACCAGGGCAAGCAGCTGTCGGACTACCGCGCCGAACTGGAGGACTACTTCGGCCAGTACATCGGCACCGACAACAAGGAGCACTTCCTCGACTGCATGTCCCGGGTCCTCGCCAACAACATGGCCCGGATGATGGAGTTCGAGTCCCCCGTGTACCGCGGTGACGTGCTGTTCTTCAACGCCACCGAGCAGGAGGACCACTACATGGACCTCTGGCGGCCCCTCGTTCAAGGCTCGCTCGAGGTTCACGATGTCCGCGCCGTGCACCATGAGATGCACATGCCCGGACCCGTGGCCGAAGTCTTCGAGGTCCTCAACCGCAGGCTGGCGTGACGACCCTGCGTCGGTCCGCCCCTGCCGGTTGAACGACCGCCCCGAACCACCGGCGAGGTAACGGGGGACGGCGGCCGCGCGCCCGCCGTCCCCCGTCTGCGCCCGATGCACCCAAAGGACTTGCATATGATCCCGCTGTCATTCGCCCAACGTCGTATGTGGCTGCTGCACCAGCTGGAGGGCGGGGCGGCGACCTACAACATCTCGGCCGCGTTCCGGCTGACCGGGTCCCTGGACCAGGGCGCGCTCGTCGCGGCCGTCCGCGACCTGGTCGACCGCCACCAGATCCTGCGCACGACGTACGCGACGGACGATGACGGCGAACCCTTCTCCCGCGTCCTCTCCCTGGAGGAGGCCGACCCGCGGGTGCTGACCGCGGACGTGGCCCCCGAGGACATGCGCGGCGCCATCGACGAGGCCGTCTCGCACGGCTTCGACCTGGAGGGCGAACTGCCCTTCCGGGCCCACCTGCTGCGGGCCGCCGCCGACGAGCACGTGCTGGTCATGGTCGTCCACCACATCGCCTCCGACGGCAGCTCCAGCGCCCCGATGATGCGCGACCTGATCTCCTCCTACGCCGCCCGCAAGGAGGGCCTGGCCCCGCAGTGGGAGCCGCTGCCGGTCCAGTACAAGGAGTACGCGCTGTGGCAGCGCGAGGTCCTCGGCGAGGTCACCGACCCGGGCAGCCTCGCCGCCCAGCAGGTCGAGTACTGGCGCAAGGAGCTCGACGGCGTCCCGCAGCCCCTCAGCCTGCCGACCGACCGGCCCCGCCCCGCGGAGGCCGACTCGCACGGCGAGACCATCGGCCTGTCCGTGGGCGCGGACACCGCCGCCGGCCTCCAGAAGATCGCCGACGAGCGCGGCGCCTCCATGTCGATGGTCCTCCAGGCCGCGCTGGCCGTGCTGCTGCGCAAGCTCGGCGGCGGCGACGACCTCACCATCGGCTCCCCGATCGCCGGCCGCACCGACGAGGCGCTCGCCGACCTGATCGGCTTCTTCGTCAACACCCAGGTGCTGCGCGCCGACCTCGCCGGCAACCCCACCTTCACGGAGCTGCTGTCGCAGGTCCGCGACAAGGCGCTGACCGCCTACGAGTACCAGGACGTCCCGTTCGACCTGCTCGTCGAGGCCATCAACCCGGAGCGCTCCGCCTCCTACCAGCCGCTGTTCCAGGTCATGTTCGCCTGGCAGAGCTACCAGAAGCCGGACCTCGGCATCCCCGGCCTCGACGTGAAGTTCGAGCAGGCCATCCCGTCCACCGCCATGGTCGACCTGTTCTTCAGCCTCACCATGGACGAGACCGGCGCCCTCCAGGGCGACCTGCAGTACGCCACCCAGCTCTTCGACCGCGACTCCGCCGAGGTCATCGCCGCCCGGCTGACCCGCGTGCTGGAGCAGCTGGCCGCCGACCCGACCCGCCGCATCGGCGACATCGACGTGCTCGGCGCCGACGAGCGCCACCGCCTGCTCACCGAGGTCAACGACGCCGGCGGCGAGATCTCCGCCGCCACCCTCCCCGAGGTGTTCGAGCGCCGCGCCGCCGAGCACCCCGACCGGATCGCCGTCAGCTACGAGGACACCTCGCTCACCTACGCCGAGGCCAACGCCCGCGCCAACCGGCTCGCCCGCCACCTGGTCGCCCAGGGCGTCGGTCCCGAGTCCCTCGTCGGCGTCTGCCTGGAGCGCTCGGCCGAACTGGTCGTCGCCCTGCTCGCCGTGCTCAAGGCCGGCGGCGCCTACCTGCCGATCGACCCGGACTCGCCGGCCGACCGCATCGCGTACATCGTCCAGGACTCCAAGCCGGTCCTGATGGTCACCACCAGCGACAACGCCGCCGCGCAGGAGCTGGCCCAGGACCTCCCGCAGGTCTACCTCGACCAGACCGACGGCCTTGACGGGCACAGCGCCGACGACCTCACCGACGCCGACCGCCGCACCGCGCTGACCTCCGCGCACCCGGCGTACGTCATCTACACCTCGGGCTCCACCGGCCGCCCCAAGGGCGTCCTGATCCCGCACCGCAACGTCATCGGGCTGTTCACCGCCACCGCGGACTTCTCCTTCGGCGCCGACGACGTGTGGACCCTCTTCCACTCGTACGCCTTCGACTTCTCCGTGTGGGAGCTGTGGGGCCCGCTGCTGCACGGCGGCCGCCTCGTCGTCGTCCCGTACGACGTCTCCCGCTCCCCGGCCGACTTCCTGAAGCTGCTGGCCCGCGAGCAGGTCACCGTCCTCAACCAGACGCCGTCCGCGTTCTACCAGCTCGTCCAGGCCGACGCCGACGAGCCCGGCCAGGACCTCGCGCTGCGGTACGTGGTCTTCGGCGGCGAGGCCCTCGACCTGAACCGGCTCGCCGACTGGTACGCCCGGCACGCCTCCGACGCGCCGGTGCTGGTCAACATGTACGGCATCACCGAGACCACGGTGCACGTCACCCGCATCGACCTCGACGAGCACGCCGCCGACCGGTTCCGCGCCAGCGTCATCGGCCCGGCCGTCCCCGGCCTGCACGCCTACGTCCTCGACACCAACCTGATGCCCGCGGCCACCGGCGTCACCGGCGAGCTGTACGTCGGCGGCTACGGCCTGGCCCGCGGCTACCACGGCCGCTCCGACCTGACCGCCTCCCGGTTCGTCGCCAACCCGTTCGGCGGGCCCGGCGAGCGCATGTACCGCAGCGGCGACCTGGTCCGCTGGTCGAAGAACGGGCAGCTGGAGTACGTCGGCCGCGCCGACTCCCAGGTCAAGGTCCGCGGCTTCCGCATCGAGCTCGGCGAGATCGAGCAGTCCCTCGCGGGCCACCCCGAGGTGGCACAGGCCGTCGTCCTGGTCCGCGAGAACGGCGCCGACGACAAGCGCATCGTGGCCTACGTGGTGCCCGAGGACGGCACCGCCGCCGAAGGCTTCGCCGACCGCCTCACCGAGTACCTGCACGGCCGCCTGCCCTCGTACATGGTGCCGTCCGCGCTGATCGCCCTCGACGACATCCCGCTGACCTCGAACGGCAAGCTCGACAAGCGCGCCCTGCCCGACGAGGACACCGGCGCCGCCGTCAGCCGCGAGCCCCGCAACGCCTACGAGCGGCGCCTGTGCGCCCTGTACGCCGAGCTGCTGGGCCGCGAGCAGGTCGGCATCGACGACGGCTTCTTCGCCCTCGGCGGCCACTCGCTGCTCGCCACCCGCCTCAGCGTCCGCATCCGCAACGAGTTCGACATCGACATCCCGATCCGCACCGTCATCAAGTACCCGACGGTCGCCGAACTCGCCGCGCTGATGCTCGCCGGCGGCGTCCCCGCCGACGACGCCGACACCTTCGCCGTCGTCCTCCCGCTCAACGAGGACCCGGGCACCGGCAAGGAGCCGGTGTGGTTCTTCCACGGCGGCGGCGGCCTCGGCTGGGCGTACTACAGCTTCGTCAACCACCTCTCGGACCGCCCGGCGTACGCCCTCCAGTCCCGCGGCTCCGACGGCGAGGACGTGCTCGCCGGCTCCGTCGAGGAGATGGTCGACGACTACGTCGCCCGGATGCTGGAGATCCAGTCCGAGGGCCCGTTCTACCTGATCGGCTGGTCGTACGGCGGTACCGTCGTGCACGCCGTCGCCGACGCCCTCGACCGGCTCGGCCACGAGGTCTCCCTGGTGGCCATCCTGGACGCCCAGCCCGGCGGCCACGGCTTCACCGAGGTGCACGCCGGCAAGGACTCCGCCGACTACCGGGCGGAACTGGAGGACGACTTCGGCCAGTACATCCGCATGGGCAACCGGCAGGGCTTCCTCGACACCATGGCCCGGGTCATGGCCAACAACACGGCCCGGATGATGGATTACACCTCCCCGGCCTACCGCGGCGACGTCCTGTACTTCCACGCCTCGCTGGAGGACAAGTCGTACGCCCACCTGTGGCGGCCGTACGTCCAGGGCGCCCTGGAGGTGCACGAGATGGCGGCCACCCACCACGAGATGCACATGCCGGCGCCCGTGGCCCAGTTCTTCGAGGTCGTCGGACCGCGGCTGCCGTAGCGCAGCGCGGCCGCAGGGCCACCACCGCAGGGCCGCGCCGCGGCCCTGCCCACCATCAACAGACTGTCCAAGAGATTGGGGTTGGTCGGGGTGTCAGAGCCCGACGTGTCCGCCGTGCCGGGGGACCAGACCACGCTGCTGTGCGTGCCGTTCGCGGGCGCGGGCCCGTCGTTCTTCCACCCGTGGCGGGACCTGTCCGCCGGCCGCTGGCGCGTGACGTCGGTCGAGCTGCCGGGCCGGGAACGCCGCATCCTGGAGGAGCCGTACCGCAACGTCGTCGAGGCCGCCAAGGGCTCGATCGACGACATCGTCGCGGACCTCGGCGACAACGCGAAGGTCGTGCTGTTCGGGCACAGCCTCGGCGCCGTCCTCGCGTACGAGCTGGTGCACCTGCTGACGGCGCGCGGCATCGACGTGCAGCGTCTGGTCGTCAGCGGCTCACCGGGTCCCTGGACCCAGCGCGAGCGCCGGGCCTCCGGCCTGGAGGACGACGAGTTCCTCGCCCGCGTCGAGGAGTTCGCCGGCTTCCGCCACGAGGCGCTGGACCACCCGGAGATGCGCGAGCTGATCCTCCCGGTGCTCCAGGCCGACTGCGAGATGCACGAGAACTACGTGCCGAGCATCGACGACCCGGTCACCGTGCCGATCACCTCGCTGCGCGGCGAGGTCGACGGCCTGGTCACCGCCGAGGAGGGCCGCCAGTGGCAGGCGGCCACCACCGGCACCTTCGACTACGTGGAGTTCCCCGGCGACCACATGTACCTGGTCGACGCCGGCCGTGAGGTGCTCGACGTGATCGAGGCGCAGTCCGCCGGCGACCGCTGACCCGGCAGGCGGGCCCGCGCCCGTCCGCGCGGGACCGTTCGAGCGCCCTTGACCCGCGGCGATGCGGAATCACCCCGCATCGCCGCGGTGTCAGGGCGGTGACAGGCCGGTGACAGGCCCGGAGAGGAAAGTGGAGGCATGAGAAGTTCAGCGATCGCAGTTTCTGGGCTGCGCAAGGCATATGGCGACAAGGTCGTCCTGGACGGTGTCGACTTCGACGTCGCCGCCGGGTCGATCTTCTCCCTGCTCGGCCCCAACGGGGCCGGCAAGACGACCACCGTCAACATCCTGACCACGCTGATGAAGCACGACGCGGGCTCGGTGCGCATCGCCGGCCACGACGTGGCGAGCGAGACCAAGAAGGTCCGCTCCGCGATCGGCGTCACCGGTCAGTACGCCGCCGTGGACGAGCTGCTGACGGGGCGTGAGAACCTCCGGCTGATGACCGACCTGAAGCGCGTGCCCAACGGCGACAAGCTGGTCGACCAGCTGCTGGAGCGCTTCGACCTGGTCGCCTCCGCGGACAAGATGTCGGCGACCTACTCCGGCGGCATGCGCCGCAAGCTCGACCTGGCGATGACCCTGGTCGGCAACCCGGAGATCATCTTCCTCGACGAGCCGACCACGGGCCTCGACCCGCGCAGCCGGCGCACCATGTGGCAGATCGTCCGCGAGCTGGTGGCCGAGGGCACCACCATCTTCCTCACCACCCAGTACCTGGAGGAGGCCGACCAGCTCGCCGACCGGATCGCGGTCCTCAACGGCGGCCGCCTGGTCGCCCAGGGCACCCCGGAGGAGCTGAAGCGCCAGATCCCCGGAACCCACGTACGGTTCCGGTTCGCCGACCAGTTCGAGCTGGACGCGGCCGCGCGGATCCTCGTCGAGGCCACCCGCGACGACGAGGAGCTCATCCTGCGGGTGCCGAGCGACGGCGAGACCCGCTCGCTGCGCGCCCTGCTGGACCGCCTCGACGCGAGCGGGCTCGACGCCCAGGAGTTCTCGGTGCAGCGCCCCGACCTGGACGACGTCTTCCTCGCCCTGACCGAGAACACCAGCACCGAGCACCTGAGCAAGGAGGCGATCGCACAGTGAGCGCTGTCTCGACGCCGTTGGCCGATTCCACGATCATGCTGCGCCGCAACCTGAAGCACACCACGCGCAACCCCGTGGCGATCTTCAACGCGGTGCTGTTCCCGATCATCATCATGCTCATGTTCGTCGGAGTGTTCGGCGGCGCGTTCAGCGTCGGCGCCGACTACGTCGACTACGCCACCCCCGGCCTGCTCGTCATGGCCATCAGCTACGGCCTGGGCGCCACCGCCACCGCCGTCAACTCCGACATGACCACGGGCGTCATCAACCGCTTCAAGGTCATGGACGTCTCCCGCGGCTCCATGCTGACCGGGCACGTCATCGTCACCACCGTGCGCTGCCTGGTGTCCTGCGCCGCCATCATCGGCGTCGCCTTCGCCATGGGCTTCAGCCCGAAGGCGAGCGCCCTGGACTGGCTCGGCGTGTTCGGCGTCATCGTGCTGCTGAGCCTCGGGGCCGGCTGGCTCACCGTCGCCCTGGGCCTGGCCGCGAAGACCGCCGAGTCGGCGGGCCTGGCCACCGTGCCGCTGATCATGCTGCCGTTCCTCAGCAGCGCGTTCGTCCCGGCGGACACCATGGGCGCCGGCGTGCGCCAGTTCGCCGAGTACCAGCCCTTCACCCCGATCATCGAGACGCTGCGCGGCCTGCTGCTCGGCGAGGTGGCCGGCGGCGACCTGGCCGCCGCCGTCGCCTGGTGCGTCGGCTTCGTGATCGTCGGCTACGTGTGGTCGGTGTCCACGTTCAACAAGCGGGCGTGACCCGCCGGCCCGGCCCCCGGCCGGTGCCCCCCGCGCAAGCCGCCTCGGCGCAAGACCCCCGTCGCCGAGGCGGCTTCGCCGTGTCCGGGGCCGGCGAGCCCGGGAGACGCGGCGGTACGCGCGGGCATGCGACGGCGGCCGCCGGGACCCTCTCAGGGTCCCGGCGGCCGCCCTCGTCGTACCGGTGGCTCAGCCCTGGCGGGCCGGGCCGAACCAGGTGGTGAGCGCCGCCCGCAGCGCCGCCGCGTCCGGCTCCTCGCCGGGGTGCGCCGCCCAGGCCACGTGCCCGTCGGGACGGACCAGGACCGCCGCCGGAGCCGGCACCTCGTCGATCGACGGGACCGGCCAGGCCTCCTCCTCGGCGACCGCCTCGACGTAGTCGACCCGGTCCGCCCAGCCCTTGGCCACCGCCGCCACGACGGGGTTGCCCTCCAGACCGACCAGGACCGGCCGGCCCTCGTGCAGCAGCTCGTACACGCAGGTCTCGCCGTCGGCCGTCTTCAGGTCCGCGTCCGGGACCCGGCGCCCCACCAGCGGGTGGTCGCCGTCGAGGGCGTAGCGGACGTCCAGCGCGGTCAGCATGCCCCGCAGGTGCCGGTTGACGTCGTCGAACACCATCAGCTCGCCGAAGATCTCGCGCAGCGCGTCGTGCTGCGCCCCCGGACGGGCCAGCGCCGACTGCGCCCGGGTGTTCTGCAGCACCCGCGCGCCGACCGGGTGCCGCTCGGCGTGGTAGGTGTCCAGCAGGCTCTCCGGAGCGTCTCCGCGCACCACCGAGGCCAGCTTCCAGCCCAGGTTGACGGCGTCCTGCACGCCCATGTTCAGACCCTGGCCGCCGGCCGGGAAGTGGATGTGCGCCGCGTCGCCCGCGAGCAGCACCCGGCCCTCCCGGTACCGGTCGGCCTGCCGGGCGGCGTCGTTGAACCGGGACACCCAGCGCGGGCTGTTGATGCCGAAGTCGGTGCCGGCCACCCGGACCAGGGACTCCCGCAGCTGCTCGAACGTCACCGGCTCGTCGCGGCCCACCACCCGGTCGTACTCGGAGGTGATGACCCGGAACCAGCCCGGCTCGAACGCGATCGCCGAGTAGTCGCCGGCCGGGGTGCGCCGCACCCAGACGTAGTCCTCGCGCAGCTCCGGCAGTTCGACGTCGCCGATCAGCGCCGTCATGGTGGCCGGCGTCCCGGGGAAGCCGATGCCGGCCAGCTTGCGGACCGCGGACCGGCCGCCGTCGCAGCCCACCAGCCAGCGCGCCCGCAGACTCGTCGTCCCGGCGTCTTCCGAGCCGGTCTCGACCGTCACTCCGTCGGCGTCCTGCCGGATTCCGATCACCTCGGAAGAGCGGCGGATCCGCACCCCGAGTTCCCCGGCCCATTCCTCCAGCAGCTGCTCGATCGTCGACTGCAGGATCATCAGCGGATAGGGATGCCTCGACTCCGAGTCGTCGAAGTCCAGATACATGCCGGAGAAATGACCGACCGGCTGGAGTTCGCCGGCGTCGAGAAAACGGTCGAGAATGCCGCGCTGGTCCAGGACCTCCAGGGTGCGGGAGTGGATCCCGCCGGCCCTGGATTCGCCCGTGCGGTCCGGAAGCCGCTCGACGACCATCACGTCGACGCCCGCCAGCCGCAGCTCACAGGCGAGCATCAAGCCCGTCGGCCCGGCCCCCGCGACGATCACGTCCGCGTCCATGCCGGTGTGTTCCACGTCGATCCCCCTCACTCCACTGAGCCTCTAACGTCGTTAAATCCCCCCCACGTTCACTGAACGCGGATCGGCCGGTCAAGGAACGCCGGTTCCGGTACGGGGCGCGCCGGCGGTGGACTCCCGTCCCGCCGGCGGGACGGGAAGCATGTTCCCGGACGTGAATTCACGCGACACTCGACACGGCCATTCAGAGAATTCGTCCCGCCGGCGGGACGACATACGGGTCTCCCGGTCGGCAGAGGAAGGAAAGAACGGCAATGGAATCGTCGCCGCAGGTGCTCCACCCGCGAGGTGGACAGGACGCGAACGCCCCGAAGTCGCTGGCGCAGGAAATCGCCGAGCTGTGGGGTGAATTCCTCGCCGACGGAAAGGTCGGCGTGGAGGACGACTTCTTCGTGCTCGGCGGCAACTCGCTGACCGGCATCAAGATCATCGAGCGGGTGTCGCAGGACTTCGGCGTCCAGCTGTCCGTCCGCGACTTCTACCTGGCGCAGACCCCCACCCGTGTCGCCGAGCTGATCGAGCAGGGGAGGGCGGCGGCGTGAGGCTGACGCCCGGCCCCCCGCGCGACGTCGACCTCGCCACCGTCGACCTGTTCGACCTGGACCTCTACACGGACGGCGACCCGCACCCGATCTGGGACGTCATGCGCGCCCAGGCCCCGCTGCACCACCAGGTGCTGCCGGACGGCCGCGAGTTCTGGTCGGTCACCCGGTACGAGGACGTCCGCCGGGTGCTCAGCGACCACCGCGAGTTCACCTCCGAACGCGGCACGGTCCCCACCCACCTCGGCACGGACGACCCCGCCGCCGGCGTGCTGATGACCTCCACCGACCCGCCGCGGCACACCGAGGTCCGCCGCCCGCTCGGCTCCAAGCTGACCGCGCGCGCCGTGCAGTCCTGGGAGGAGAAGATCCGCGGCACCGTCGTGCGGTTCCTCCAGCCCGCGGTCGACGGCCAGGTCTTCGACCTGGCCGAGAAGGCGCTGCTGCTGCCGGCCCTGGTCACCGGACCGCTGCTCGGCATCCCCGAGAAGGACTGGGAAGAGCTGGTCCAGCTGACCGCCATGGTCACGGCCCCCTCGGACCCGCACTTCCAGATCGGCAGCGAGGCGGCCACCCTGGCCATCTCCCACCACGAGCTGCTCAACTACGTCCGCGACTGGGTGAAGAACCACCGGGTGGCCGGCGAGGAGGACGAGAGCCTCCTGCACCACCTGATGTCCGTCCGCCCGGGCGGCGAGCCGCTGTCCGACGAGGAGATCGCCCTCGACGGCTACAGCATCCTGCTGGGCGCCAACGTCACCACCCCGCACACCGTGTCGGGCACCGTCGAGGCGCTCATCGAGCGCCCCGTCCAGTGGGACAAGGCGGCCTCCGACCTGTCGCTGGTCCCCAACCTCGTCGAGGAGGGCCTGCGCTGGACCTCCGCCGCGTGCAACTTCATGCGGTACGCGGCCAAGGACGTCGAGATCGGCGGGGGCACCATCCCGGCCGGCGGCGCCGTCGTGGCGTGGATCGGCTCGGGCAACCGGGACGAGTCCATGTTCCCGGACCCGCACACCTTCGACATCACGCGGGCCGGCGCCAAGCGGCACGGGGCCTTCGGGTTCGGCACCCACTTCTGCATCGGGGCCCCGCTGGCCCGGATGACGCTGCGCATCTTCTTCGAGGAGCTGCTCACCCGCTTCGAGTCGCTGGAGTTCGCCGGCGAGGCGCAGCACCTGCGCTCGTACTTCATCGCCGGCATGACCCACCTGCCGATCACCGGCAAGAAACGGCAGACGCCATGACCACCGCCACCGTCACCGCCCCGTCGCCGTGGTTCGTCCGGCCGCCGTCGTTCGGGCACCCCGCCCGGCTGCTCTGCTTCCCGTTCTCCGGGTCCGGGGCGTCGGCGTTCAGCGCCTGGCCGGCCGCCATCGGCGACGCCGAGGTGCTGCCCGTGCAGTTCCCCGGCCGTGAGAACCGGCTGGGGCACCCGCACTACGGCACGTACGAGAACCTCGCCGACAGCCTGGCCGAGGCCCTCGAACCCGCGCTGGACCGGCCGTACGCGCTCTTCGCACACTGTGCGGGTGCGATGCCCGCGTACGAGACGGTCCTGCGGCTCGCCGAGCGCGGCCTGCGCGGACCCGACTGCCTCTACGTGTCGGGCCAGCCGGCCCCGCACGACGCCTCGCGCGACCGGATGCTGCAGATGACGGAGCCGGAGCTGCGGGCCGAACTGGAGACGTTCCTGCGCAGCCGCGGCATAGAACCCCGGCCCGACATGGTCGACTTCGGGATGCTCGTGCTGCTGCGCGACCACGCCGCCGCGGGCGCCTACCGGCGCGAGACGCCGGTCAAGGTGGACTGCCCGATCGTCGTCCTGCACTGGCGGGACGACACCGACGTGACCCTCGAGGAGCTCGAGGGGTGGCGCCGCTACTCGGACTCGGTCGAGTTCCGGGTCGTCGACGGCGGCCACTACGACTTCATGGACGCGCCGGACGAACTGATGAGGTCGCTGGCCTCCTGGCGGTGAACCACCGCCCGCCGGCGGTGTCCGCGCCGCCCGCACCTGCCATATGCCGAGGGAACCGGAAGGAATTCGTATGAGTGGCGCAGCCGCCGATATTGCCGTCATCGGGATGTCGTGCCGGTTCCCCGGCGTGGACGGCCTGGACGACTTCTGGCGCCTGCTGGTCGACGGGGAGTCGACCGTCGGGACGTTCCCGAAGGACCGGGCACCCGGGTCCCGGTACACCGCGCACCCGGACGCGGACACCCTCGCCGCCGGCTCGTACTTCGACGCCGTCGACACCTTCGACGCCGAGTTCTTCGGCACCGGACCGGCCGAGGCCGCCGCCATGGACCCCGTCCAGCGGCTCGGCCTGGAGCTGGCCTGGGAGGCCGTCGAGGACGCCCGCATCCCCGCGGGCGCGCTCGCCGGCCGCCTCGTCGACGTGGTCGTCGGCTCCGGCCCCTCCGGCTACGACCTGCTGCGCAAGCTGTCCGGCAGCGACCGCGACGACCACTACGCGGCCCTCGGCTCCAGCGGCGCCCTGATCGCCAACCGCATCTCGGCGCTGTTCGACGCCCGCGGCATGAGCTTCTGCGCCGACTCCGGCCAGTCCTCCTCGCTCGTCTCCCTCGCGCTGACCTGCGACCGGATCAGCAGCGGCGCCGTCGACATGGCCATCGCCGGCGGCATCCACCTGATCGTCGACCCCGAGGGCGGCAGCGGCCTGGCGAACCTCGGCGCCCTGTCGCCCGAGGGCGTCAGCTACACCTTCGACGAGCGGGCCAACGGGTTCGCCCGCGGCGAGGGTGGCGCGTTCGTCGTCCTCAAGCGGCTCGACCAGGCCCTCGCCGACGGCGACCACGTGTACGCCGTGGTGCGCGGCTGGGGCGTCGGCAGCGGCGGCTCCACCACCCGGATGCCCGACCCGAGCCCCGCCGGGCAGGCCGCCGCCGTGCTGGCCGCCCTGGCCCGCGGAAACGTTTCGTTCGACAGCGTCGACTACGTCGAGGCGCACGGCACCGGCACCCGCATGGGCGACCCCGCCGAGATCGCCGGCCTGCGCGAGGTGTTCCGCGAGACCGGCCGCAGCCGCCCCCTCGCGATCGGCTCCGCGAAGACCAACGTCGGCCACCTGGAGCCGGCCGCCGGCCTGGTCGGCTTCGTCAAGACGGCCCTGTGCATCGACCGCGGCCGCCTCGTCCCGAGCCTCAACTTCCGGGCCCCGAACCCGCACATCCCGAACTTCCACGAGGACTTCGAGGTCGTCCGCGCCGCCCGCCCCTGGGAGGGCACCGCCGGCGGACCGCGCCGCGCCGGCGTCTCCGCCTTCGGCATGGGCGGCACCAACGCCCACGTCATCCTCGAACAGGCCCCCGCCGCGGCCGCCGAAACCCCCGGCGACGCCACGGCCGCCGCGCCCGCCGTCGTGCCGTGGGTGCTCTCCGGCCGCTCCCCGGCCGCCCTGCGCGAGCAGGCCGTCCGCCTGCGCGACCTGCTGGCCGCCGAATCCCCCGCGCACGCCGCGTCCGCCGCCGACATCGGCCACTCGCTGGCCGCGACCCGGCAGCTCTTCGACCACCGCGCGGTGGTGCTGGGCGGCAGCCGCGAGGAATCCCTCGCCGGCCTCGCCCTGGTCGCCTCCGGAGGCGACTCCGCGCAGGCCGTCCGCGGCACCGCCGGCGCCCCCACCGGCCCCGTCGTCTTCGTCTTCCCCGGCCAGGGCTCGCAGTGGCTCGGCATGGGACGGCAGCTGTACGCCGAGTCCGAGGTGTTCGCCCGCGCCGTCGACGAGTGCGCCGAGGCCCTGGCGCCGTACACCGACTGGTCGCTCGTGGACGTGCTGACCGGTGCGGAGGACGCCGCCTCGCTGGAGCGGGTGGACGTCGTCCAGCCCGCCCTGTTCTCGATGATGGTCTCCCTCGCCCAGGTCTGGCGCTCGCTCGGCGTCGTCCCCGACGCGGTCATCGGCCACTCGCAGGGCGAGATCGCCGCCGCCTGCGTCTCCGGCGCCCTCTCGCTCGCCGACGCCGCCCGGATCGTCGCCCTGCGTAGCCGGGCCCTCATCGGCATGGCGGACCTCGGCGGCGGCATGAGCGCCGTCGCCGCCCCCGCCGACCAGGTCGAGGAGCGCCTCGCGCAGTGGGCGGGCCGGCTCTCGGTGGCCGTCGTCAACGGCCCGGCGTCCGTGGTGATCGCCGGCGACGACGCGGCCCTCGACGAGTTCGCCGCCGCGGCCGGCGCCGAGGGCATCCGGGTCCGCCGGGTCAAGGTGGACTACGCCTCGCACTCCCACCACGTGGAGCGGATCCGCGAGCGGCTGCTCGCCGACACCGAGGCCGTCCGGCCCCGCGAGGCGGCGGTGAAGTTCTACTCCACCGTCACCGGCGGCCTGCTCGACACCCGCGCCCTGGACGCCTCGTACTGGTACGACAACCTGCGCTCGATGGTCCGCTTCGGCGAGGTCGTCGAGGGGCTCATGAACGACCACGGCGGCGTGTTCGTCGAGGTCAGCCCGCACCCCGTGCTCCAGGTCGCGATGGAGGAGGCCGCCGACCGGCTGGCCGCCCCGCCCGTCGTGGTGGGCACCCTCAACCGGCGCGACGGCAGCGCGGGCAAGGTCCTCGCGTCCCTGGCCGAACTGCACGTGCGCGGCGTCCCGGTGAACTGGAAGCCGGTGTTCGCCGCCGCCCGGCCGCGCCGCATCGCCCTGCCGACGTACCCGTTCCAGCGGCAGCGGTACTGGCTGACGGCCTCCGGGGACACCCCCGTACCGGCCGCCGAGAGCGCCGCCGCCGACGCGGGCCGCCCGGACACCGCCCCGGCCTCCGAGGCCGAGGCCCTGGTCCTGGTGTGCGCCGAGACCGCCGCCCTGATGAACGAGAAGGACGCGAACCTCACCGGCGGCGACCTCGAACTGCGGGCGGCCGAGACCTTCAAGGTCCTCGGGTTCGACTCGTCGATGGCCGTGGCCCTGCGCAACCGGCTCGCCACCGCCGCCGGCGTACGGCTGCCGGCGACCGTCGCGTTCACCTACCCCACTCCGCAGGCGCTCGCCCGCCACGTCTTCGCCCTGCTCGCACCGCAGCAGGAGGAGGAGACCGCGCCGGAGCCGGCGGTGGACGCACACCCCGAAAACCTGGAAAGCCGCACCGATGACGATCTCTACGCGCTCATCGACCGCGGCTACATGTAGGCCGTCCCTTCCGGATCCTGCCTGACCGGCGGGATCCGAGAGACGGCCCAGCCACACCTGTTCTTCGAAGCAACTGTTGGGGGAGGCCCTGGTGGAGGATGTCGACAAGCTCCGGTCCTATCTGCGACGCGCCGTCGGCGACGCGCAGGACCTGCGCGAGCGGGTGCGGGAGCTGGAGGAGTCCGCTCGCGAGCCGATCGCGGTCGTGGGTGTGGGGTGTCGCTTCCCCGGCGGGGTGACCTCCCCCGAAGGACTGTGGAGTCTCGTCTCCGGAGGCGTGGACGCGATCACCGAGTTCCCGCAGGACCGCGGCTGGGACCTCGAGTCCCTGTACTCCGCGGACCCCGAGACGCCCGGGACGACGAACACGCGCTCCGGCGGGTTCCTGCACGACCTCGCCGAGTTCGACGCCCCGTTCTTCGGCATCAGCCCGCGCGAGGCGCTGGCGATGGACCCGCAGCAGCGGCTGATGCTGGAGACCTCGTGGGAGGCGCTGGAGCGGGCGGGCATCGACCCGGCCGCCCTGCGCGGCACCGACACCGGCGTGTTCACCGGCGTCTACACCGTCGACTACGGCCCCCGCATGGGCGGCGGCGCCGCCGCCGAGGTCGAGGGCTTCTCCCTCACCGGCACCCTCCCCAGCGTAGCCTCCGGCCGCGTCTCGTACGTCCTCGGCCTGGACGGCCCGGCGATCTCCACCGACACCGCCTGCTCGTCCTCGCTGGTCACCGTCCACCAGGCGGTCCGCTCGCTGCGCTCCGGCGAGTGCACCCTGGCGCTGGCCGGCGGCGTGTCCGCGATGCCGACGCCCGGCCTGCTCGTCGAGATGGGCCGCCAGCGCGGCCTGTCCGACGACGCCCGCTGCAAGGCGTTCGCCGAGGCCGCCGACGGCACCGGCTTCTCCGAAGGCGCCGGCGTCATCGTCCTGGAACGCCTCTCCGACGCCCTCCGCAACGGCCGCAGGATCTGGGCCGTCATCCGCGGCTCCGCCACCAACCAGGACGGCGCCTCCAACGGCCTGTCCGCCCCGAACGAGCTCGCCCAGCGCCGCGTCATCCGGGCCGCCCTCGCCGACGCCGGCCTGCGCACCCCCGACGTCGACGCCGTCGAGGCGCACGGCACCGGCACCCGCCTCGGCGACCCCCTCGAAGCCGAGGCGCTGCTCGCCACCTACGGCCAGGACCGGGGCACCGGCGGCCCGCTGTGGCTCGGCTCGCTGAAGTCGAACGTGGGCCACATGCAGGCCGCGGCCGGCATCGGCGGCATGATCAAGATGATCATGGCGCTGCGGCACGGCGTCCTGCCGAAGACCCTGCACGTCGACGCGCCCTCCTCGCACGTCGACTGGAGCACCGGCGCCGTCGAACTCCTCACCGAAGCCCGGGAGTGGACCACCCCCGAGGACCGCCCGCGCCGGGCCGGCGTCTCCGCCTTCGGCATCAGCGGCACCAACGCCCACGTCATCCTCGAACAGGCCCCCGAGCCCTCCGAGCCCGCCCCCGCGCCGGCCGCGCAGGACACCCCCGCGGCCCTGCCGTGGATCCTGTCCGCGAAGTCCGCCGAGGCACTGCGCGCCCAGACCGCCCGGCTGCGCGACGCGGTCGCCGCCGGACCGGACCTCACCCCCGCCGCTGTCGGCCGCGCCCTGGTCACCTCCCGCGCCCTGTTCGAGCACCGCCAGGTGGTCGTCGGCGGCAACCGCGAGGAACTCCTCGCCGCCCTCGACGCCGCCGTCTCCGGCGACACCGGCAGCGGCGCCCGCGTCGTCACCGGCACCGCCAGGCCCGTCGGCAAGACCGTGTTCGTCTTCCCCGGCCAGGGCTCCCAGTGGACCGGCATGGGCCGCGAACTGTGGGACACCCACCCGGTGTTCGCCCGCCGCATGCAGGAGTGCGCCGACGCCCTCGCCCCGCACGTCGACTGGGACCTGCGCGAGGTCCTCGCCGACTCCGACGCCCTGGAGCGGGTCGACGTCGTCCAGCCCGTGCTGTGGGCCACCATGGTCTCCCTCGCCGAGCTCTGGCGCTCGTACGGCGTCGAGCCCGCGGCCGTCGTCGGCCACTCGCAGGGCGAGATCGCCGCCGCCTGCGTGGCCGGCGCCCTCACCATCGAGGACGCCGCCAAGGTCGTCGCCCTGCGCTCCCAGGCCATCCTGGCGCTGTCCGGACTCGGCGGCATGGTCTCCGTCGCGCTGCCCGCCGACGCCGTCCGCGCCCGCCTCACCGACGGCCTGTCCATCGCCGCCGTCAACGGCCCCTCCTCCGTCGTCGTCTCCGGCGACGTCGCCGAACTCGACGCCCTCCTCGCCGGCTGCGAGGCCGACGAGGTCCGCGCCCGCCGCGTCCCCGTCGACTACGCCTCGCACTCCGCCCACGTCGAGGCCATCGAAGGCGAACTGCGCCGCGTCCTCGCCGGCCTCACGCCGCGCACCTCCGAGGTGCCGTTCTTCTCCACCGTCACCGCCGACTGGCTCGACACCACCGTCATGGACGGCGCCTACTGGTACACCAACCTGCGCCAGACGGTCCGCTTCGAGGAGGCCACCCGCGCCCTCGCCGCGCAGGGCTTCCGCTTCTTCGTCGAGGCGTCCGCCCACCCGGTGCTGACCCTCGGCATCGAGCAGACCCTCGACAGCGCCGGCACCGAGGCCACCGCCGTCGGCACCCTGCGCCGCCACGACGGCAGCCTCGCCCGCTTCCAGCAGTCGGCCGCCGAGGCCTTCACGGCCGGCGCCGCCGTCGACTGGGCCGCCCTGTTCCCCGCCGGGACCCCGGCCGCCGACCTGCCGACGTACGCCTTCCAGCGGCAGCGCTACTGGCTGGACGCCCCGCACGAGACCACCACCGCCGGCTCCTCCGACCACCCGCTGCTCGACGCCGTCGTCGACCTGCCGCAGGACGGCGGACTCGGCGGCGTGGCCGGCAGCGGACGGCTGTCCACCGAGCGGCAGCCCTGGCTCGCCGAGCACGTCGTGCACGGCGCCGTCCTCGTACCCGCCACCGCCCTGCTGGAGCTGGCCCTGTGGGCCGCACACAAGGCCGGCGGCGAGGTCGTCGAGGAACTCACCCTGGAGAACCCGCTGGTGCTCTCCCGCACCGGCGACCGCGAGATCCGCGTCGCCGTCGACGCCAAGAGCGTCGTCAGCATCCACTCCCGCGCCGCCGGCGACACCGAGTGGACCCGCAACGCCGTCGGCGTCGTCGGCACCGCCGCCACCGCCGCGCCCGCCGCCGAACGCCTCACCGCCTGGCCGCCGGCCGGCGCCACTCCCGTCCCCGCGGACGACGCGTACGCCCGCCTGGCCGGCCTCGGCCTCACCCACGGCCCGCTGTTCCGCGGCCTGCGGCAGGCCTGGCGGCAGGGCGACGTCCTGTTCGCCGAAGCCGAACTGCCCGCCGCCGACGGCTCCGCCGGCAGCTACCGCATCCACCCGGCGCTGCTGCACGCCGCCCTGCTCCCGGCCGGCCTCGGCGACCCGGCCGAAAGCCTGCTGCCGTACCGCTTCACCGGCGTCAGGGTCACGGCCGCCGAACCGGCCGCCCTGCGGGTGCGCCTCGCGCCCGCCGGCGACGACACGCTGTCGCTGACCCTCGCCGACCAGAACGGCGCGCCCGTCGGCTCCGTCGCCTCGCTGACCCTGCGGCCCGCCGACGCCGACCGGCTCACCGCCCTCGGCTTCGACCACCGCGACGCCCTGTTCCGCTTCGACTGGCAGCCGCTCGCGGCCACCGCCGAAGCCGGCCGCTACGCCGTCCTCGGCAGCCCCGGGACGACCGCCGCCACCCTCGGCCAGGGCGCCGACGTCCACGCCGGCCTCAAGGAACTCGCCGCCGCCGGCACCGACGTCCCGCCGGTCGTCGTCACCGGCCTCGACGGCCTCGACGGCCTCGACGGCCTCGACGGTCTCGTCATCGAAGCCGGCGCCGACACGCCCACCCGCGTCGAGCAGGCCCTGCACCGGGTGCTGCACCTGACGCAGGACTGGCTCGCCGAGGACCGGTTCGACGGCTCCCGCCTGGTCTTCGCGACCCGCGGCGCCATCGGCGACGCCGGCCCCGCCGACCCCGCGGCCGCCGCCGTCTGGGGCTTCGTCCGCACCGCGCAGACCGAGAACCCGGGCCGCTTCGCACTCGTCGACACCGACGGCACCCCCGCCTCCTGGGCCGCCCTCCCGGCGGCCGCCGCCACCGGCGAAGCCCAGCTCCGGATCCGCGCCGGCCAGAGCGCCGTCCCGGGCCTGACCCGCGCCGACGCCGGCGACGGCATCCCCGCCCTCGGCGACGGCACCGTCCTGATCACCGGCGGCACCAGCGGCCTCGGCGCCATGCTGGCCCGCCACCTCGTCACCCGGCACGGCGTCCGCCGCCTGCTGCTGACCAGCCGCCGCGGCCTCGCCGCCCCGGCTGCCGCCGGCCTGCAGGAGGAACTGACCGCCGCCGGCGCCCACGTCGACATCACCGCCTGCGACGTCGCCGACCGCGCCGCCGTCGCCGCCCTGCTGGACGCCGTACCGGCCGGCCACCCGCTCACCGCGGTCGTCCACTGCGCCGGCGCACTCGCCGACGGCGTCGTGGAAGCCCTCACCGAGGAGCAGATCGGCACCGTCCTCGCCGCCAAGGCGAACGGCGCCTGGCACCTCCACGAGCTGACCCGCGGCCTGGACCTGTCCGCCTTCGTGCTGTTCTCGTCCATCGCGAGCGTGGTCGGCACCGCCGGCCAGGCCAACTACGCCGCAGCCAACGGCTTCCTCAACGGCCTCGCCGAGGCCCGGCACGCCGAAGGCCTCCCGGCCACCGCACTGTGCTGGGGCTTCTGGGCCGAACGCAGCGAGATGGTCGCCGACATCGGCGACACCGACGTGGTCCGGCTGCGCCGCCAGGGCGTCATACCGCTCGCCTCGGCGGAGGGCCTCGCCCTCTTCGACCTGGCCGTCTCGCTCGACGACCCGGTCCTCGTCCCGGCCCGCCTCGACGCCACCGCACCCGGCGCCACCTCGCCGCTGCTGCGCACCCTGACCGCCCCCGCCGCCGGCACCGGCGGCCCCGCCGCCGACGACGGCCTCGCGCAGAAGCTGCGCACGGTCACCCCGGAGGAGGCCGAAGCCCTGCTCCTGGACGCCATCCGGGCCCAGACCGCCGCCGTCCTCGGCCACCCCGACACCACGAAGATCGGCCCCGCGGCCACCTTCAAGAAGCTCGGGATCGACTCGCTCACCGCGCTGGAACTGCGCAACAAGCTGTCGGCCGTCACCGGCCTCAAGCTGCCCGCCACGCTCGTCTTCGACCACCCGAACCCGAGCGCCCTCGCCCAGTTCCTCACCGCGGGCATCACCCCCGAATCCGCCGCCCCCGAGTCCCCGGCAGCCCACCTGGCCAAGGAGATCGAAGGACTCGGCGCCCGGCTGGAGGACGCGTTCCGACAGCTCGCGGACGAGGAACAGAACACCATTTCCACCCTGCTCGGCGAGCTGCAAGGCCGAGTCCGTTCCATGGCGAGCGCCGGGTCTCCGGTCGGCATCGTCGACCAGATCAGTTCGGCATCGGCAGCAGACCTGCTCTCGCTGCTGGACAAAGAGCTCGGCTAGGGGAGACCGACCGATGACCACCAACGACAACAACGCCGACGTCCTCGAGTACCTGAGGCGCACGTCGATCGAGCTGCTCGACACCCGCAAGCGCCTCAAGGAGGTGACGGACGCCGCCTCCGAGCCCATCGCCGTGGTCGGCGTCGCCTGCCGCTTCCCCGGCGGCGCGGCCACCCCCGAAGCCCTCTGGGACCTCGTCGAGGCGGGCGCGGACGTCGTCTCGGACTTCCCCGACGACCGCCACTGGGACCTCGACGACCTGTACGACCCCTCCGGCGAGCGCCCCGGCAGCTGCTACACCCGCACCGGCGGCTTCCTCTACGACGCCGGCGACTTCGACGCCGAGTTCTTCGAGATCAACCCGCGCGAGGCCGTCGCCTCCGACCCGCAGCACCGGCTGCTCCTGGAAACCTCCTGGGAGTCCCTGGAGCGCGCCGGCATCGACCCGCACACCCTGCGCGGCAGCAACACCGGCGTCTTCGCCGGCGTCGCCTACTTCGGGTACGGCAACCACCGGCAGACGCCCGAGAACATCTCCGGCTACGCCCAGATCGGCTCGCTGCTCAGCGTGGCGTCCGGCCGCGTCTCGTACGCCCTGGGCCTGGAGGGCCCGGCCGTGTCCACCGACACCGCCTGCTCCTCCTCCCTCGTGACGGTCCACCAGGCCGTCCAGTCGCTGCGCCAGGGCGAGTGCGGCCTCGCGCTCGCCGGCGGCGTCACCGTCATGGCGATGCCGCAGGTCTACCGCGAGTTCGCCCGCCAGCGCGGCCTCGCCACCGACGGCCGCTGCAAGGCGTTCGCCGACGCCGCCGACGGCACCGGCTTCTCCGAGGGCGTCGGCATGCTCGTCCTGGAGCGGCTCTCCGACGCCGTCCGCAACGGCCGCAAGGTCTGGGCCGTCATCCGCGGCTCCGCCATCAACCAGGACGGCGCCTCCAACGGCCTGACCGCCCCCAGCGGCCCCGCCCAGCAGCGCGTCATCCGCGCCGCCCTCGCCAACGCCAAGGTCCAGGCCGGCGACGTCGACATGGTCGAGGCGCACGGCACCGGCACCACCCTCGGCGACCCCATCGAGGCGCAGGCCCTGCTGGCCACCTACGGCAAGGAGCGCGAGCCGGGCAGCCCGCTGTGGCTGGGCTCCCTCAAGTCGAACATCGGCCACAGCCAGGCCGCCGCCGGCGTCGGCGGCGTCATCAAGACCATCATGGCGATGCAGCACGGCGTGATGCCGAAGACCCTGCACGTCGACCAGCCGTCCACGCACGTCGACTGGACGGCCGGCGAGGTCGAACTCCTCACCGAAGCCCGGAAGTGGACCACCCCCGACGGCCGCCCGCGCCGCGCCGGCGTGTCCGCGTTCGGCGCCAGCGGCACCAACGCCCACGTCATCCTCGAGCAGGCCCCCGAGCCCGCCGAGCCCGCCGACGCCCCCGAGCCGGCGCCCGCCGGCGCCCGCGGCCTCGTGTCCTGGGTGCTGTCCGGCCGCTCCGAGAGCGCCCTGCGCGCCCAGGCCGCCCGGCTGCACGCGTTCGCCGCCGCCGCGCCGGACGCCCCCGCCGCCATCGCCGCCGCCCTCACCGGCAGCCGCGCCTCCTTCGAGCAGCGCGCCGTCGTCCTCGGCCGCAGCCACGACGACCTGCTCGCCGCACTCAAGACCCTCGCCGACGGCGCCGAGTCGCCGGCCGTGGTCCGCGGCACCGAGAGCAGCCCCGGCGGCACCGTCTTCATGTTCCCCGGCCAGGGCGCCAAGTGGACCGGCGTCGCCCGCGACCTCTACGACACCTTCCCGGTGTTCGCCGAGGCCCTCGACGAGGTCTGCGGCCACTTCGACGCGCACCTGCCGTTCGCGCTGAAGCCGCTGCTGCTCGCCGACGCCCCCGAGGGCAGCGACCGCACGGACGTCATGCAGCCCGCGCTGTTCGCCCTCCAGGTCGCCCTCTACCGCACCCTGACCCGCTACGCCCCGCAGCCGGACCGCCTCATCGGCCACTCCGTCGGCGAGATCGCCGCCGCCCACGTCTCCGGCGCCTTCGGCCTCGACACCGCCACCCGCATCGTCGCCGCCCGCGGCCGCGCCATGCAGGCCGTCACCGAGCGCGGCGCCATGCTGGCCGTCCGCGCCTCCGAGACCGAGGTCACCGCCCTGCTCGGCGGCTACACCCGGGTCGGCATCGCCGCCGTCAACGGCCCCGAGTCCGTCGTCGTCTCCGGCCTGCGCGACGAGGTCCACGACCTGCGCGACCGGCTCGTCGCCGACGGCCGCTCCGCCAAGCTGCTCCCGGTCGACCACGCCTTCCACTCCCCGCTGATGGACCCGATCCTCGCGGAGTTCGAGGCCGCGCTGCCCGCCTTCCCGGCCGGCGGCGAGCTGACCATCCCGATCGTCTCCACCCTGCTGGGCCACGAGGCCACTCTCGCGGACCTCACCTCCGCCGCGCACTGGATCAGCCACGTCCGCGCACCCGTCCGCTTCTACGAGGCCGTCGACCGCGCCCGTACCGCCGGCTCGCAGGTGTTCCTGGAAGTCGGCCCCGGCCCCACCCTGGCCGGCCTGGTCAAGGACGCGTTCGCCGGCGAGGGCATCCACGACGCCGTCGTCGTCGCCTCCGCGCGCCGCGACCGCGGCATCGCCGAGGGCCTGGCCGGCGCGCTCGCCGAGCTCCACGTCCGCGGCGGCTCCGTCGACTGGGCCGCCCTCCACGGCACCCAGCCGGCCGTGGACCTCCCGACGTACGCCTTCCAGCGCCAGCGCTACTGGATGGACTTCTTCGCGGGCACCGGCGCCGGCGACGTGTCCGCCGCCGGCCTCGACGCCCCCGGCCACCCGCTGCTCGGCGCCGCCGTCGACCACCCCGGCACCGGCGAGACCGTCCTGACCGGCCTGTGGTCGCTGCGCACCCACGAGTGGATCGCCGACCACACCGTCTTCGACTCCGTCGTCGTCCCCGCCACCGCCTACATGGACCTGGCGCTGTGGGCCGGCGAGCAGGCCGGCACCGGCACCGTCGAGGAACTGTCCCTCGAAGTCCCGCTGATCCTCCCCGACACCGGCGACGTACAGGTGCGCGTCGTCGTCGGCGCCGAGGACGAGACCGGCCGCCGCTCCCTCGACGTGTACTCGCGCCCCGCCGCCGACACCGGGGACGCCCCGGCCGGCTGGACCCGGCACGCCATGGGCAACCTGGCGCCCACCGCCCCGCAGTCCGCCGACTGGGCCGCCGACACCCGCGCCCTGGCCGCCTGGCCGCCGGCCGGCGCCCGGCAGATCCCCTTCGACGGCCTCTACGACTCCCTCGCCGACGGCGGCTTCGACTACGGACCGCTCTTCCGCGGCCTGCGCGAGGTCTGGCAGCAGGGCGACGACCTGTTCGCCCTCGCCACCCTGCCCGACGGCGCCGACGGCGGCTTCGCCCTGCACCCGGCGCTCATCGACACCGTGCTGCACGCGGTCGTCGCCGGCGGCGTCATCACCGTCACCGGCGACCAGGGCTGGATGCCGTTCTCCTGGTCCGGCGTCACCCTCGCCGCGCCCTGCGGCCCCACCGTCCGGGTCCGGCTCACCCCCGCCGGCGAAGGCGTCGTCTCCCTCGCCATCGCCGACGAGCAGGGCCGCAAGCTCGCCCACGTCGACGCGCTCACCTTCCGCCCGGCCAGCGCCGAGCAGGTGCGCGCCGCCCGCGGCGCCCAGGACCGCCCGCTGTACGTGCTCGACTGGCGCCCGGCCCCGCAGGCCGAGCCCGCCGCCACCGCCGACTGGGCCCTGATCGGCGCGGCCGAAGGCCAGGCCGGCACGATCGCCGAGACCGCCGGCGGCGCCCCGGTGCACGCCTCCCTCGACGCGGCCCTCGCCGCCGGCGAGGCCCCCGCGCACCTGGTGCTCGTCCTCGACGACACCACCGAAGGCACCGCCCACGGCACCGACGCCGCAGCCGACCCGCTGACCGCCGTCGCCGGCGCCGCCAAGCACGTCCTCGCGCAGGTCCAGCAGTTCCTCGCCGAGGACCGGCTCGCCGCGTCCACCCTCGTCGTCCTCACCCGCCGGGCCCAGCCCGCCGGCGCCGGCGACACCGTCGAGAGCCTGCCCGGCGCCTCCGTCTGGGGCCTGGTCCGCTCCGCGCAGACCGAGCACCCCGGCCGGTTCCGCCTCCTCGACACCGACGGCGACACGGCCTCCCGCGCCGCCCTGCCCGAGGCCCTCGCCCTCGCCGAGGACCAGCTGGCGCTGCGCGGCGGCGCCGCCCTCGTCCCGCGGCTGGCCCCGGCCGCGCCCTCGGACCAGCAGCTCGACCTGCCCGCCGACGGCGCCCACCGGCTCGCCATCCCGCAGGCTGGCACCCTGCAGAACCTCACCTGGGTGCCGTGCCCCGAGGTCGAGGCGCCGCTGCAGCCCGGCCAGGTCCGCATCGCCGTCGAGGCCGCCGGCCTCAACTTCCGCGACGTCACCATCGCCCTCGGCCTGATCGACCGCACGGCCTTCGACGACGGCCTCGGCAGTGAAGGCGCCGGCCTCGTCCTGGAGGTCGCCGACGACGTCACCTCCGTCGCCCCCGGCGACCGCGTCACCGGTATCTTCCCCGGCTCCTTCGCCCGCACGGCCATCGCCGACCACCGCCTGGTGACGACGTTCCCCGAGGACTGGAGCTACGCCGAAGCGGCGTCCATGCCGAGCACCTTCCTCACCGCGTACTACGCCCTCTTCCACGTCCACAAGCTGCAGAAGGGCCAGCGGATCCTCATCCACGCGGCCGCCGGCGGCGTCGGCACCGCCGCCGTCCAGCTGGCCCGGCAGGCGGGCGCCGAGATCTACGCCACCGCCAGCCCCGCCAAGTGGCCGGCCCTGCGCGCCATGGGCCTCGCCGAGGACCACCTGGCTTCCTCCCGCGACCTGGACTTCGTCGAGAAGTTCCTCGCCACCACCGGCGGCACCGGCGTGGACGTCGTCCTCAACTCCCTCGCGCACACCTTCGTCGACGCCTCGCTGAAGCTGCTCCCCGGGGGCGGCAAGTTCATCGAGATGGGCAAGACCGACATCCGCGACCCGCAGCAGATCGCCGACGGCCACCCCGGCGTCGACTACGAGGCCTTCGACCTCTACGGCTCGGCCGGCCCCGAGGCCCTCCAGGCCATGTTCCGCGAGGTCATGGCCCTGTTCGCCGACGGCGGCGTCCGGCTCACCCCGGTCTCCGTGCGCAGCATCCGCGACGCCCGCAGCACCTTCCGCGAGATGAGCCAGGGCCGCCACGTCGGCAAGCTCGTCTTCGACCTCGGCAGCGGCTTCGGCGGCGGCACCGTGCTCGTCACCGGCGGCACCGGCGGCGTCGGCTCCCTCGTCGCCCGCCACCTCGTCGCCGAGCACGGCGTCCGCAGCCTGGTCCTCGCCAGCCGCAGCGGCACCGCCGCCGCCGGCGTCCCCGAACTGGTCGCCGACCTCGAAGCGGCCGGCGCAGCCGTCCGCGTCGCCGCCCTCGACATCGCCGACCGCGACGCCGTCGCGGCCCTGCTCGCCGACATGCCGGCCGGCCACCCGCTGACCGCCGTCGTGCACGCGGCCGGCGTCCTCGCCGACGGCACCGTCGAGTCGATGACCCCCGAGAGCATCGACCACGTGCTGCGCGCCAAGGCCGGCGGTGCCCTCGTCCTGCACGAGCTGACCCGCGACCTGCCGCTGTCCGCGTTCGTCCAGTTCTCCGCCCTCGCCGGCACCGTCGGCACCGGCGGCCAGGCCAACTACGCCGCCGCCAACGGCTTCCTCGACGGCCTCGCCGTCCGGCGCCGGGCGGCCGGCCTGCCCGGCAGCTCGCTGTGCTGGGGCTGGTGGGCGCAGAGCAGCGGCATGACCGGCGAACTCGACCAGGCCGACTTCAACCGCCTGCGCCGGATGGGCATCGAGGCGATGCCCACCGACGAGGCCCTCGGCCTGTTCGACACGGCCGTCACCTCCGACCGGGCGGTCCTCGTCCCGGCCCGCGTCGACGTCGCCGGGCTGCGCAGCCGGCCCGCCGACGAACTGCCCCTGCTGATGCGCGGTCTCGCCGAAGGCGGCCGCCCCCGCCGCAGCCGGGCCGCCGGCGCCCAGGACGGCGGCGGCATCGCCATCGCCGCCCGGCTGGCCGCCCTGCCCGCCGACGAGGCCGAGGCCGCCGCCCTGGAGTGGATCCGCGACCAGGTCGCGATCGTCCTCGGCCACCCGTCCGGCGCGGCCGTCGACCCCGAACTCGCCTTCACCACCCTCGGATTCGACTCGCTCACCTCGGTCGAACTCTGCAACCGGCTGGCCGCCGCGACCGGACTGCGGCTGCCGTCCACGCTCGTCTTCAGCTACCCCACCCCCCACGAGCTGGGCCTCCACCTGCTCGGCCTGCTGCGCCCCGAGCAGGACGCGAGTGCGGACGGCGACGCTGAGATCCGCGAAGTGCTGCGGAACATCTCGATCGACAGCCTGCGCAGCGCCGGCCTCCTGGACCTGGTGCTCGCGTGCGCCGCCCCGTCCGCCCCCGAGGCCGACGGCCCCGCCGCGGACGCGGACACCGCCGCGGACGGACTGTCGGACATGGACCTCGACGCGCTGCTCGACCTGGCTCTGGATGAGAAGAGGTAACTGACATGACGAACTCCGCGGATCAGACGGCGGAGGGCGCGGACCGGGTCCAGCGGGCGCTGCGCACCCTGCTGGAGGAGCGCGACCGGCTGCGCCAGGAGAACGACTCCCTGAAGGCCGGCCGCGGCGAGCCCATCGCCATCGTCTCCATGGCCTGCCGCTACCCCGGCGGCGTCGCCTCGCCCGAGGACCTGTGGGACGTCGTCAGCACCGGCCGGGACGTCGTCGGCGACTTCCCCGCGGACCGCGGCTGGCGCGACGTGTACGACCCGGACCCGGAGGCCGTCGGCAGCGCCTACGTCCGCCAGGGCGGCTTCCTGGAGGGCGTCGCGGACTTCGACGCCGAGTTCTTCGGCATCAGCCCCCGCGAGGCCCTCGCCACCGACCCGCAGCAGCGCCTGCTGCTGCAGACCTCGTGGGAGGCGTTCGAGCGGGCCGGCATCGTCCCCGCCGACGTCCGCGGCGACGAGGTCGGCGTCTTCTCCGGCGTCAGCAACACCGAGTACGGCTGGCGTTTCCTGGAGGCCGGCCAGAGCGAGCTGGAGGGCTACCTGCTGTACGGCAGCTCCCTCAGCGTCGCCTCCGGCCGCGTCGCCTACGAGCTGGGCCTCACCGGCCCGGCCGTCTCCGTCGACACCGCCTGCTCCTCCTCGCTGGTCGCCCTCCACATGGCCGTCCAGTCGCTGCGCTCCGGCGAGTGCTCCCTGGCCCTGGCCGGCGGCGCGCTGGTGATGTCCTCGCCCGCCGCCTTCGTCGAGTTCGCCCGCCAGGGCGCCCTGTCCGCCGACGGCCGCTGCAAGGCCTTCGCCGACGGCGCCAACGGCACCGGCTGGGCCGAGGGCGTCGGCGTCCTCCTGCTGGAGCGGCTGTCCGACGCCCGCCGCAACGGCCACCCCGTCCTCGCCGTCGTCCGAGGCTCCGCCGTCAACCAGGACGGCGCCTCCAACGGCCTGACCGCCCCCAACGGCCGCGCCCAGGAGAAGGTGATCCGGCGGGCCCTCGCCAACGCGGGCGTCGCCGCCGCCGAGGTCGACCTGGTCGAGGCGCACGGCACCGGCACCACCCTCGGCGACCCCATCGAGGCCGGCGCCCTGCTCGCCACCTACGGCAAGGACCGGCCCGAGGGCCGCCCGCTGTGGCTGGGCTCCCTCAAGTCGAACATGGGGCACGCCCAGGCCGCCGCCGGCGTCGGCGGCGTCATCAAGACCGTCATGGCCATGCGCCACGGCCACCTGCCCAAGACCCTGCACGTCGACGCGCCCTCCCGGCACGTCGACTGGGCCGCCGGCGGCGTCGAACTCCTCGCCGAGGGCCGCGAGTGGACCCGCCCCGACGGCCCGCGCCGGGCCGGCGTCTCCTCGTTCGGCGTCAGCGGCACCAACGCGCACATCATCCTCGAAGAGGCCCCCGAGGAGCCGGCCGCCGCCCCCGCGCCCGACGCCGGCACCGTCGGCGGGCTGGTGCCCTGGGTGCTGTCCGGCAAGAACGCCGCCGCCGTCCGCCGGCAGGCCGACAAGCTCCGCACGTTCGCCGCCGCCGCCCCGCAGGCCGACCTCGCCGCCGTCGGCGCCTCGCTGCTGTCGGACCGCTCCCGGTTCGACCACCGCGCGGTCGTCCTCGGCCGCACCCAGGACGAGCTGCTGGCCGGCCTGGCGGCCCTCGGAGCCGGCGCCGAGTCGCCCGCCGTCGTCACCGGCACCGCCGGCAAGCCCGGCGGCACCGCCTTCATGTTCCCCGGCCAGGGCTCCCAGTGGGCGGGCATGGGCCGGCAGCTGTACGCCGCCTTCCCGGTGTTCGCCGCAAGCCTCGACGCCTGCGACGCCGCCCTCGCCGAGTGGAACGACTGGTCGCTGCTGGACGTGATCCACGGGGCCGAAGGCGCCCCGTCCCTGGACCGCGTCGACGTCGTCCAGCCCGCCCTGTTCGCGGTGATGGTCTCGCTGGCCGCCCTGTGGCGCTCCTGGGGCGTCGAGCCCGGCGCCGTCATCGGGCACAGCCAGGGCGAGATCGCCGCCGCCCACGTCTGCGGCGCCCTGTCGCTGCGCGACGCCGCCAAGGTCGTCTCGCTGCGCAGCCAGGCCCTGACCGACGTCATCGGCCACGGCGGGATGGCCTCGGTCGCCGAGTCCGAGGCCGCCGTCACCGAGCGGCTCGCCGCCTGGGGCGACGCCGGCGGGCTGGGCATCGCCGTCGTCAACGGCCCCCGCTCGGTGGTCGTCTCCGGCGAGCCGGACGCCCTCGACGCGTTCGTCGAGAAGGTGAAGGCCGACGGCGTCCAGGCCCGCCGCATCAAGGTGGACTACGCCTCGCACTCGCACCACGTGACCCCGG
Source organism: Streptomyces bambusae (assembly GCF_020532645.1). GTDB lineage: Bacteria > Actinomycetota > Actinomycetes > Streptomycetales > Streptomycetaceae > Streptomyces > Streptomyces bambusae. The sequence continues at coordinate 59,021 of NZ_JAJAUZ010000043.1, forward strand.
TCCGCGAGAAGGTCCTCGCCGCCCTGGCCGACCTCAGCCCGCAGTCCTCGGCGCTGCCGTTCTACTCGACGCTGCACGGAGAGGTGATCGACACCGCCCGCCTCGACGGCGCGTACTGGTACGAGAACCTGCGCCGGAAGGTCGCCTTCGAGACCTCCGTGCGGCGCCTGGCCGCCGACGGATTCACGGTGTTCGCCGAGATGAGCCCGCACCCGGTGCTCACCGTCCCGGTCCAGGACATCGTCGAGGACCTTCCCGAGGCGCTGGTCCTGTCCTCCTCGAGGCGCGATCGCGACGAGGTGGAGTCCGTCCTCGGCTCGCTGGCCCAGCTGCACGTCCGCGGCGGCTCCGTCGCCTGGGACGCCCTGCTCGGCGACCGCCCCCGGGTCGACCTGCCGACGTACGCGTTCCAGCAGACCCGGTACTGGCTCAGCTCCGCGCAGACCGCCGCGCAGGCGGCCGAGGTGCCGACCGCCGGGCAGGCCCCCGCCGAGGACCTCGCCCCGCTGTCCGAGCGGGTCGCCGCCCTCACCGGGGACGCGGCCGAAGCCCTCGTCCTGGAGCACGTCCTGGAGAAGGTCGCGGTCGTCCTCGGCCACTCCTCCAGCGCCTCCCTGAACCCCGACACCGAGTTCAAGGAGATCGGCTTCGACTCGCTGCTGTCGGTCGAGCTGAGCAAGCGCCTCACCGCCTCCACCGGCCTCAAGCTGCGGGCCAACGTGGTGCTCAAGCACCCGTCGCCGCGCCGCATCGCCGGCTACGTCGTCACCTCGATGGCCGGCGCCGGAGCCAGGTGAACCCGCTCCGGGCGGCCCGCCGCCCGGAGCCGATGTCCCGCCGGGCGTCCGGTCGCATTGAACGGCCGAGTCACTTCCCTGAAGGTGGGGGTGATCTGCGAAGTCTCCCGAGTGGGGCCCGTTTTCCGAGGGGTTGGTCTGTATGCGTTCGTTCGGTGCGTCGTCTGCGCACAAGGGCATGTGGCGTGCGCAGGAAATGGCTCCTGACACGCCGAACCATGCGCTGACCATGTGGGATGTGGACGGCGAGCTGGACGCGGCGGTCATGGAATCCGCTTTCCTGCACGTCATGGCCGAGGCGGAGGTGCTGCGCGTCAACTTCGTCGACGACGGCAGCGGCCTCAGGCTGGTGCCCCGCGAGCTGGGCGACTGGCGGCCTTTCCTCCTCGACCTGCGGGCCGAGGCCGACCCCGAGCAGGCGGCCCGCGACGCGCTGTCCGACCTGGTCCGGCAGCCCTTCGACCTGGCCCGCGACCTGCTGTTCCGGCTCGGCACCGTCAAGCTCGCCGACGACCGCTCGCTGCTGGTGATCGCGTACCACCACCTCATCTCCGACGGCTTCGGCGCCGGCGGCCTGCTCTCGAAGCGCCTCGCCGACGTCTACACCGCGCTGCTGCGCGGCGAGGCCGTCCCGGCGATGGAGCACCCCTGGGACGCCGAGTCCTTCGCCGCCGAGGCCGTCGAGTACCTCGCCTCCGAGAAGTTCACCGAGGACTCCGCATACTGGCGCGACTACCTGAAGGACGCCCCGGCGCCCGCCCAGGTCCCGCGCGTCGCCCTCTCCGACGCCCAGCGCGCCGCGCTCTCCGAGCCGACGAGCAGCGCCGACCGCTGGTCGGCCGTCGCCGAGACCATCGGCATGGTGAGCCGCACGGTGACCGTGCCGCGCGCCGAGGCCGACGTGTGGACCGAGACCGCCACCGCCAACGGCCTGTGGATGTCCCAGCTGGTCACCGCGGCCGCCGCGGTCTTCTTCCGGCACCGCTGCGACCGCCCCGAGTTCCTGATCTCGCTGGCCGTCGGCAACCGCGTCGGCGTCGCCGCCCGCACCCCCGGTCTCGCCGTCAACGTCATCCCGGTGCGCGTGAAGGTCCCGCTCGGCGCGACGTTCACCGAGGTCGCCGAGGCCATCGTCGACGACACCTACGACATCCTCGGCCACGCGGCCCTGCACTACTCGGACATCCAGCGCGCCGCCGGCACCGTCCTCAGCGGCCGCGGCAGCTTCGGCGCCGTCGTCAACGTCGTCGAGTTCGCCGAGCAGCTCCGCTTCGGCGACAGCCCGGCCCGCTACTCCGGCGCCACCACCGGCACGTTCGAGGAGCTGTCGATCGGCGTCTACACCGACGGCAGCCCCGACAGCGACCTGTACATCCGCCTCGACGCCCCGGCGAACCTCTACCACCGCTCCGAGCTGCGCTTCATCGGCGAGGAACTCGTCGCGTTCCTGCGCGCCGTGGTGGCCGGCGCCGACCGTCCCGTCGGCGCCCTCGACGTGGTCGCCGGCGACGCCCGGGACCTGGTCCTCAAGGCCCCGCAGGCCGTGGCGGAACAGCCCGGGCAGACGGTCGCCGAGCTGTTCGCCCGCCAGGTCGGGCAGGACCCGCTGGCCGTGGCGCTGGCCGACGGCGACACCGAGGTCTCGTACCGGGAGCTCGACGAGCGCTCCGGCCGCACCGCCGCGACGCTGCGCGCCCGGCAGGCCGGCCCGGAGACCGTCGTCGCCGTGGCCCTGCCCCGGTCGGCGGCCCTGGTCGCCGCCCTGCTCGGCGTGGTCAAGACGGGTGCGGCCTACCTGCCGCTGGACCCGGCCGCCGGCACGGAGCAGCTGGCCGCCGCGGCCGCCGCCGGCTCGGCCCGCATCCTGATCACCGACGCCGCCACCGCCGCGGCGCTGCCCGCCGGCGCGGACCTCGACGTGGTCCTCGCCGACGCCCCCGCGACCGACGCCGCCGGCAGCGCCTCGCACGCCCCGGCCGCCGCGCACCCGGACGGCCTGCTGGCCCTGGTGCCGGGCTCCGGCGCCGGCGCCGCCGTCGCGCTGACCCACCGCAACCTGCTGCAGTTCGTCACGGACGGCACCTTCGGGGAGGCCGCGGGCACCGTGCTGTGGCACTCCCCGCACACCTCCCAGGCCCTCGCCCTCGAACTGTGGGTGCCGCTGCTGCGCGGCGGCACGGTCGTCCTGGCCCCCGAGGGCGACCTCGGCACCGAGCAGCTGGCCGCCCTGCAGGCCGCGCACGGCATCACCGCCGTGTGGCTGCCCGCCGGCCGGTTCCTGGCCGTCGCCGGCTCGCACCCCGAGCGGCTGGCCGGCTTCCGCGAGGTGTGGACCGGTGGCGACCGGGTCCCCGCGGCCGCGCTGCGCCGGGTCCGCGAGGCCTGCCCCGGCCTGACCGTCGTCAACGGGCACGGCGCCGCCGAGACCACCGCCTTCGCCGCCTCCCACCGGCTGTCCGCGGACGCCTCCGTGCAGGTCGCCGGCGCGGTCGGCGGCCCGCTGGACCACGCCGCCCTGTACGTCCTGGGCCCCGGCCTGGCGCCGGTCCCGGTCGGCGTGGACGGCGAGCTGTACGTGGCCGGCCCCGGTGTGGCGCGCGGCTACGCGGGCCTGGCCGGCACGACCGCGGAGCGGTTCGTCGCCTGCCCGTTCGGCACGCCGGGCGGGGTCATGTACCGCACCGGCGACCGGGTGCGCTGGGGCGCCGAGGGCCGCCTGGAGTACGTGGGCCGCGCCGACACCCAGACCGACGTCCGCGGGGTCCGCGTGGAGCTGGCCGAGGTCGAGGAGGTGCTGTCCGAGTACACCGGGCTGGCTCAGTCCGTCCTGGCCGTCCACAAGGACGCCGCCGGCCAGCAGCGCCTGGTGGCGTACGTGGTGCCGGCGGCCGGGCAGACCGTCTCCGTCGACGAGCTCCGCCGGTTCGCCGCGGGCTGGCTGCCGGAGAACCTGGTGCCGTCGGTCTTCACGGTGCTGGAGACGCTGCCGGTGACCGCCGACGGCCGCGTGGACCGGGCGGCGCTGCCGGAGCCGGAGCTCGACGAACGGAAGCACCGGGCGCCGCGCAACGAGACCGAGACGGTCCTGGCCCGGCTGTTCGCCGAGGTCCTGGAGATCGACAAGGTGGGCATCGACGAGGACTTCTTCGACCTCGGCGGCAACTCGCTGCGGGCGATCCGGCTGGTCGGCCTGATCCGGTCGGAGCTGAAGCAGGAGGTGTCGATCCGCCGGCTGTTCGCGGCCCGCACCATCATCGGGCTCTCGGACATCTGGAAGGACCTCGCGCAGGCCCGCCGCCCGTCCCTGAGCCGCCGCACCAAGGCCGGCGCCGTCCTCTGACCCCGCGCCCCCCTTCCGCCAGGCCGTCGCCGCGCCCCCACGCGCCGACGGCCTGGCCGCATTCCCCCACCTCCCGCGGGGCTCCGCCCCGAACCCCGCTCCTCAATCGCCGGAGGGGCTGGATTTTTCCCCCGCCCGGCGTGCACCCGGCCGGCATCCCCGCCCGGTGGGCACTCGGCCGGTGCAGCTCCGCCCGGTGGGCACTCGCCCGGCAGCTCCGCCCGGTGGGCACCCGCCCGGCAGCCCCACCCGGTGGGCACCCGCCCGGCAGCCCGGCCCGCCCGGCAGCCCGGCCGGTGGGCACTCGGCCGGTGGGCAACCGCCCGCTGGGCACTCGGCCGCTGGGCAACCGGCCGGTGGGCGCTCGCCCGGTGCAGCCCCGCCCCGTGGGCAATCGGCCGGTGGGCAATCGGCCGGTGGGCACCCGCCCGCTGGGCACTCGGCCGGTGGGCACCCGCCCGGTGGGCACTCGGCCGGTGGGCGCTCGCCCGGTGGAGCCCCGCCCGGCGGCCGGCCGGCCCGGGCGCGGAGCCGCGCCGCCCCCAGCCCCTCCCACACTCCCACCCGGCCCCGCCGCCCCTCCCAGCCCCTCCGGCGCTTGAGGAGCGGGCCCGGGCAGAGCCCGGTGCGCGGCGCCGCCACCCCCAGCCCCTCCGGCGTTTGAGGAGCGGGTCCGGGCAGAGCCCGGGAGCCGGCGCAGCCGGCCTGCCTTGGGGCTCCGCCCCGAACCCGGCGCCTAGAACCCCGGAGGCGGCCGAATTTGCCCCCCGGTGGACAACCGGCCCGGGCGGCGCAGAGCCCGGTGCGCGGCGGCAGCCGGGCTGCCCTTGGGGCCGAGCCCGGTCGGGGGCCGCGCGTTAAAGGCACGTCAAAACCGCACAGGCGGTTTGTTATAGTGAGCCGGGCGAACCCCCGGCATGCCCATCCGCCGGGCGACCCGAACGACGGAGGAGTCGATGGTGAAGCAGGAGCGCGCAACCCGTACGCGCAACGCCCTGATCCGGTCCGCAGCCGAGGTCTTCGACCGCGAGGGCTTCCCGAACGCCTCGCTCTCCGCCATCAGTTCACTGGCCGGCGTGAGCAACGGCGCCCTGCACTTCCACTTCGCCAGCAAGGCCGTCCTCGCCGCGGCCGTGGAAGGCGCCGCACTGAGCCGCCTCGCGGACCTCACGGGCGGCGCCCCACCCCCCGGCCCCGGCCCGCACGTCCAGCTGCTCATCGACGTCACCCACCGCCTCGCCGCCGCCCAGCGCGGCGACGCCGTCCTGCGGGCCGGCTTCGCGCTCGCCGACGAGGTCTCCCGCCCCACCCGCGGCGACCTGCGCGAGCAGTGGCGGCACTGGGTGCGCGGCGCCCTGGAACAGGCCTACAGCGCCGGGGAGTTGGGCGCCGGCGTGACGGTCCGGGACGCGGAGACCGCGGTGGTGGCTGCAACCGTCGGCTTCGAGGCGCTCGGCGTCCGCGACCCGGTCTGGCTGTCGCCGGCCACCGTCACCCGGTTCTGGCGGCTGCTGCTGCCCACCGTGGTGCCGGCGGACCGCCTCGACGACCTCGACCCCGCAGGCACCTCCCTGACCCGACCCTGACCCCGACGTGACCCGGCCCGACCCGGCCCGGGCCGAAGCCCCGGGCCGGCGCACCCCGCGCCGGCCCGGGGCTTTTGCGTGTACCCACCACGGACAGATAGAGACCCACCGGTTTGTTTGAAACTGGCCCTAGGGCCCAACTGGAGTGCCGGTGGGGTCACGGGCCCGAGCGGGCTGCAACCTGTCCAAGGGGCGAGAAGACCAACATTTCCGCAGGTCAAAGCAGTAAGAGAGGCTCGGCGAAGATCGCGAGATGAAACAGCGCAGCCGGTCCGTTTCGTATTGACAAACCGCCGGTCCTGTTTTTTACTGGCGTTGGCTCATCCACGGACAGGGGAGTGTTGGCGTGGACATCGAAGTACTGGGCACACTGGCGGTGCGGGAGCACGGAGTCTCCATCACGCCGACCGCCCCCAAGCCGCGGCAGGTGCTGGCGCTGCTCGCGCTCCATGCCGACCAGGTCGTACCGGTCTCGGCACTGATCGAAGAGCTGTGGGCGGGAGCACCGCCGCGCAGCGCACGCACCACCCTGCAGACCTACGTACTGCAGCTGCGGTCCCTCATCGGCACCGCGTTGGAGCAGGCCGCCCGCACCGGCGACGACGACGGGCGGCGCACCTCCAAGGACGTGCTCGTCACGCTGCCCGGCGGCTACATGCTCAACAGCAACGGCGGCACCAGCGACGTCCGCGAGTTCGACCGGCTCGCCGGCACCGGCTACCGGGCCATGGACGCCGGCGACTTCCCCGGCGCGGCCCGCATGCTGCGCGAGGCGCTCGCCCTGTGGTCCGGACCGGCCTTCGCCGACGTCCAGGGCGGCATCCAGCTCGACATGGAGACCCGGCGCCTCGAAGAGACCCGGCTCTGCGCGCTCGACCAGCGCATCGAGGCCGACCTGCGGCTCGGCCGGCACCGCGAACTGCTCGCCGAACTCACCGTGCTGGCCAGCCGCTACCGCACCCACGAGAACCTGCACGGCCAGTTCATGCTGGCCCTGCACCGCTCCGGCCGCCGCAGCGAGGCCCTCGAGGTCTACCAGCGGCTGCGCGCCACCCTCGTGCGCGAACTCGGCCTGGAGCCGTCGGCCGCCCTGCGCCGGCTGCAGCGCTCGATCCTCATGGCCAGCCCCGAGACCCCGGCGGCGGCCGAAGCCCACGGCGACCAGCTCGTACGCGTGGCATAGCAGACCGTGCACCACATCAGGAGCGCGGCCGGGTTCGGCTCGCCGGGCCGGACGCGCGCCCGGACCACAGGCCGAGGAGGCAGCGGCATGCAGGACAGGTCGGAGCGGACCCGCAGGAAGCTCGTGCACGCAGGTGCCGAGATGTTCAACCGCCTGGGGTACGCGAACGCCACACTCACCGGGATCGCCACGTGCGCCGGCGTCACCAAAGGCGCGCTGTACTTCCACTTCGCCTCCAAGGACGACCTCGCCGAGGCCGTCCGGCTGCGCGGCGCGGAACTGCTCCACGAGTCGGTGGGCGCCCTGCGCGCCACCGGGCTCTCGCCGCTGCAGACCCTCGTCGACACCACCCACTGGCTCGCCCGCGGCCTGCGCGGGGAGCCGGCGATCCCGGCCGGCCTCCGCCTCGCCAGGGAGGGCGCGGAACCCGCCGCGCCCGGCACCGACTTCCACCAGGCCTGGCTCACCGCCGTGTGCGCCCTGCTCCGGCAGGCCCGGGACGCCGGCGAACTCCGTCCCGGCCTGCGCTGGGAGAGCATCGAGTCGCTCGTCGTCGCGGCGTCCTGCGGCATCGAGGCACTGGCCGCCACCGGCATCCCGGACGCCGAACTGCAGCGCCGGGTGGCCGGGATGTGGTCGCTGCTGCTGCCGAGCCTGGTGCCCGCCGGTGCCGAGGCGGACTTCCGTACCGGGCTGCCGGGAACCGACCCGGCACCCCGCCTCGTGGGCGAAGCCCCGGACGACGCCGCGGACACCCGGTCCCGGCGGGTGTTCACGGGCCTCGCCGCATGACCGAGTTACCGACGGCTTGGAGACCTGCGATGACGAATGACCACTCTGCGGACGTACTGACGGACCTCATCCGGGTGCTCGGCGACGTCCTGCGCGTCAAGGCGGAGAAGATCGACCCCGAGCAGACCTTCCAGTCCCTGGGCCTGGACTCCCTGCTGACGGTGGAATTCGTGGCCGTCGTCAACACCCGCTACGGACTGCGGGTGCAGGCGACCGACCTGTACGACTTCCCCACCCCGGCGTCGTTCGCCCGCGAGGTCGCCCGCGCGGCGAGCACGGCGCACACCGCGCCCCCCGCACCGGTGCCCGCCGCGGCCCCCGCCGTCCACCCCGCTCCCGTCGCCCACCCGGCCGCCGCCGCCGCGCGCCCGGAGGCGCCCGCGCCCGCCCGGGAACTGCCGGCGGCCGCCGCGGCCACCCGCATCGCGGAGGCGCTGCGCGAGCAGCTCGCGCAGATCCTGCACTGCGACCCCTGGGAGATCAGCACCACCGCCGAGTTCAACGTCCTGGGCGTCGACTCCATCGTGGGCGCCGAGTTCATCGCGGTCGTCAACCGCACCTTCGGCCTCCAGGAACGCTCGGTCCTGCTGTACGAGCACCCCAACCTCGCCGCCATGGCCGCCTACGTCGCCGCCCGCACCGGAGCCGCAGCCCAGGACACCGCCCCCGCGCCGGCCCCCGCACGCCCCGCCCCGCCGGACCTGGAGGCGCTGTTCCACCCGGCCGCCCCCGCCCCCGCAACCCCGGCGGTCCTCACCCCCGCCGCAGCCGTACGCCCCGCCCCGGGCGGCGACCTCGACGTCCTCCTGGACGCGATCCGCGACGACCGGCTCACCGTGGACGAGGCCCTCGTCCTGCTCGCCCGCCGCGGCTGAGCCACTGTTTTCACCCCTGAGAAGGAGCGCGTCCCACATGGACGAGAAGGAAGTCCTGACCCGGTTCAAGAACGGCCAACTGGACCGGGCCCAGGTGGCCGCGCTGCTGACCGGCGCCGCCGGTGCCGGCGGCCGCGCCGGCACCGCCGCCGGCCCGGCACCGGCCGTCTTCCGCCTGCCGGACCTCCGGCCGGAGCCCGCTGCCGCGCCGGCCGCCACCGGGCCACGGACCGCCCCCCACCCGGCGGCCGCCCCCCACGCCGCCGAGTCCGCCCCGGCCGCGCCCGCCGCCCCCACCGGCACCGCCCCGGCCACCGGACCGGTCGCCGTCGTCGGCCTGGCCGCCCGCTACCCCGGCGCCCCCGACCTCGCCGCCTTCTGGCGGCTCGCACACGGCGGACACGACAGCGCCGGCACCCCGCCGGCCGGCCGCCCCGGCGCCGAAACCGGCCACTACCTGGAACGCGTACAGGACTTCGACCCCGGCTTCTTCGGCATCGACCCGGCCGAGGCCGCCCTCGCCGACCCCCAGGAACGGCTGTTCCTGGAGACCGCCTGGGAGGCCCTCGAAGACGCCGGCTGCACCGGCGGCCGCCTCGACGCCCTGACCGCCGCCGACGGAACGCCCCGCAGCGTCGGCGTGTTCACCGGCGCCGGCCCCGGCGACTACCTCCTGCTCGCCGCCCGCACCTGGCGCCGCGACCGCCCCCGGCCGCTGCCCGCCGGAGGCCAGTGGAGCCTGCCCAACCGGCTGTCGGCGCTCCTCGGCCTCACCGGCCCCAGCCAGTCCGTCGACACCGCCGAATCCTCCGTGCTCGTCGCACTGCACCTCGCCGTCGCCGCCCTCCAGCGCGGCGAGTGCGCCGCCGCCCTCGTCGGCGGCGTCCGGCTGCTGCTGCACCCCGCCGGCCGCCGCCCCGGCGCCGGCGAAGGCGTCGGCGCACTCGTCCTCAAGCCGCTCGCCCGCGCCCTCGCCGACGGCGACACCGTCCACTGCGTGGTCCGCGGCAGC
>NZ_JAJAUZ010000044.1 GCF_020532645.1 Streptomyces bambusae
GCGGGGGGGGGGTGCCCCCGGCCGGCACGCCGGGCGGGGGGGCACCCCGCCCGACTCAGTAGAGGCTCTTGTACAGGTTCCAGCCGTCCCCGAACTTCACCCGGGCGGCGAAGGTGCCGGTGCCCGGGTTGCCCGTCGAGGCGTAGCGGTAGACGTAGCCGTTCCGGTCGCGGCCGACCAGGTCGGCCTTGCTGTCGCCGTCCATGTCGCCCGGCGCGAACAGCTTGTCGTACGTGTTCCAGCCGGAGCCGATCTGCTCCCGGGCGGCGAACGGCGTGGCGGCCGTCCCCGTGCCCTTGTAGAGGAACAGCCGGCCGTCGGTGTCGCGGGCGATCAGGTCGGGGCGCTTGTCGCCGGAGTAGTCGCCGGCGCCGACGAGAACGTCGTAGATGTTCCAGCCGGTGCCGATCTTGACGCGCGTGCCGAACCGCGTGAACAGCTGCCCGTCGCCGGGGTGCAGCCACAGGGTGCCGCCGGAGTCACGGGTGATCAGGTCGCCCTTGCCGTCGCCGCTGAGGTCGCCGGGACCCACCGTGAGGGGGTAGTTCCAGGTGGTGCTGACCTTCTGCCCGCGTATCCACAGGTCGCTGCCGATGTTCTGCACCCAGGCGGCGTGGTTGTGGCTGTTGAGACCGGTGGCGTAGGCGTTGCGCGAGCCGGTCGCCTCCTTGCCTGCGTAGATCGGTGGCGTCCGGTAGTAGCCGTTGGCCAGCACGTTGTACTTGGCGAGGTTGTTGTTGGACTCGGTGCCGAGGGTCTGGGACTTGCCGTAGAGCGACGTGGTGCCGGCGCCGACGATGAACTTGTTGTCCTCCCAGCCGTCGCTGTAGTACGAACGTGCGGCGAACTTGCCGCCGCCGATCGACTTGTAGAAGTACTGCAGTCCGTCGCGGTTGCGGGCGAGCAGGTCGCTCTTGCCGTCGCCGTCGAGGTCGTCCGGGCCGGTGATGACGTTGTAGATGTTCCAGCCGGACGCGACCTTGACGCGGGGCTTGAGCGGGGCGGTGGCGCTGCCGGCCCCCTTGTAGAAGTACAGGTCGCCGCTCAGGGTGCGGCCGTAGACGTCGCCGAGGCCGTCGCCGTCGACGTCGCTGGCGCCGACCAGCTGGTCGTAGATCCCCCAGCCGGAGCCGACCTTGACCCGGGAGTTGAAGGGCTTGCTGACGCTTCCGGTGCCCGTGTACAGCCACAGGCCGCCGTCGTGGTCGCGGGCCAGCAGGTCCATGCGGCGGTCACCGGACACGTCGCCGGTGGCCACCACGCGGTTGTAGATCTGCCAGCCGCTGCCCGACCACTTCGGGGCCGAGGTGCTCTTCACTCCGGCCTCGTACAGGGTGAGCTTCCCGTCGAAGGAGAGGGAGAGCAGCTCGGGGGTGGTCGTGCCGCCGACGTCGCCGACCGGCAGCAGGTCCTTGAAGGAGGAGTCGGGGTCCGTCTTGTAGATCTCGTACTCGGTCCAGGTCGCGATCGACGACAGGTAGGCGGCCGTGAGGTTGTCGTACTCCATGACCATCATGTCGCTCTTGCCGTCGCCGTCGAGGTCGTGCCGCGGCTTGGCCGCGACGGCCGCCCGGACGTCGCGCTCGGCGGCGCGGGGCGGGACGACGGTCCGGCGCTTGGCCTCGCGTCGCGCTCCGGTGGCGGAGGCCGAGTCCGGGGCCGGGACGGTCGCGGGGCGCGCCGGGCCGGAGCCGGGCGAGCGGTGCGGGGTTGCGGCGGTGCTCGGGGCGGCGGAGAGGGCGCCGGCGGCGAGGGCGAGCACGCCCCCGGCGGCCAGGGCGCGCAGACGTCCGCGGTGCTGTGCGGTCAAGATCCCCCCTGAGGATCGAGGCGTGGGGAACCGCCCGGACACGTAGTGCGGTGTGACCGGGAACACGCATCGGTGCGTGAACGTTTCCCCACTTCCTTCCGTGCAGCCTATGCCGCACCACTGACAACAGCCGGGCTCGTAACAGTGTCGAATCCCTTTCGTCGAAGGCCTGTTGAAGTGTGACGGCACCGGCACCCCGGCTCCGGCATGCCGCCGGCACCGGCGCGTCACCGATGCCGTCGGCGCCGTCGATCCCGGTGAACAGACTGGACACGACACGAGACGAGACGTATCGTCTTGCATCACGAAGCAATGGGCCGGAGCCCGGGTTCCACGTCCGGGCTCCCCCGACGGTGAGGAGCCGTATCGTCATGCGAAAGATCGTCAACTCCACGTACATCTCCCTCGACGGCGACACCGAACGGCTCGACCAGTGGTCGTTCGAGCACTGGAGCGAGGACCTGGAGCAGTACGCGAACCGACTGCTGTCCGACGCCGACGCGCTGCTGATGGGCCGTGAGACATACGTGAACTTCGCCGAGGCGTGGTCGAAGCGCGCCGGGGCGGACGCGTTCGCGGACCGCATGAACGCGATCCCCAAGTACGTGGTCTCCGACACCCTGGACAGCGGCGACTGGGGCGAAACCACGGTCATCGCACGCGACCGGGCCGCCGAGGAGATCGCCCGGCTCAAGGAGCGGCCGGGCGGCAACGTCCTCATGTACGGCTTCGGGCCCGTGGCCCAGACCCTGCTGACGCACGGTCTGCTCGACGAGGTCCACTTCTGGGTCCACCCGGTCATCGCCGGCGGCGGCACCCTGGCCGCCAACGGCTTCCGCCACCGCCTGCGGCACACCGGCACCACCGCCATGGACACCGGCGTGGTGGTCCTGACCTACGCCCCGACGGAACCCACCGCGACGGAGTGACCCGCCGGCACCCCCGCCGGCCGCCGCCGGCACGGACGGCGGCGGCCGGCGGGCCCGGAAGGCCCGGCGGTCACAGGCCGGCTGCGTGGTCGGGGACGTGGGTCTGGAGGCCGCGGGGTGGGCGGACGTAGCCGGTGGAGGGCGGGCGCTCCGGCAGTTCGAGTACCGGTGGGGGCACCTCGTGGTACGGGACCGAGTCGAGCAGGTGGGCGATCATGTTCAGCCGGGCCCGCCGCTTGTCGTTGCTCTCCACGACAAACCAGGGGGCCTCGACGATGTCGGTGTGGACCAGCATCTCGTCCTTCGCCCGCGAGTACGCCTCCCACCGGGTGATCGACTCCAGGTCCATGGGCGAGAGCTTCCAGCAGCGCAGCGGATCGTCCAGGCGGCGCCGGAACCGGGCCTGCTGCTCGCTGCCGCTCACCGAGAACCAGTACTTGTGCAGCAGGATCCCGTCCTCCACGAGCATCCGCTCGAAGACCGGACACTGCCGCAGGAAGAGCTGGTGCTCCTCCTTCGTGCAGAAGCCCATCACGTGCTCGACACCGGCCCGGTTGTACCAGGACCGGTCGAACAGCACGATCTCCCCGGCGGCCGGCAGGTGCTCCACGTACCGCTGGAAGTACCACTGGGTGCGTTCGCGCTCGGTCGGCTTGGGCAGCGCCGCCACGCGCGCCGCCCGCGGGTTGAGGTGCTCGGTGACCCGCTTGATGGTGCTGCCCTTGCCCGCCGCGTCCCGGCCCTCGAAGACCACGACCAGCCGGGCGCCCTCGGCACGCACCCATTCCTGGAGCTTGACCAGCTCGGTCTGCAGGCGGAGCAGTTCCTTCTCGTACACCGCGCGCGGCAGTTTCACCGTCTTCTTGCCCGTCATGCCGCCTCCGCCTTCCCGGTCTCCCGAAGGCCCGGACGGTCACCGCCCGGGCCCGACGGCAGGGCTCCCCGCCCGCCGCGACCCGCCGGGGAAACGGTACGCCGCGGCGCGTGCGGGATCGAGTAGGCAGGACGACGGAGGAGCGTACCCACGGGACTGTCCGGTCAGAGGCCTGCGACCTTGGCCTTGGCCGAGAGTTCGTACACCAGGGTGACCGTGCGGCGGCCGCCGGGCGGGAGGGGGACGTCCCAGCAGGCGATGCCGTCGGCGTCGACCGACCGGGGGGCCGGCGAGCAGGCGTCCGCGTGCAGGCGCACCTCGACGGCCGAGACCTCGGCGACCGGGATCCGCTCGCGCAGGACGATCCGTCGTTCACCGAGTTCGGCGGGGGCGGCGAACCGGGAGACGTGCAGCCTGACCGTACGGGTGATCACGGTCCGCTGGGTGAGGCCGGCCGTGTCGCGGGTCTCCTCGGTGCGGCGGACCACCCGGCAGTCGTCGCTGCTGCCGAAGGCCAGTTCGGCGCCGGCCCCGGGGGCCGTGAAGTCCAGGGTGCCGCGGCCGGTGAAGCCGCTGCCGCGGATCAGGTCCACGGGCCCGGCCAGCAGGGCGTGGCCGGACCGGTTGTCGAACCGCACCACCTGGGTGACCAGCGGCGACAGCTCGGGAGCGCAGGCGTATTCGCTGCTCGCGGCCGTGGTGAAGGCGGAGACGGGCACCCGGTGGGCACGGCCGTCGCCGGGCACGGAGACCGGTACCGGGGTGTTCAGGACCCGCGCCTCACCGCCGTCGTCGACGCCCGGCAGGCCCACGACGGCAGCGGGGCCGAGGCTCGCGGTGTCCTCCTCGCGCAGCTCGACGTCGATCGTCCGGCGCTCCGCGGCGGAGCGGTCCGTCAGCGTCAGCCGGTCTTCGGCCAGCCGCGGCGGTTCGGTGGCCAGGGCGGACCGGGCCGTCGAGAGGGTCAGGCGTACGTCGGTCCAGTCCTCGCCGGTGCGCTGCCAGACCATGGCGTCGGTCTCCAGCGTGAGGGCGTCCCCGTCGAGCACGGCCCGGTAGGCGGGCCGCCACAGCGCGCACGGGGTGAGGTGGCTCAGCCGCAGCCCGGCCGGTCCGGCCGCCGGACTGTCGACGGTCAGCTCGACGTGGGCGACCAGCTCGGCGGGCCGCTCCTCGGAGAGGTCCATCGCCCGCCGGGTCGCGGCGAGTTCGGCGTCGAGGGCGGCGAGGGCGGTGCCGGTGGTGTGGAGGTGGCCGGCGCACGTCTCGCGTTCGGCGTCCACGCGGTCCAGTTCGGCCGTCCACCGCGGTGCTTCGCTCTCGCCGCGGCCGGTGCCCTCGCCGATCTCGCGGAGCAGGTCGGCGGCGAGGCGGCGGAGGAGGTCGAGGCGCGCGGTCAGCCGGTCGCGCTGCCGTCCGAGGGCGTCCCGTTCCGTTTCGAGGGTGTGGACGCGGTGGCGCAGGGCAGAGTCGTCGGCGGCGGGCTTCGGCCCGCGGGGCGTCCAGCTGCGGACGATCCGCACGTCGAGGACGGTGGCCGGGTGGCCGTCGGTCAGCTCGGCATGCAAGGTGCGGTCGACGGCCAGGGCGCTGACCGGCCCCAGGCGCAGCCGCTGGACGCCGGCCGTCAGGTCGAGTACGGCGGTGCGCTCGATCTGGGCGCGGTCCTCCAGGCAGGTGACGGCGGTGACGGGGAGGGCGATCGGGTTCGGGGTGGGGGTCACGGTTGCGGTCAGCTCCTGCGGTTGCCGCCGGCGAGGGACTTGCCGGCCGGGATGCGGATCTCGTAGCCGCCGTCGAGGGTGGCGGTGCCGCCGGCGGGCAGGTCGACCCGCCAGAGGCGGGTGCCGGGGGCGTGCTCTTCGGGTCCGGCGTCCGTGGCCGGTGCCGTGTCCCGGTCGGGGGCCGTCCAGTCGGCCCGCTCCTCGATGCGGACGTCCGGTTCGGAGCTGACGGGCACCCGCTCGCGGACCTCGACGGTGACGGGCCCCGCCAGCCGGTTGGCGAGTTCCACGTGGACGCGGTGGTCGAGCACGGTGGTGTTGTTGCGCAGCCCGGCGGTGGATTCCCGCAGGTGCGTGCGGCGGGTGACGCGGATGCCTTCGGCCGGCCCGAGGCCCACCCGGCGGACGGCGCCGGGGGCGAGCGTGGGCAGGGCGGCGGTCAGCAGGAAGTCGTCGTCGACGGTGACCTCCACCGGGCCGGCCAGCAGCGGCCGGTCGGTGGCGTTGGAGAGCACCAGCGTGGTGTAGACGGTCTGCTCCACGGACGGCACGCAGAGGTACTCGGTGTGCAGGCCGACGGGGATCTCGCCGACGGTGACGGTGTGCCAGGTGCCGTCGGACGGGACGTCCGCGCGGGCCGCGGCGTCGAAGCGGTGGTCGAAGGATCCGGCCGACCGGCGGGGCCGTACGGCGTGTCCGGGCAGCGGCAGGGCCGCGACTGCCTGGGCGCGCCGCCGGTGCTCGGCCGCGGCCGCGTCGAGGGGGGCGCCGGGGAACAGCCGGCCCCGGCGGCCCCCGTGGTCGCCGGGGCCGGACAGGACGAGGGCGGCGTAGTCGAGTTCGGCTCCGCTGGGCTGCGGCGGGCCGGTGAGCGGGGGCGGCGGCGGAGGTGCGGCGGCGCCGGCGGGCGGTGGGACGGGCCCGGCGCCGAAGCCCTCGGGGGTGTGGTGGTACGCGCCGCCGGGCGGCTGGGGGGCTGCCGGCCGCGGGCTGAAGGCCTGCGGTGCGGGGGCGGGGGCCGATGCCCGGGCGCGGGGTGCGCGACCGGGTGCGGGGGCCGGTGCCGCCACCGGAAGTGGTACACCTCCGACGAGCGTGTCGTGGACGGACACGACGGGCGGGGGAACCGCGGGCGCGGGTGCGACCGGGGCGGGTACTGGCGCCGGGGTGGGTACGGGCGCCGGGGTGGCGCCCGGCCCCGGACCTGCCGCGTCGTACGCGGTGAACAGGTCGGCGAGCCCCGCCGGCGGCTCGCGCCACCCGGACGGTGCGGGGGCGGCCTGCCGGCGGCCGATGCGGAGCGAGCGGAGCCGCGGCAGGTCGGTACGGCGCCGCAGGTCGGCCGTGGCCAGGGCGATGCGTACGCCGGTCCAGTCCTCGCCGGTGCGCTGGGCGACCGAGGCCCGGAGGGTCAGCCGGCCGTCGGTGTCGCCCCGGCGGTGGGCGAGGCGGTAGGAGGGCACCCACACGACGCCCGGCACGCCGTACTCCAGCTCGACCGCCACCTCGCCGTCCGGCTCCCGGCCACCGGGCCCGGCGAAGACGAGGACGACGGAGTACGTGGTGTCCACGTGCGCCGGCGGGGTGTCGGTGGAGGCGCGGGCGAACCGGTCGACGGCGACGGCGAGTTCGTGCTCGACGCGCTGCAGGTCCTCCTCCAGCTCGACGAGGCGGGCGTGCAGCCCCGTCAGCCGGTCGTCGACGAAGTCGGCCAGCTTCAGCCACGCGTCGACCGGAGTGCGGCGGTGCGGGTCCTCGGGGGCGGGCTCCGGCGGCACCGGGCGCAGCCCGCCAACCTCTTCGATCAGGCCGAGCTGCCGGTCCCGGCGGCCCCGGGCGGCGGCGCACTCGTCGCGCAGCCGCTCGGTCTCGCGCCGCAACGCGTCCGGTGCGCCGGCCCCGGTGCCGGCGGGCTCGGCCTCGACCTCCACGCGGGCCTCGGTGATGCGGATCCCGGGCGTGCCGAGGACGCCCGCGCGCAGCGAGTCCGGGTCCATCGAGCGCGGCAGGCCCGTCACGCGTACCCGGCCGTCCGACGGCACGGCGCCCCGGGCCAGGCGCCGGCAGAGCGCGCCTTCCGCGTACACCACGACCCCGTCGAGTGCCGATCCCCACCGCTGCTCCGGCTCCGCCGCCATCTGCCCCGCCCCCGCCCGCCTCGCCTGGTACGGACGAGAGCCTAGCCAGTCGGGGCCGTCCCCGTGCGTCGGGTCCCGATGTCAGCGGCGCGACACACCGGTGGGCGGTTGGGCGGCGGCGTCCCAGGTGGCCGCCAGCCCGTCCAGCCAGGCCGGCGGCAGCTCGGCCGCGTCCCACTCTCCGCGCAGTTCCTGCGGCACGGTGGCGAGGCGTTCGAGGACGGCGATGCTGGTGGCGGAGTGCAGGAGCGAGTAGCGGCCGTGCACCCTGGCGGCGCTGCCCGGGCCGTACGCCTGGAACAGCCGCTCCAACCGGGGCCGGTGGGTCTCGGTGAAGCGGGTCAACTGCCCGGCGTACCCGGCCCGCCCGCGGAGCGTCATGGTGGCGAGGACGGCGCGGAGCACCTCCTCGGTCACTTCCGGGTCCAGGTCGGAGGCCTCGGTGAACGACAGGTACAGCGGCATGACGGCCACCCGGGCCCGCTCGACCTCCATCCGCCCGGCCCGCGGCCGCCCGTCGGCCCCGTCCTGCTGCCGGCCGCCGGCTCCGACGGCCCGGACCAGGGTCCGCTCGGCGAGGGCGCCCAGCCCCTCCAGGAGGTGTCCGGCGCCGTCCAGCCAGCCCGATTCGTACACCTCGCCCTTGTCCCCGGGCACGCTGCGGCCCTCGCCGGTCAGCTCCCCGTGTGCGAGCGCCAGTGCGCCCGCCTCCACCAGCCCGATCAGCTCCCGCGCGTCGTCGGTCGTGACCCCCGCACGCGCGAGCAGTTGCAGCAGCGTCGTCCTCGTGCTGTCGACGCTGACCTCGTCCGGCCACTGCCGGCCCTCGTCGGCCGTACCCACCTTGCTCCCTCTTCGCCGTCGCTCCCGTAGGCCGGTGTACCTCACCACCCCCGCCCGGTTCAACGCGCGACGGCACGCCGGTGATCCCGGCGGCGCGGACCGGACCCCGGATGCGCCTGCTCCCGGGGACCGGGCGGGTGCCTCCGGAGACCGGACGGGTGCTCCCGGGGACCGGACGGGTGCTCCCGGGGACCGGACGGGTGCTCCCGGGGACCGGACGGGCCGCACAATGGCCGGGTGGGAGCCCCGATCAGTATCCTCAGACTCTTCGCCTACCAGCCGTGCGGTCACGAGCTGCTGGTACGCGTCACCCGTCCCGCGGCCCCGAACGCCTTTCAGGGGGCGCTGGACGCCGCCGACACCGCAGCCGATCTGGCCGCGGAGCGGCTCCGCACCGGGTGGGAGCAGGAACACCTGCGACCCGCCTGCCCGGCCCGGCACACCGCGGTCCTGGTCGCCGAAATGCAGGAGCCGCCGGTCGGCGAGGACCTCTTCGGCCCGGGCCGCCGCCGGCTCCCCGTGTGGGCGGCGAAGACGAGGTACGGCGCACCGTGGATGGTCCTCGGCACGGCTCCCACCGAAGCGGCCTTCTGGGACGAGGTCCACGAGGACCCGGACGCCCTTGCCCTCGGTCCCGTGGCACCCGCCGAACTCCACGACGTCTACTTCCTCACGGACGAGGACAAGGACGAGGACGAAGACGAGGACGAAGACGAGGACGAAGGCGCCGCCTCACCGACGCAGCGCTGAGGCCGGGTCCCACCCGGCCGCGACCCCGGCTACGGCACGGCGGGACGAGGCCGCTCTTCGAGCAGGTCGTCGCGCAGGGTGCAGCAGATGCACCCGTTGGTCATCTCGACGAGGCGTTCCTCGGTGCGCGGCAGGGCGGTCTTACCCGCGCCGAGGAAGCCGGACAGGACCGATACGGGCCAGCGCGCGAGGGTGGGCACGGGGGCTCAGCCCTCGGGGCGGAGCAGGCCGCGTTCGTAGGCCTTCACGAGGCGCTGGGGGACCTGGTACACGGTCCCGTCGATGGTGACGGGCACCAGCTGCGGAGTGGTCGCCTTCCACTGGGCGCGGCGGTGCCGGGTGTTGCTGCGGGACATCTTCCGCTTGGGAACGGCCATGAGGACCTCCTGGAGTCGGATGCGGTTGCGTCAGCGACCGTATATGAAAATGGGACCCATTATCAATTTGCCGTTTCGGGTCGCGCGGAGGCCCGGGGCGAAGCCCCCGAAACCGCCCGCCCCTCCGCCCGAGCCCGGCTGCGCCGTCGGCGAACCGGGGTGGAACCCGGGGCCGCTCCGTGCTTCGGTAGCGCGATGGACATCTTGGTGCTGGGCGGGACGGCCTGGGTGGGACGGGAGCTGGCGCGCCAGGCGGTCGGGCGGGGTCACCGCGTGACCTGTCTGGCACGGGGTGAGAGCGGCACGGTCGCGGACGGAGCGCGGCTGGTGGCCGCAGACCGGCGGGACGCCGATGCGTACGCGGCCCTGCCGGACCGCGACTGGGACGCGGTGGTGGAGGTGTCCTGGCAGCCCGGCTTCGTCCGCGGGGCCCTCGCCGCGCTCGCCGGGAGGGCTCGGCACTGGACGTACGTCTCTTCGATCAGCGCCTACGCACCACCCCTCGCGGCGGACGCCGACGAGTCCGCCCCGCTGCTGCCCCCGGCGGACGGGGACACGGCCGAGCGCGCCGGATACGGCGGGGCGAAAGTCGCGTGCGAACGGGCATCGGCGGCCTCGGCCGGCGACCGCCTGCTGATCGCGCGGGCCGGGCTGATCGGCGGTCCGGGCGACGCGAGCGGCCGGTCGGGCTACTGGGTGGCGCGGGCCGCCCGCGACCCCGAGTCTCCGATGCTGGTCCCCGGCACGCCTGCGCTGCCGACGCAGGTGGTCGATGTCCGGGACCTGGCGCGCTGGCTGCTCGACGCGGCGGAGCACAGCACCACCGGTACGTACGACGCGGTCGGGCCGGTGCTGCCGTTCGCCGAGTGGATCGAGCTGTCCCGGAACGCCGGCGGGCACACCGGGCCCGTGGTCACCGTGGATCCCGCCTGGCTGCTGCTGCAGGGCGTCGCCGACTGGTCGGGGGCCGCGTCGCTACCCCTGTGGGTGGCCCAGCCGGACTGGGCCGCCCGGAGCGGAGGGGCGGCCAGGGCGGCAGGGCTCCGGCACCGGCCGCGCGCGGAACTGGTGGCGGACACCCTCGCGTGGGAGCGCGCCGAGGGCCTGTTCCGGCCCCGCCGCGCGGGCCTCGACGCGGCCCGCGAGCGTGAACTCGTCGCGGCGGCGCGCCGGAACCGGCACGCAACCGAGGGACTCCCCCGCCATGCCCCCTACGCGCTGGACGACCTCGACTGCCACGACGATGCCGAGCCGCACGGAAGCCCGTGACCCGGACGGCCCCGGCGGGCGCGATGTCGTCCCCAGCTCCGCCGACCGGCCCGTCCCCGGCCCGATCTCCCACACCTCCGCGCCCACGCCGGACGGCTGGCTCGTTCGTCGTGGACCTCTGGGAATCGGAGGAGGCCTTCCGGCAGTTCGGCGAGTTCATCATCCCGGTCCTGCGCGAGCTCGGGGCTCCGGAGGCGGAGGCGGAACCCAGGATCTACCCCGTGCACACCGTCGTGACCCGCCCGGCGTAGGGTGGGCGGTGGTTCGGGGCCGTAGCGCAGAGGTCGACGCGCGCGGTCTCCAAAATCGCGAGGACGCCGGTTCAACTCCGGCCGGCCCCGACCACCTTCCGCCGGCGGGCCGCCGTGCCAGCCTAGGCCCGCTCGTGAGGCGGCGCATCGGCGCCGTTGACCGCCCAGTCCAGGATGCGGCGTACGGGCGCCGTGCTGCTGGGCTCGGGCACGGCGAGGCAGCCGATGCCGTGCTGCCAGGTCGTCCCGACCAGGGAGACGCTGCTGTCCAGCGCGAGCATGGCGAACTCCGGCCGGCCGGCGCGCGAGCCGGGCAGGGGCGGGCACGGGCGGGCATGCCGAGCAGGAACTCCCGGTCGGTGCCGAACAGGCCGCTGGAGGTGACCAGTTCGTGCCAGTCGAGGTTCGCGCGCCACGAGCTCCGGACCGTCGGCGTCGTCGAGGTCGATGTAGGTGTCCCGCCGGCCGGTGTCCCTGCCGCAGCTGGTGGCCACGCCCACGGCGAACACCGGCAGCACACCCTCAGGCACCCCGCCCTCCAGCACCTCCAGACCCGCCCGCCGCAGCGGCTCGACCACCTTCCGGCGCGTCTCCCGCCTGCCCATGCACGCCCACTCCCGCCGCTGACGATCTCCATGCGAGGCTACGGGCAGGCCCTCGGGCCCGGCCGTCGGAGGCGCACGCGGACGGTCAGGTGCATGTGGAGGGTCGGGCGCACGCGGGCGGTCAGGCGCCCTCGTCGAACAGACCCGCCTCGATCTGAAGGGCGAGGGTGCGCAGCACTTCGGTCGCCGACGCGTCCGGCCGGCCGCTCTCCATGGCGAGGGCCAGGCTCGTGAAGGCCAGGGTGAAGCCGGCGACCATGGACTGCAGGGCCG
Source organism: Streptomyces bambusae (assembly GCF_020532645.1). GTDB lineage: Bacteria > Actinomycetota > Actinomycetes > Streptomycetales > Streptomycetaceae > Streptomyces > Streptomyces bambusae. The sequence continues at coordinate 11,844 of NZ_JAJAUZ010000044.1, forward strand.
GTCCGAGGGCGAGCGCGATCGTCCGCGCCACTTCTTCGGGGGCGGCGTCGGCGGGCACCCTGATCGACGGCAGCATCTCGTTGAGCAGTTGGGTGACCACGTCCGGTCCGGTGCCGGGCAGGTCCTCGTCCTCCCCGGCTTCTGCCGCCCGGCGGATCTCCTGCGCCTCGGTGAGGATGCCGATGACGCGCTTGAGGATCTCAGCTCGTTCCATCTCCGGAGGCTAAGGCATCTCCGGGCGGCGCGTCCCTGCCCGGACCTGTGACAAACGGCGTGGTGCGTTGCGATCCTTGCAGGATGGGGGATTCGGGGGATCGTGGGGTGGCCGGAAGAAGTCGGCAGCGCGGGGGTGGCGGTCACCGGGGGGTGGCCGCAGCCGTTCTCGTGGCGGCCTGGGGGCCGGCGGTCGCCGGGGTCGCCCTCGCCGTCGTGGCGGGTGGGCCCTGGAACAGCGACCAGGGGTTCTTCCTCGTCGACACCGCCAACGCACTCGTGTACGGACTCGTCGCGGCCGTCGTCCTGAGCCGGCGCCTGCACCCGGTGGGCTGGCTCGTCGCACTGACCGCGGTGGGCACCGGGATCGCCGCCGTCGTCGCGCAGTTGAACGTCCTGGTGGCACCGTCGCCGGACGGCCCGGCACCCGCGTGGGCGATCCTGCACGGCACGGCCTGGGTGCCCGGCACTCTCGCGCTGATGCTCGTCGTGCCGTACCTGCTGACCGACGAGAGCCCGCCGCGGTCCGCCCGCGTCGCCATCGGCGCCGGTGTGACCGCCATCGCCGCAACACTCGCCGTCCGGCTCGCCGACCCCTGGCCGTGGCCGGCCTCGGACGGGTCCTCCTCCCCGCTCGCGGTCCGCGACGAAACCTGGGCGCGCCTTGCCGAACCGGTCGCCCGGTGGATCCAACTGGTGGTCGTGGTATTGGGTTTCACCGCGGCGGGGCGGGCGGCCTGGCGGCGCCACCGCGATCCGGCCGCCCGCGGACTCGGCTGGCTGGCCATCGGCGTGGCGCTGATCTCCTCGACGTTCGTGCCGCTGCTGTTCTGGGCCGAGGACGGACCCAACCACGTCACCGCCCTGTTCGTGCCGTTCCTGCACCTGGCGTCGCAGGCGTTCTTCCCGGCCGCGATCCTGGCGACGGTGCTGCGCCGGCGGATGTTCGGCATCGACCTGGCCGTCAGCCGGACCCTCGTGTGGGGCCTGCTCACGGGGATGCTGGTGGCAGGCTACTTCGGCACGGTCGCGCTCCTCGGCCTCGTCCTGCCCGGTGACGGGGCGCTGGCGCGGGTGCTGGCGACCGCGGCCACCGCCGCCGGGATCCAGCCCGCCCGCGGCTGGCTGCAACGGCGTGTGGACCGGCTCGTGTACGGGGAGGCGTCCGTGCCCGCACTCAGCCGGGTCGGGCGGCACCTTGGCAGTGCGGGCACACCCGAGGAGTCCCTGGCCGGGATGGCGGACTCCATAGCCGTCTCCTTCAACCTGCGGTCCGTACGGATTCTGGAAGCCTCCGGTCCCGAGAGTGCGGGCGGCGCGGCGACGGAGACGGTGCCGGACGCCGTGGCGGTGCCGCTGATCGTACGGGGTGAGCCGGTCGGCGTACTGCTGGCGGCTCCGCGGCCCGGCGAGCGCCTGGACCGTCGGACCCGCTCGGCCCTGGCGGAAGTGGCACCGCTGGTGGCCACCACCGTGCAACTGGCCGCCACCACGCGGGCGCTGCGCGAGTCGCGCGGGCGGCTGGCAGCGGTCCGAGACGACGAACGCCGGGCTTTGCGGCGCGAGTTGCACGACGAGATCGGCCCGTCCCTGGCCGGGATAGGCCTCGGGCTGGCCGCTGCCCGCAACCTGCTGCCGGAGGGGGCGGTGGCGGCCGATGGCCTGCTGGGCCGGCTGCGGGTCGAGGTCGACGCCCGGGTGGAGGAGGTACGGGTCCTCGCCCGCGGGCTTGTCCCGCCGGTGCTGGCCGAGCTGGGCCTCGTCCCGGCGCTGCGGGAACTGGTGATGCGGTACGAGGCCGACGGCCTGACGGTGGCCGTACGAACGGAAGGCTCCGGTGTCGACGGCACGCCGCCGGAGGTCTGCGGGGCGGTGTACGCGATCGTCGCAGAGGCCATCCGGAACGTGTCCCGGCACGCAAAGGCTCGTGCGTGCACGGTGGAACTCCACACCTTCGAAAGGCTGTTGACCGTGTCGGTGCAGGACGACGGCCTGGGCATGGCGGCCGATGCGCGCCGCGGGGTGGGCACGGTCTCGATCCGCGAGCGGGCCGAGGGCGTCGGCGGCACCGCCACCTGGTCGCCGGGCGAGGCGGGCCGGGGCACCCGCCTGGAGCTGAGGCTCCCGTGCTGAGCGTGCTGGTGGTGGACGACCATCCCGTCTTCCGCATGGGGATGTCGGCGCTGCTGGGGTCGCTGGCCGGCGTGGACGTCGTGGCCGAGGCGCCGTCGGGAGAGGCGGCGGTGACGGCCGCCGCCGAGCTCGCCCCGGACGTGGTGGTGATGGATCTGCACCTGGGCGAAGGTGCCCTGTCGGGGGTGGACGCCACGCGGGAGATCCTGCGGCTGCACCCTGGGGTGGCGGTTCTGGTGGTGACGATGCTGGACGACGACGATTCGCTGTTCGCGTCGATGCGGGCGGGTGCACGGGGGTACCTCCTGAAGGGCGCTGCGCCGGCGGAAATCGAGCGGGCGGTACGTGCGGTCGCCAACGGTGAGGTGATCCTGGGTCCTGCGGTGGCGAGCCGGGCGATGCACTATCTGATGGGCCACGCGACGGCCGGTGGCCCGGTGCCGCTGCCGGAACTGACCTCGCGGGAGCGGGAGGTCCTGGACCTGGTGGCGCGGGGCCTGGACAACCTCGCGGTCTCAAGACGGCTGGCGCTGAGCCCGAAGACGGTCCGCAACCACCTGTCCAACATCCTCACGAAACTTCGGACCGCAACCCGGGCTGAGGCCATCGTGCGGGCCCGGCAGTCGGGCCTGGGCGGTGGCCCGTAACCACCGCCCGGCGGCGGTCCCCGCCCGGCGGACCCCGGACCGGCAGCCGTGCCGTACAGGGGCGCGGTACCGTCGTGCGCAGAGCCGGGGCGAGGGCCTGGGGCCGGGTCCAAGGCTGGGACCGGAGCGGGGTCGGGGCCGAAGCGGGTCCGGTGCGGGGCCGGGACCTGGCTGGGCTCAGGGCCGGGGCCGGGGCCGGGGCCGGACCGTTACCCGGCGGGCTCGGCGTCAGCCGCGGCCCGGCTCGGGTATCGCCCCGTGCTGCCGCGACGGGGTGAGATCCGCGCCGGCTGTGCGGGGCAGTAGGCGGTCGAGCCACCAGGGCAGCCACCAGTTCGCGCGGCCCATCAGCGCCATGGCAGCGGGCACGAGCACCATCCGAACGACCGTCGCGTCCAGCACGATCGCCGTGGCCAGGCCCAGACCCATCATCTTGGCGAGCGGCGACGGGTTGGCGACGAAGCTGAGGAACACCACCGTCATGATCAGCGCGGCGGAGGTGATCACCCGGCCCGTGGCCGCCATGCCGCGGGCCACCGACTCGGCGTTGTCGCCCGTGACCCGGTACTCCTCACGGACACGGGAGAGCAGGAACACCTCGTAGTCCATGGAGAGCGCGAACAGGACCGCGAAGAAGATCGTCGGCAGGGGCGAGGCGATCGGGAACGTACCGTCCAGGTTGAACAGCGAGGCGCACCAGCCCCACTGGAAGACGGCGACCACCACACCGTATGCCCCTCCGATGGACAGCAGGTTGACCGCAGCGGCCTTCAGCGGAAGGACGACCGAGCGGAACACGACGAACAGCAGCAGAACCGATGCCACCAGAATCGCGATGACGAACACCGGCAAGGTGTCGTCGAGTTGGGCGGTGAGGTCGTCGGTCATGGCGGTCAGCCCGGACACGGCGACGTTGTCGGGTACGACGTCACGCAGACGCTCCAGCGTGCGGGATGTCTCGGCGTCGGCGGGGGCGGTGGCGGGGATCACGGGCAGTACGACGGTGTCCCCCGCCGCCGAGGTCTGCGGTGCGCCGACCTCAGCGATGCCGGGATCGGCGGCGAGGCGCCGGGAGAGTGCGGGTACGCCGTCGGCGTCGACGCCGGGGCGGGTCAGGTCGGCGACGACCAGCAGGGGACCGTTGAACCCCGGCCCGAAGCCCTCGGAGAGCAGGTCGTACGCACGGCGGTGGGTGGTGCCCGTGGAATCGTTGCCCGCGTCGGGGAAGCCGGTTTCCATGCGCAGTGCTGGGGCAGCCAGCGTGAGCAGGATCAGGGACGCGGCGATCAGGTGGCGCCGTGGCCGGCCGGACACCCGGTGCGCGAAGCGCCACCATGCCGTGTGCTCGGCCTTCTTCGCCGGGCGGGCACTCCCCCGGCGCCACTGACGGTGGACGCGCTCGCCCAGGAGCGACAGCAGGGCGGGCAGCAGGGTCAGGGCGGCCGCTACTGCGAAGAACGCGACCAGTGCGGTGCTGAGGCCGATCGAGGTGAGGAAGCCCAGGCCGGTCAGCGCCAGGGCGGCCATCGCCAGGATGACGGCGCCACCGGCGAACAGGACGGCCGCGCCTGCGGATCCCATGGCATTCGACAGTGCGCTGGCGTTGTCCTGGCCTGCGGACCGGTTTTCTCGATGGCGGGCCACGATGAACAGCGCATAGTCGATGCCGACCCCCAGACCGACCATCGCGGCGATCGTCGGGGCGGCGGTGGAAATGTCCATCGCATTGGCCAGCAGGGTGACGCTGCCCAGTCCGGCGGCGACAGCCACCAGGGCGAGCGAGATGGGCACGAGCGCGGCCACGATCGTGCCGAATGCCACCACCAGGATGACGAGCGCGGTCAGCAGTCCCGCCACCTCCGCACCGGAGGTCTCCGTCTCGGCGTTGACGAAGACGACGTCACCACCCAGCTCGGCCGCCACGCCGCCCCCGCGCGCGGGCTCGATCGCCTCCTCCAGGGCCACGTTCGTCTCGTGTCCCAGGGTCATGGCGGGCACGTCGAACGCTATCCGCGCGAACCCAATGCGTCCGTCGGGCGAGAGGGTGCCCGCCGTGAAGGGGCCGGACGCCATGGCGACGTGCTCCACATCGGCGATCCGGGCCACCGCGGCCTCCACGGCGGCCCGGTGGCGCTCGAGCCGCTGCCCTTCCGGTGCGGCGAAGACCGCCATGGCCGTGCCCGCGGACGCTTCCGGGAAGCGCTCTTCGAGGAGTTCCATCGCCTGCTCGCTCTCACTGCCGGGAGCGACCAGGTCGTCTGCGTACGCGCCGCCTGCCAGGCCGGCCAGGGGCAGCACCAGCAGGAGGGCGAACGCCCAGGCGGCGATGACGGCCCATGGCCGGCGGGCGCTCACGCTGCCCAGACTACGGGTGAATCGGTTCATGGCCATGCGCTCCCCTGAGATGGCTGCTGTCCGCCGCCGGCCGACGTGCCGGGAGCGGGAGTTGTACGTGCTTCCATCGTGGATTCCGGCCCCCGGTGCCGTCTCCGGCCGTCGGACGGGTTCGGGAGTCCCGCGCGGGGCGGGTCGGACGCGGCGGCGCCTCCGCCCGACGGCGGAGTCGGTAATCCGTCCACAGGCGGGTGACTGCATCTGCGCGGCAGTCCTACGATGGCCACCCCGGTGCACTCCGGCCACCAACCCCCAACCAACCCGACGGCGTTGACAACCCCTGGGCGGAGCGATCATGAACCTCACGGCACAGCCCTCACACGGGCCGGCGAACGGCCCGGCGCCGGCGCCCGGAGTGCCGAAAAAGTTCCGCGGCCCGTTTGCCCGCTGGCCGCGGAGCGCGGACGCCGTACTCGCCACGCTCATATTCCTCGCCACGGTGTTCGTGGAAGAAGCCCCCGGTGACACGCTCCGCCTGCGCGCGGCCACCGACGTGCCCGTCGCGGCCCTGCTGCTTTACGCAGGGGCGGGCGGGTCGCTCTACTGGCGGCGCACCAGACCCATCGCGGCCCTCGCCCTGGCGATCGCCGCTTGGAGCCCGCTACTGGGGACCCGCTGGTCCAGCACCGGCGGGATCGTGCTCATCGCGCTCTACAGCATCGGCCGGTACGTCAGGGACACCCGGGAGAACCGCCTCGGCACTCTCGCGGCCGTGGGCGCGGCGATCGCCGCGGCGATGGTCGACAGCCGGCTGCTCTCCGTCACCTGGGGCGAGACCTCCTTCTGCGCACTGGTCATGTTCACCGCCTGGTACGTCGGCCGCCGGGTGACACTGCGGGCGGAGCGCGCCGAGCGGCTCCGCCGGGAGCAGGCCGCCGAGACGCGGCGCATCGTCGCGGAGGAGCGCACCCACATAGCCAGGGAGCTGCACGATGTGGTCGCGCACCGGGTGAGCATGATGACGGTGCAGGCGGGTGCCGCCCGGATGGTGGCCGCGCACGATCCGCAGGAGGCGCTCGCGGCGATGACGGCGGTGGAGGAGGCCGGGCGTCAGGCCCTGGACGAACTGCGCCACCTGCTGGGCGTGCTGCGGCCGGAGGCGGACCGCGAGGGGCTGGGGCCTCAGCCGGGGCTGGCCGACCTGGACCGGCTCGTGGCTCAGGTGCGGGAGGCGGGGCTGGACGTGTCGGTGACCGGCGGTGTCCAGGCCGCTCTCCCGGCTCGTGTCGAGCTGTCCGCGTACCGCATCGTCCAGGAGGCGCTGACCAACGTGCTCAAGCACAGCGGGCCACGGACCCGCACCGAGGTGCGACTGAGCCGTGCGGGCGGCGGACTGCGCATCGAGGTGCTGGACGACGGCCAGGGGGCCCCGGTGCCGTCCGAGTCCTTCGGCTCCCCCGCAGGTGTACCCGGCCATGGGATCGTCGGGATGCGGGAGCGGGCGCTGCTGCTCGGCGGCAGCCTCGATGCGGGCCGGCGTCCCGGTGGCGGGTTCAGACTGGCCGCCCATCTGCCGACGGGAGGGGATTCGTGAGCATCCGTGTGGTCGTCGTGGACGACCAGGCACTGGTCCGCAGGGGCTTCGTGATGATCCTGCGGGTCAGTGACGACATCGAGGTCGTGGCCGAGGCCGGGACCGGCGCCGAGGCGGTGGAAGCGGCGCGCGTGCATCGGCCGGATGTGATCCTCATGGACATCCGCATGCCCGGCATGGACGGCATCGAGGCCACCTCCCAGATCCTTCAAGAGGCGGACTGGGAGATACGGGTGCTGATTCTGACCACGTTCGATCCGGACGAGTACGTGTACGAGGCGCTGAGTGCCGGGGCCAGCGGGTTCGTGTTGAAGGACATTCCGCCCGAGCAGCTCGCGACCGCCGTGCGGACGGTCGCCGAGGGTGGGGCGCTGCTGGCGCCGTCGGTCACGCGGCGTGTCATCGACCGGTTCGCGCACCAGCGGGTCGTCAATCCCGCTGTGGTGAGCCGTGTGGCGCGGCTGACGGACCGCGAACGCGAGATCGTGTCCGCCGTCGCGCGTGGTGAGAGCAACACGGAGCTGGCTGCGCGGCTGTTCATCGGGCCCGCCACCGTCAAATCTCACGTGTCGAGCATTCTCGCCAAACTCGGCCTGCGCGACCGCATTCAGATCGTGATCTTCGCGTACGAAAGCGGTCTCGTCGAGGCGGGCGCGTACGACATCGGTCACTGAGCCGGCGGCTCGGCCTCCGGGGCGTCGAGGACGACGAGCAGGCCCGCAGGGTCGGCCGGCGCGGAACCGGCGGGGCGCACCGCGCCAAGGGGCGTGGCCTCAGCGTGTGTCAGGTCGGGGCGTCGTGCGTCGGGGCGCGTCTCGTCGGGGTGGGCGAGCCTGATGCGGGGGAAGCGGCGTAGCAGGGTGGTCAGGGCTATGCGGACCTCGGCCTTGGCGAGGGCGGCGCCCAGGCAGTGGCGGTGTCCGGCACCGAAGGCGAAGTGCTGGTTGGCGGGCCGGTCCGGGTCGAAGCGGTCGGGGTCGGGGAAGCGGGCAGGGTCGTGGTTCACGGCCAGCAGGGCGCTGTAGACGCCGCTGCCGACGGGCAGCGGCGCGCCGTCGGTCTCGGTCGGCTCGCCCGCGTACCGGGAGGCGAGGGAGGCCGGGGTGATGTGGCGGAGTAGTTCCTCCACGGTCGGGTCGAGCAGATCCGGTCGGGTCCGCAGCGCCTCCCAGTGGGCGCGTTCGCTCAGCAGCAGGGCGAGTCCGTCGGTCAGCAGCCCGGTCACCGGCCGGTAGCCCGCGACGAGAAGCAGGCGGATTGCCGACAGGACGGAGGATTCGCGGGCGTCGGGGTCCTCGGTGCCGATCATGGCGCTGATGAGGTCGTCGCCGGGGTGGGTGCGGCGCTGCTCGATCAGGTCGGCGAGGTAGCGGGCCAGTGAGGTGCCGGGGTCGTCGGCTGTGGACTGCCCCGCCGTCCCGCCGGACGCCCAGTGGAAGGCGTAGTCGTGGATGCGGCGCCGGCCGTCGGCCGGGACGCCCAGCAGTTCGCACAGGGCGGCCACCGGGTAGGGCCGGGTGAACGCCGCCTCCAGGTCCACGGGGGTGCCGGTGGGAAGGGGGTCCAGCAGGGCGTCGGCCACGTCCTGGATGCTGTCGGTCAGAGCCGCGACCCGGCGGTGGGTGAGGGGGCGGGCGATGGTGCGGCGCAGGCGGGCGTGTTCGTCGGCCGGGAGGAAGAACAGCTGCTCCTCGTCCATGAGTTCGTCGTCGGTCAGCTCGCCGAGGGAGGCGGTGCGCAGGGCGGGCGTGTTCGGGTGCTCGCCGCGCAGCCTGGGGTCGACCATGGCCTTGGCGGCGGCGTCGTAGCCGGTCACCAGCCAGCCGGTCTCCTCGCCGCCGAGCGCGACATGGTGCATGCCGCCGTCCTCCTGGAGCGCCCTGAGCACGGTCAGGTCGCGCAACGCGGCACCGTCGACGAGCGGTAGGTGGGCGACGGGACAGCGGGAGCCGGCACGCTCGGAGCGGTCGCGGTCGCGGTCGCCATCGCGCTCCGCGGGGCCCTGCGACGTGGGGATGTACGCGCCACCGCCGTCCGCGACCGGATCGTACGTGGCCAGGTCGACCGCGCCGCAGTCATGGGCGCCGGGGACGTGCGTGGCAAGGCCGTCCGCGCCACCGCCGTGCGCGCCGGAGTCATCCGCGCCACCGCCGTGCACGGCGGGGTCGTACGTGGCAGGGGCATCCGCGCCAGGGTCGTGCGCACCGCAGGCAGGCGGGGCTGAGTCGAGTGTGCCGGGGGCGTGCGCGGTGGTGTCGTGCCGGTCATCGGCGGTCGGGGTGGGCATCTTCGGTGTCCTTCCGGGTTTCGTCGAGGAACTGCGTGGTGGCCAGTTCGCGGTAGAGGGCGTCGTCGCCGAGGAGTTCGGAGTGCGTGCCTATGGCCCGTACGGTGCCTGCGTCCATGACGACGATCCGGTCCGCGGCGGTGACGGTCGACAGCCGGTGGGCCACGACCAGCACGGTGGTGGTGCGGGCCACGGCGGTGAGGGTGTCGCGCAGGGCCGCCTCGTTGACGGCGTCGAGTTGTGAGGTCGCCTCGTCGAGGAGCAGCAGGCGGGGGCGGCGCAGCAGGGCGCGTGCGATGGCCACGCGCTGGCGCTCGCCGCCAGAGAGCCGGGTGCCGCGGTGGCCGACCTGGGTGTCGAGGCCTTGCGGGAGTCGGCCGAGCAGGGTTTCCAGCCGGGTGGTGTGCAGGACTCCCGGCAGGTCGGCGGTGGCGGTGGCGGGTGCGCCGAGGAGCAGGTTCTCGTGCAGGGTGCCGGCCAGGACGGGGGCGTCCTGCTCTACGTAGCCGATTGCGGTGCGCAGGTCGGGGAGGTGCCAGTCGGAGAGGTCGGTGCCGTCGAGGAGGATGCGGCCGGAGGTGGGTTCGTAGAACCGTTCCAGCAGGGCGAAGACGGTCGTCTTGCCGGCGCCGGAGGGGCCGACGAAGGCGGTCATGCCGCGCGGCGGGACCCGGAATCCGATGCCGTGGTGGACGGGCGGCAGGTCGGGCGCGTAGCGGAAGCGCACGTCCTCGAAGACGACCGAGGCGGGCCGGGCGGGCCGGCCGGCGGACGGGCCGGAGACGGGCGTACCTGCCGGCCGAACCGGGTCGCCCGCACGGACCGCGTCACCGGACCAGACCATGCCACCCGACCGGACCAGGTCGTCTGACCGGCCCCGGTCACCAGACCAGGCCTTATCACCAGACCCCACCAGGTCACCGGACCGGCCCCCGACACCAGACGGGTCCAGGTCACCAGACCCCGCCAGGTCACCGGACCGGCCCCCACCGTCGCCCAGCCACCCCATGTCACCGGACCAGGCCTCCTCACCAGACCCGCCCGGGTCACCAGCCCGGACCAGGCCACCCGCCCGGGGCTCGTCACCGGCCCGGCCCAAGCGCCCCGACCGCCCCGACTCCCGCCCGCCCTGCCGAGGTTCGGACGGCAGTTGGGTCGCCTCCTCGATGCGCAGGATGGCCGCCGCGCCCACGTGGTACTGGCTGACCGCGGCGACGAGTTGCTGTACGGGTGCGACGAGGGAGAACACGTACATCAGGAAGGCGATCAGTGTGCCGACGCCGATGGCGCCGGCGGCCACGCGCGCGCCGCCGACGCCCAGGACGGTGAAGAAGGCGAGCTGGAGGGCGAGTTCGCCGGTGGTGCCGACCAGGCCGAGCCACTTCGCGGCGCGCACGCCGGCCTGAAGGGAGTCTTCGGCCGCGGCCAGGGCGGCGGCCTCCTCGCGGTCTTCGGCCGCGGCGGCCTTGACGGTGCGCAGGGCGCCGAGGGAGCGTTCCAGCCGGGCGCCGAGGCGGCCGACGGATTCCTGCACCGCCTCGCTGGCCTGGTTGACGCGGCCCATGGCGAGGCGGACCACCAGGGCCGCGGCGGAGAGCACGGCGAGGGTGACGGCCAGCAGCACCGGGTCGAGTACGGCCATCATCGCCACGGTCGCCAGCGCGATCAGCGCGCCGGTGACCGAGCCGACCAGGGAGTCGGCCGCGACCTGGCGGAGCAGGGTGGTGTCGGCGGTGACCCGGGCGAGCAGGTCGCCCGGTTCCAGCCGGTCGAAGGTGCTCATGCGCAGCCGCAGCAGCCGGCCGATCAGGCGTTTGCGGGCGGTGAACACCACCGACTCGGCGGCGCTGCGCAGGACGTACTGGCCGAACGGGCCGGTCACGGCGGTGACGCCGACCATGAGACCGGTCCACAGCAGCGCGGTCGTCAGCGGCCGGCCGGCGGCGAGGTCGTCCAGCAGGCGGGCGGCGGCAAGCGGGAGTACGAGCCCGGCGGCGCCCGTGATCAGGCCGAGCAGGCCGCCGAGCAGCAGCCGGTGCCGGCAGGGCCGCAGGTGGGCGAGGAGGGCCCGCCAGGCGGTGTCGGTGGGGGCGCGCTGGGCATCCACGGCATCGTCCTCGTCGAGGTGGGAGGTGCGGGGGGCACCGGGAAGGGCAGGGGTGCCGGGAAAGGCAGGGGCACCGGGAAGGGCAGGGGTGCCGGCGCCGGGGACCGCTGCGGGTCCCCGGCGCCGTCGTCGTCAGTTGCAGGTCGTCTTGTACGACGTGATGAAGCTGCTGCACGGGGCAGCGGAGACGGACTCCTCGTCGAGGAGCGCCTGCAGTTCGAGGACGAAGGCCATGCCGGTCACCTCCTTTCGGTGTCGTCGCCCGCGGTGGTCCGCAGGTCGAGGAAGGGAATCGCCGCCGCGTCCGGGTCGAACGCGGCGCCCAGAGCCGCCAGCACCCCTGCGGAGCCGGTGGCCAGGTCCATGGAGATCCGCAGCAACTGGTGGCCGGGGAAGGCGAGTTCGCCGCCCTTCTCCAGGGCGTGCCAGCCCAGCCTGCGGATGTGTGCCTCGAGTACGGGCCGGTCCTCGGCCCTGCCGAGCAGGGCGAGCGCGGCGATGATGCCCGCCCGGCCCATGAAGAGGAACGGGTGGAGGACGAACGGGGCCCGGCAGGCCCGGCGTACCCCGTCGACCACGGCGGTGAGCGCCGGATCGGGCCGGTGCGCGAGGTAGCGCGCGAGCACCAGGGCGAGCCCGCTGCTGCCGGGACCGAGGTACGCGAGCCAGCGGCGGTCGTGCAGCAGCTGGAAGGTGCCGTCGCCGAGCCGCCGGCCGCCGGCCGCCTCCTCGCGCAGGGCCCGTCCGGCCAGGTCGAGCCAGCGGTCCTCGCGGGTGGTCTCGTACAGGGCGAGGAAGGCGTACGCGACTCCGGTCGGGCCGTGCTGGAGCCCGGTGGCCGCTCCGCCGCGCCAGGTGCCGGCGGTGGCCAGCCGGTGGCCGAGGGCGGCGGCTTCGGCGGCGAGCCCGGCGTCGGCGCCGGTGCGGGCGAAGTGCAGCAGGCTCACCACGGCACCGGCGAGGCCGGACTGCAGTCCGGCGGCGGCCGTTCCGCCGTGCAGGGCGCGGGCCCGGTGAAGGGCCTCCAGGGCATCGTCGCGGCGCCCGAGCGCGTCCAGGGTCATGGCGACGCCGTGCTGCCCGTCCCACAGGCCGGGTCGCGGGCGCGGATCGCGGCGGGCGGCGGCGACGAGCCAGTCGGTGTACTCGGCCGGGAGCTTCTCCCCCGCCTGGTGCAGCGCCCACAGCACGCCCGCCGCGCCGTGGGTGACGGTGGCGGGGCCGGTCGCGAACTGGCGGGGGTCGCCGGGGAAGAGGCGGTCGGTGCGGTCGGGGGTGGCGGTGGCCTTGATGCCTGCCACGAGCGAGTCGCGGATCTGCGGCCACTTGGCCTCGGGGCGGTCGAAGAGCCGGTCCTTGCCGGGCCGTTCGGGCGGTCCGCCGTGCACGGCGCGGAAATGGCGGGCCATCCGCGGACCGAAGCCCGGCGGCAGCGGGAACAGCCCGGCGGCCGCATCGGCCAGGGCGGCGAACTTCTCCGGGTCCCGGTCCTGCAGGGGGCTCAGCGGCAGGAACATCCACTGGCGCAGCGCCTCCAGCGCGTACCGGTCGGCCGCCGCGCCGGACAGCCGGTCCGGGGCGGCGAAGCCGGGCGCGCCCAGCGGCAGCGGGCGGGTGTCGGCGAGGTCGGTGGCGATCTCGAAGTCGATCAGGACGACGCTGCCGTCGGGGCGCACGATGACGTTCTTGGGGTGGACGTCGGCCATCCGCACCCCGCGGGAGTGGACGGCGGCCAGTGCCTGGTCCACGCGGGCGAGCAGGCCGGTGGCCCACCGGGTGTACGCCGCCAGGGCTGCGGGCTGCGGGTCGGGGCCGGTCAGCGGGTAGCGGGCCGCCACCTCGTCCATCAGGGTGGTGCCCTCGATGAACTCCTCGACGAGATAGTGGTGCTCCCACACCACCAGGTGCCCGAACACCCTTGGTACGCAGGGGAGTCCGGCGAGTCGTTCCAGGACGTCCCGTTGGCGGGCGAGGCGGGCGACCGCGTCGGCACCGTCCTGGTCCAGGCCTGCGTGCGGGCGGGCTTCGAGCAGGACGACGTACCGGTCGGTGTCCTTGCCGCGGGCGAGGTAGACCCCGCCGCCGTTGGAGAAGTGCAGGGCCTTCTCGATCCGGTACGGGAAGGCGGCCGCGCCGCCGGTGGCGCGGCGGGCCATGGAGGTGCGCAGTACGTCGGGCAGCTGCACCCAGGCGGGTACGGTGAAGAAGGGGTTGCGCCGGTCGGGAACCAGGGTGCCGTCGGGGGTCCGCATGGCCGGCACGGTCTCCCCGTCGGGGGTGGTGCACGTCATCTCGCGGAAGGCGCCGTAGCGGACGTACAGGCAGGTGTCCTCGTAGCGGAGGTCGCTGAGGACGTACGGCCCCTCGAACCCGTTCAGGAGCACGGCGAGTTCGGGAAGGAGGACGGCCAGGGCGGCCTCGTCGGCCGGGTAGAGGGTGATCAGCTTGCCGCTGCTGCCGCGTTCTGCGTACTTGCTGTTCAGGAGGCGCATAGCCCGCGGGCTGCGCAGGAACTTGACGGGTGTGCCGTGCGCCAGGCAGTGGTCCGCGATCAGGTCGCTGACGCGGGCTGCGGTGTCCGGGGTGGCCGAGACGTGGATCTTCCAGCCCTGTTCGGGCAGTTGCGGGGAGCCCGCGGGCGGGGTCCAGACGGTCCACAGTCCCTGCCCGGTGCGCTCCCAGCCGGCCGGCAGCGGGCGCCGGGACACGGGGAACAGCTCGTCCTGGTCCCGCATGAGCCAGGGCGGTTCGAAGAAGTCCGGGTCGGCCTGACAGTAGGCCATCAGCTCCGGGAGCGCGGCTTCCATGGTCGGTTCTCCTGAACGGGTCTGGACGGGCGGGCCGTACACGGGCTCGCGGCGGGGCTGTGCGGGCGCGGTCCGTACGGGTGTTCCGCGCGCGGCGGCGGGTACGCGGTTCAGCGGGCCGGTGGGGTGACGGCGGTGGCGCGGGTGGGGTCGCGGTCGCGGTCGCGGCCGGGGTGGACGGGCAGTTCGAGCAGGTAGCGCACGGTGCTCTGGCGGTGGTGCAGGTCGGCGGGATCGCGGGCGAGGCGCAGGTCCGGCAGCCGCCGGAGGAGCGCGCCGAGTGCCTCCTGGGCCGTCAGACGGGCCAGGCCGGATCCCGGGCAGCGTTGCGGGCCGTGGCCGAAGGCGGCGTGCGGCCGGCCGGTACGGGAGACGTCGAGCACGTCCGGGTCGGTGAAGTGCGCGGGGTCCCGGTTGGCCGCCAGCAGCGAGGCGGCCACGAGCGAACCGGCAGGCGGCTCCTCGCTGCCGGGGGCGGCTGCGGGGAAGGGGCAGCGGGCTCCGACCGTGCGGGGCAGGCCGACCGGGGCCGGGGTCACGTACCGGAGCAGTTCCTCGACGGCCGGGCCGAGCCGACCGGGGTCGGCCAGCAGGCGCCGCCACTGGGCGGGTTCGGCGAGCAGGGCGGCGATCCCGTTGGCGAGCAGGGTCGCGGGCGGGCGGTGACCACCGACGAGGAGCAGCCGGGCCATGGCGACGAGGTCGGCGGGGTCCGGAGCCTGGGCGGCGGCACCGGTGTCCGGGGCTCCGGCATCCGGGGCTTCGGCATCCGAGGCTCGGGCGGCGGCACCGGCGTCGAGGGCCCAGGCGAGGAGGTCCCGGGCGGGGGCTCCGGTACGCGCGGCCGAGCGCCGCGCGTCGATGAGGCCGTGCAGGAACTCGTCCACGTCCGGGTGCGCGGACGGCGGCGGCGAGGCCAGCCGGACCAGCAGCCACTCCTGGAGGTAGCCGCGGTCCGCCACCGGCACTCCGAGGAGTTCGCACAGGGCGAGGACCGGCAGCGGGCGGGTGAAGTGGCGGACCAGGTCGACCGGACCGTCCGCGGGCAGGGCGTCGAGCAGGCCGTCGGCGGCGCGCCGGATGCGGGGGCGCAGTGTCTCCAGCCGGTCGGGGGTGAGGCAGCGTTCGGCGAGGGCGCGCAGGCGGGCGTGTTCGGCGGCGTCGACGGTGATGGTGTCCTGGCCGCCGTGGTGGGCGAGGTCCGGCGACTGGAGCCGGAACCCGTGGGTGATCGCGACGGACCCGTCGCAGCCGGCCGTACCGGGGCTGCCGTCGAGCACGGCGGCCGCGGCGTCGTACCCGGTCAGCAGCCACCAGGGCGCGGTACCCGGCTCGTCGACACGGTGGACCGGGGCCGCCGCGCGCAACTCGGCCATGGCGGCGGGCTGGTGGAACCGGTCGGGCACGGGCACGGGGAGCCGGACGGGGCAGTGCCGGTCACGTTCCCCGGCGCGGTCGAGCGCGGCGAGGAGTTCGCCGACGGACTCGGCCATGGTCTGCTCGTCGGCCGTGGAGAGGTGGCGGACCGGGCAGAGCAACCGGTGCCGTGCGGGGTCCGGGCCGGGTTCCGGGTCGAGGTGGACCACGGCAGCCACCCGTTCCGGGTGTGCGTCCGCGATCCCGGCCGCGGCGCGGCCGGCCGGGCCGCGGCCCACCAGCACGGCACGGGCCGGGCTGCCCGGGGCGGCGAGGAAGCCGGTCGCCTGGGCCCGGCAGGCGGCGGGGTCCTCGCCGGTCACCTCGGCGGTCACGGCGCGCCAGCCGCGCCGGGCGGCCTCCGCCACCAGGGGCCGGGTGCCCGGCCCGGCGCCGAGGATCACCACGACGGGCTCCTCGCCCCGCACCACAGCTGCCGCGTCCATGCCTGCTCCTCCGTCTCGGCAGCGGTCGCTGACGCGGAACCGGGAGCACCTGCGCTCCGGCCCCGCTCGACCGCTCACCGAGGAGCCTGCCGGGCCCGGCGTCCCGGGAGCACGGGGCAGATGTCCCGTCTTGCCGGGACGGGCGCGGGCGGGGGCACCGGGCAGCCGGGAGGGAGGAGAGGCGGCCCGGCGCAGTCCGGCAGCAGAGGAGCCGGCGCGCCCCGCGAGCGGCGCGGCTGCCGACATCCCGCGCCGACGAGCACGTGCAAGGAGTGCCGCGCGCATGTCCACCCACCCTGCGGCGCCGCCCCCCCGGGCCGGATCCTCAGCGGGGGCCCCACGCAGCGCAACACGAACCCGCGCCCCCGTACGGCGGGCCCCAGGGGTGGTACTCCCTGAGGACACCGCCGTCGAGCAGGACCAATCGGCCGGCCATCGTGGCGTTCGTTCTCGCTCTGCCGCTCTTCATCCCGTTGCTGCCGCTGATCTGCGGCTTCCTCGCCCTCAAGCAGATCCGGGAGGACGGCGAGCAAGGTCGGGCATTCGCGATCGCCGCCATCGCCCTGAACTGCGTGACGCTCCTGCTCTGCGCGCTCGTTGCGTTCGGCGCACTGGACGACGATCCCCGGCGTGACGGCAGCGGGCAGGTCACGGAGTCGGGCACCAGCGACTGGAGCGACATCCGCAAGGGTGACTGCTTCCTCACCGAGGACGATCTGTCGGCTCCCGTGGACGAGGACGGCGCCCCGGCGGCTCCGACGGTGACCAACGTCCCCTGCGCGGTGGCACACCACGGGGAGGTGTACGCCCGTCTTCGAGCTGGACGACAGCCCGTACCCGGGCAACGCGAACCTCGCTGCGAAAGCCGGGGAGCTGTGCAGCCCGGCGGCATGGAACGACTACGCGGGTACCGCGTCAGCTCCCGGAGACACTCCAGAACATCCACTACTGCCCGTCATCGGGCAGTTGGAACGCAGGTGACCGCGACGTCGCGTGCGTCGTGTCGGTCCCCGGCACGAGCGTCGGCTCGTTGCGCGCACCGGGGCCTTGAGCCGGGCCGCGGGGCCCGACGCCCCGAGCGGTCACATACCCGGCCGGGGTGGGGATCCGCTCGTGCCCCGGCCCGGTGCGGCCGACGGTGTCGAGGACCCGGACGGGGACGGGGTCTCGGGAGCACCGGCTCCCGAAACCCCGGGGGCTTCCGAGGGCTCGCGTACGGCGGCGGACCGTTCCGGCGCCGGAGTCCGCTCGGGCGGGCTCGGCGGCGGGGGCGGGCTGGTGGTGGCGGTCTCACGCGGGGCGGCCGGCGGTACGGGGCGCTCGGCGGGGGTGTCCGGGGACGACGCGAGGTGGCCGGCCGCGAGGGCGGCGGCGGTGGCCAGGCCGGCCAGCGGAAGGGCCAGGCGGCGCAGCCGGGGCAGGGGCAGGCGGCGCAGGTGCGGGCCGGGCGGGTCCGCGGGGCGCAGGTCGCGGACGGTGACGGTGTCCGCGCGCGCCTCGAAGGCCTGCCGGAGCCGCTGCTCGACGGGGCGGGGCGGCACCGCGTCCCCGCCGTGGTCGAGGTCGAGGTCGTGCGTCATACCCGGCCCTCCAGGATCTTCTCCAGCGCGTCGAGGGCGCGGCTCGCATTGGACTTCACCGAACCCCGGCTGATGCCGAGGGTCTGGGCTATCTCGGCCTCGCTGAGTTCGGCCCAGTAGCGCAGGACGAGTACCTGGCGGCGGCGCGGGGTCAGGCGTCCGAGCGCGGCCAGCACCTCGCGGTGGGCCTCGTCGAGGACGACGTGGTCGGCGGCCGAGGGGACGACCGCCGGGGGCGGCGGGGTCCAGGCGCGTGCCGTGCGGCGGCGGCGCAGGACCGAGCGGGAGGTGTTGACGACGGCCGTGCGCAGGTAGCCGAGCGCGTTGTCGACGTCGTGGATGTGTTCGCCGTGGCGGCGGTAGAGGGCGGTGAAGGCGTCCTGGACGACGTCCTCGGCGGTGGCCAGGTCGTCGACGAGGAGCACCGCCAGGCGCACCATGCGCAGCCGGTGTGCGTGGTAGAGCGCGCTGACGGTGGGGGGCGCCGCGGCGGGTGAGCGGCCGTCCGCCGCGGAAGCGGGCAGGTGTTCGGGTATGCCGGGGCCGCCCCGCTCCCGGGTGGGGGCGGGGCGGTCGCGGTGCAGCAACCCGGGCAGCAGGCGCCGTACGGCCTGCCGGAAGCCGCGCGGAAGCGGAACCTCCGCGGGGACCGGCAGGCGGGCCGGATGCTGCCCGGGTGGGGGTACTGCGAGGGAGAGCAAGGGGGTCCTCGGGTCGGCCGGGTCAGTGGTGCGTGCGGGTCCGTCGTACGGCGTACAGCGTGCCGGCGCCGGCCGTGACGAGCAGGACCGCGCCGCCGGCGAGGGCGGCGTTGGTCGCGGTCGAGCCAGTATGGGCGAGCTCCTGGGCGGCGCCGTCGGCGGGGGCCGGCTCGGAACCGGAACCGCCGGCGGCGGGCGCCGTGCCGGGCTTCGCCACACGGGGAGCCTCGGACGGAGCTGCGGACGGAACCTCGGACGGGACTGCGGAAGCCTCCGCGGACGGCTGCTCGGGCGGCTGCTCCGACGGCTGCTCGGACGGGGTCGCCGACTCCCGGACGGAAGGCCGGTTCCCGGACGCGGCCTCGGCCGGAGCCGGCGCCGGTGCCGCGCCTTCCGGCGCGACGGCAGGCGCCGGGCGGGCCGTGTCGGCCTGGGCCGGGGTGGCGGCGAGGGCGGCGAGCGTTCCGGCCGCGAAAGCAGCGGCGGCCGCGACGCGGACGTGCCTGAGGTTCTTCATGTGGTGGTACTCCAGGGTCGGGTCAAGGGCACCGGACTGCTGCCCTCACCCCCGCACGACGCGCGACCCCGCCGGAGGTTGCCGCCGGAACAGAACTTTTTTCGGTCGGCAGCGTGCGCCGGCGCGCTGCGGTGCGCTGCTGGTGATCTCCGTCCGCCGTGGCGTGCACCGGAGCGCCGTCCGCGGGCCGCCCCCGCCGGGTTTGTCCGCCGCCGGCCGGGGGAGTCCGTCGACGGAGGTGGCATGAATACACAGAGTGACCGGGGCGGGGCCGTTGCGGAACGGGCCGTCGTCATCGGCGGGAGTTACACGGGGCTGGTCACGGCCCGGGTGCTGACGGAGTTCTTCGAGGAGGTGGTGCTCGTCGAACGGGACGGCATCGACGAGGACACGGGGACTCATCCCAGCGCCCCGCAGGGCTACCACGCGCACGCGATGCTGGCCAAGGGCGGGGAGGTCCTGGAGCGGCTGTTCCCGGGGCTGCGCGAGGAGTTGCGGGAGGCGGGGGCACCGGTCTTCGACTACGGGCTGGGAATCGACTTCCTGCTGCCGACGGGGACGGCGCCGCGGGGCCGGACCGGGGTGATGGTCCAGACGTTCACCCGCGACGAGCTGGAACGCCGGATCAGGCGCCGGGTCACGGCACTCCCCCGGGTCACCCTGCGGCATTCCACCCGGTGCACCGGGCTGCTGCGGGACGCGGCGGGCCGGGTCCGCGGGGTGCTGTGCAGCACGGAGGGCGGCGGAAAGGACGCCGGGCAGGACGTCGGGCAGGGCGAAGGGCAGGGCAACGGGCAGGGCGACGGCCCGGACGAGATCCGCGCCGATCTCGTGGTCGACGCGTCCGGGCGTACCAGCAAGCTGGAGGAGTGGCTGGCGGCCGCGGGCGTGACGGTGCCGGCGAAGCGGGTGGTCCAGGCGAAGATCACGTACACGTCGATGAACTTCCCCCGCGCCAAGGGCGAGTCGCCCGACTACCAGATCGCGTACCAGATGCTGTCCGCCCCCGACGTGCCCCGGGCCGGGGTGCTGCTGGCCGTGGAACGCGAGCGGTGGACCTGCTCGTTGTTCGGCTTCCAGGACGAGCCGCCCACCGATGACGGCGGCTACCTGGAGTTCGCGCGCAGCCTGGGCAATCCGCGGCTCGCCGAGCAGCTCGAACGGCGTACCGAGCAGGAGCCGACGTACCGCTACACGAACATCGACAACCGCTGGCGGCAGTACCACGCCGTCCGGAACTGGCCGGAGGGGCTGATCGCCCTCGGCGACGCGGTGTGCGTCTTCAACCCCGTGTACGGCCAGGGGCTGACGGTCGCGGCGATGGAGGCGGACCTGCTGGGCCGGATGCTCGCGCGCCGGCGGGCGACGGGGCGCCGGCTGGCGGGCTTCGCCGCGGACTTCCAGAAGCGCGTCGCGCGCCTGGTGCTGGGTCCCTGGACGCTGTCCACCAACTCCGACCTGATGTGGGCCCCCGACGGGCAGCCGCTCGCCGCCCGCATCGCGCACTGGTACAACGCCCGTCTGTTCCGGGTGGCCGTCCGCGACGCCGCCGTCTGGGCCCGCTTCGTCCGCGTCGTCAACATGACCGCCTCCCCGGCCCTGCTCTTCCACCCTTCGGTGGCCCTGAAGGTCCTTTCCGCGACGCGGCGTTGACGGGTTCGGGGCGGGACGCGGGTTCATGTGGTGACGCGGCGGCCGGGGGCTCCGGGGCGCGGCTCTGCTTCTCCGCCCGCAGACGGGTGGATCTCCCGGCCGAAGCATGATCACATTGTGGAGGAAGTGTGCGGATGGCCGGAGCCGCTCCGTTGGCCGTGGTCACCGCGCAACGCCGTTCCTGTGTACCCGTGTTGAATTGGAGCAAGCGTGACGTCCGACGCCCCTGTCCCCCACCCCTTCTCCGGCGTTCCCGCGCTGGACGGTGAACTGTGCTTCGACCAGGGCGCCTTGGATGCGGCCTCGGCCGACTTCGGGCGGCTCGTGCGCGAGCGGCCCGCCGCGGTCCTGCGGCCCGGATCGGCCCGGGACGTCGCCACCATGGTCCGGTACTGCCGCGAGCACGGACTGAAGGTCGCCGGGCGGGGCCAGGGGCACTCGACCAACGGGCAGGCCCAGGTGCCGGACGGGGTCGTCGTCGAACTGGGTGCGCTGGATTCGATCGAGATACGTGACGGCAGCGCCGTGGTCGGGGCCGGTGTGCGGTGGAGCGACCTGCTGCGCGCCACGCTGACCGAGGGGCTCACCCCGCCGGCCTTCACCGACTACCTGGAGCTGTCCGTAGGCGGCACCCTGACCGCCGGCGGTCTCGGCGGGCAGATCGGCCGGCACGGCACGCAGACCGCGAACGTGACGGAGCTCGAAGTCGTCACCGGCGAGGGCGAGATCACCACCTGCTCCGCGACCGAACGGCCCGACCTCTTCCGCGCCTCGCTCGGCGGGCTCGGCCAGTGCGGCATCATCACGCGCGCCACCCTCCGGCTGGTGCCCGCGCCGCGGACCGTACGGCACTACGTCCTGATGTACCCGACCGTCGAGGCGATCACCGCGCAGCAGACGAGGCTGATCCGGGAGGGCCGGTTCGACTACCTCGTCGGTCAGGCGCTGCTCACCCCGGACGGCTGGACCTTCATGATCGAGGCTGCCGCGTACGACGGCGCCGCGGCCGACGACGCCCGGCTCACCGACGACCTGGGCGCCACCTCGGTCGAGGTCCAGGACGTGCCGTACTTCGACTTCGTCAACCGGCTCGCCCCGGCGGTGGAGGGCCTCAAGGCCATGGGGGAATGGCAGCGGCCGCATCCCTGGCTCGACACGTTCCTGCCCGCTGCCGTGGTGGACTCCGTCGTCTCGGACACCCTCGCCGCGCTCAAGGGGAACGAGGTCGGCGCGACCGCGGTGATCCTGCTCTACCCCGTCCTCACCGCCACGTGCACGACCCCGCTGCCCGTCCTGCCGGACGGCGACCTCGTGTACCTCTTCTCGCTCCTCAAGACGGCTTCCCCCGGGGCGGATTCCGCCGAGGAGATGGTGGCCGCCAACCGCCGCCAGTACGACGTCACCCGTGCGGCCGGCGGCTGCTTCTACCCGATCGGGTCGGTCCCGCTGACGAAGGACGACTGGATCGAGCACTTCGGGCCCTTCTGGCCCGAGTTCGAGGCCGCCCGCCACCGCTACGACCCCGCCGGCGTCCTCACCCCGGGCCAGCGGATCTTCTGACCGGCGGTGATGGTTTCGGCTGGAACTTAATCGTGGCGGCGCAGTGCCAGGGGCCCGCATCCTGACCGGGTGCAGGGGGGACCTGCCCCCTCCGAGAAGGAGAACGCCCATGACTGCTGCCGCCACGATCCGCCGGGGCCTCGCCGCCACCGGGCTGGCCACCGCACTCGCCTCCGCGCTCCTCGTCTCCCTCCCCGCGACCGCGCAGGCGGCGCCTGCCGCGACCGGCGGGGACGTCATCCGTCACGACAGCATCCAGAACCTCTACATCGCCAAGGACATCAAGTCGTACAACGCCGGCCAGGGAAGCAGTTGCGCGATCTGGAACTGGAACGGCGGCAGTTCGAGCAGCTGGGTCAACCCCGGCGGCAACTGCACCACCGCCTCCATGAACGGACACACGTACAGCTGGAACGTCTGGTGGGACACCGACGCCTTCACCCTCCGGGACGAGAGTTACTGGCTGAACATGCACGGCACCTGGCACCGGGTCGGCGCGAACGTCTACACCAAGATCACCGACGCCGAGAACGCGCACTGCTACCGCGAGTCCGACGGCGTCAACTGCTACGTGCAGTGGGGCTGATCCCCGGGTACTGACGAGCGCTGCCGCCGCCCCGGAACAGGCGGCGGCAGCACCCGGCGCAGCTCCTTGGGCAGGGCCGCGTAGGCGCGGGACACCAGGACGGCGAAGGCGGCCTGGCCGCGGGCGGTGGGGTGGAAGCTCTCCTGGGCCCTGGGAGCCGGCGTCCGGACATCCTTGAACACCTTCGGCAGATCGGTGGACAGCCGGCCCAGAGCAGCATCGAACGCGGACTCCTGGTTCCGGTCGCAGGGTCTTTCCAGCGGACTGAGGCAGTGGCGCAGCAGCGGGTCGAACCCGATGTCGTTGCCGCCGAACGAGAGGGTGGTCAGGCCCGTCCAGCCGTCCAGCGCCGTCTTCTGGGCCGGTTCCCGCCCGCGGTCGGGCTTGTTGGCCTCCCGGAACTGCTTGAGCTCGGCGCCGCCGCAGGCCCGGAAGACGAACCGGGGCAGCTTCCCCTTCAGCCCCTTGGCCAGCGCCGGGCCGTAGGCGCGGGAGCTCCGGTAGCAGCGGTTCGAGGGTTTGTCGGTGCCGTCCAGGTACGAACCCGCCCCCTCGCCCGACGAGAACGAGTCGCCCAAGGCCACGTACGTGTCCGGCTTGACGGTGATCGCCACGTCGTCGGTGCGCGTGTACTGCCCGTCGGCGGCCGTGAGCCGCAGGACGTAGCGGCCCGGCTTGGCGGCCTTCGCCTTGGTGGCCGGAACGGATGCATCGACGAAGCTGACGGCTCCCGGCCCCGACACCACGCTCCAGCGCGTCTCCAGCCTGCCGTCCGACGGGAGGCCGTCGTCGCCGGCGGTCCCGGTCAGCGCGAACGCCTCCCTGCCGACGACCGCACGGTCCGCCCCCGCCTTCACCTGCGGGGCCGCGTTGACGGGGATCGGGCAGCCGCCGTTGGACTCCGGGCCGGGGACGTGACGGCAGTCGTCACGGTAGTCGGGTACGCCGTCCCCGTCGCCGTCGAGCGGCTCGGGGCAGCCGAAGAAGTCGCGGAACCCGTACACGTGCGGGCAGTCGTCGACGGCATCGCGCACGTTGTCGCCGTCGTAGTCGTCGGGGTACGGGGTGTGGGCCCACTCCGAGACCCCGTACTCGTCGGAGAATTCCCACGACCCGGTGACTCCGTCGTCCAGGGTCATCGTCAGGATCACGCAGACTTCGCACCAGGGCGATGCGCCGAGCGACACGTCGGCCGGGGTGATGTCGTAGTCGACCGCCCCGCCCAACCCGGTGGTGAAGGTACGGCCGGTCGTTCGGGGGTGTCGTCCCGGCCGCCGCCGGCCCGCTGCCGGCGACGACCAGCAACCCGGCCAACAGTGCCAGCACCGAAACGGCCCGCACCAGAAGGCCCCCCGGCGCCCCGATTCCGATTCCGTTTCCCGGTCCCCGGTCCCGGGCGTCCTGTCATGCCCACGCCCCCCAGCGCCCGGTGCCGCGCGCGCACCGGCGCGGCGTCCGCTCCGGGCGTAGCCGCGTACGGATCCCGCCCGCGGGCGAACGACGGAACGGCGCTGTGCGCGCTACGGCCGCAGGATGACGTTGCCCGTCTTGCGGCCTGTGTCCACGTGGTGGTGGGCTGCGGCGGTGTCGGCGAGGTCGTAGGTCCGGTCGATCACGACGGTGAGGGTGCCTTCGGCGGCGAGTTGCAGGAGGTGGGCGAAGTCTTCGGGGCGTTCGGGGGCGGGGCCGGCGACGACGTTGCCGCGGGCGCGGACCGTGTCGGCGAGGCCTGCGACGGCCAGGAGGAGCACGCCGCCGGGGTTCAGGAGGCGGCGGCCCGCGGCGATCGACAGGTTTCCCACGACGTCGAACACGACGTCGAAGCGCTCCGTGATGCCGCTCAGGTCGTCGCGGGTGTAGTCGATGACGCGGGCGGCTCCCAGGCCGGTGACCAAGGCGGTGTTCGGGGTGCTGGTCACGGCGGTGACGGTCGCGCCGAGGTGCCTGGCCAGCTGGACGGCGTTCGTGCCGAGCGCGCCGGACGCCCCGTTGACGCACACCGACATGCCGGGGCCGACCTTGCCCTTGTCGCGCAGGTAGTACAGGGCCGACTGGCCGCCGAACAGCAGCCCGGCCGCGTCCTCGTGGCTCACCGCGGCCGGTTTCCGCACCAGCTTCCCGGCGGGCACCGCCGCGTACTCGGCGTGCGCGCCCAGCTTGATGCCGGTCATGCCGCAGACCTCGTCGCCGGGTGCCCGGTCGCGGACGCGCGCGCCGACGGCCACGACCTCGCCGGAGAAGGAGCTGCCCAGGACCGGCCGCCGCGGGCGGCGGATCCCGAACACCAGGCGGGCGAAGGGCGCGAAGCCCGAGGGGAACCGGGCGCCGCGGATGCGCGCGTCGGCCGAGGTGACGGCCACCGCCCTGACGCGGACCAGGACCTCGTCGGGGCGCGGCTCGGGCCGGGGGACCTCGTCGATGCGTACGACGTCGGGCGGGCCGTACCGGTCGACGACTGCTGCCTTCATGCGCTCTCCTTACAGGTGTAAGTCTGCGCATCACGGTAGCCTTACGGCCGTAAGGCAGCAAGTACCGATGTGAAAGGCCCGTCATGCCCCGGCGCCCCGCACTCAGCCTCGACCGGATCATCGACGCCGCGGTGGCGGTCGCCGACCGCGGCGGGCTCGGCCAGGTGAGCATGCGCAACGTCGGCAAGGAACTGGGCGTCGAGGCGATGTCGCTCTACCACCACCTCGCCGGCAAGGACGCGCTGCTGGACGCCCTGGCGAACTGGATCTTCACCCGGATCGAGCTGCCCGCGCCCGGGGCGCCGTGGCGGCCGGCCATGGCCGGCCGGGCCGCATCGGCCCGGGACGTCCTGGCCCGGCACCCGTGGGCCCTCGGCCTCATCGAGTCGCGCCGCTTCCCGGGCCCGGCCCTCCTGCGGCACCACGACGCCGTGCTCGGGTGCCTGCGCGGCAACGGCTTCACGGTGACGCTGGCGGCCCACGCCTTCTCCGTCATCGACGCGTACGTCCACGGGTTCGTGCTGACCGAGCTCAACCTGCCGTTCGACGCGGAAGCGGACGCCGGCGTCGAGGAGTTCATCGGCGAGATCGAGGAGCACCTCTCCCCCGACGCCTACCCGCACCTGGTCGAGCTGATCACCGAGAACGTCATGCACCGGAACTACTCCTACGCCGACGAGTTCGCGTACGGCCTCGACCTCATCCTCGACGGCCTCGCTTCCCGCCTGTCAGCCGAACCGGCGTCCGGCTGACAGGCGTTCACCCCGGCGGGCGCCGTCCGGCGCCCGCCGCCCGTCAGCTCATCCCCGGCGGGCCGCTCGTCCGGCGGTCGACGAGGGCGCGCCGGCCGGGCCAGGCGGAGCCGTTGTACGAGGACCACCAGATGTCGTTGTCCTCGCCGTTGCCGCGGAACACCATGTAGGCCCGGCCGTTGAGGTACGCGAGGTCGGGCTCGCGGGCCGTGGCCCCCACGAAGCCCTGCTGCGGGGTCCACTGCCCGTTCACCATGCGGGACCAGTAGATCTTCGGGTCGCTGTCGGTGCCCCGCCACGCCATGTACGCCGTGTCCGGCGCCTGCGTCGCGGCCTCGGCACCCTCGTGCGCCACCCCCGTCGACGCACCCAGTGCGACCAGCGCGTCGACCGGAGCGATCCGCCGCGTCGTGAGCCTCTTCATGCCGTCTCTTCCTGTTCGGGTGGGGGGCTCTGACGGCAAGTCAATCCGTTGCGCGGGCGGATCCGGCAGGTCCACCAGGGCGGGCGGACGGACACGAGATCGGTCCGGACGGGCAGGCGGCACGCAGCATGCACCCCCGCACCCGCGCGATCCGGTCAGTCTCGGTGGACGTTCGGTGAACCGCGTGCGGCCTCCGGCAGGTCAGCGGCCCTCGTACGGGCGGCTCCAGGGACCTCACCCCCCTGTCAGCGGGTGATCACGCAGCGCGCATCCCCCGCCTGAGCTGCCCGAACGACCGTACGGTCACCGATAATCGAACGACTTGTCTGTAAATCGGTCATCGATATGACCCCAGCCTTCGCAGCCGACAGACTCAGGGACGTCAAGCCGATGCATCGCAGTCAATTACTGCGGTTGCCCTTTGAATTGAAAGTGAGTCTGTCGTGCGTCACCGTATCGCTGCCGTCTCCGCCGCCGCTCTCCTTGCCCTGGCCGGTGCCACGGGCATCGCGCAGGCGCAGCCCGCGAGCCTGTACGCGCCCTCCGCCGTGGTCCTCGCCGTCTACCAGGGCGACGAGGCGACCACCGCCGTACGGGCGTCGACGCTGAGCTGCGCGCCGACCGCCCTGGGAACGCACCCCGACCCCGAGGCCGCCTGTACGGCCCTCGCCGCCACCGCCGGCACCCTCGACACCCTCCTGGCCTCCCCTGACGAGAACCGCGCGTGCCCGATGCACTACGACCCCGTCACCGTCACCGCGGACGGCGTCTGGCAGGGCACCCGCATCGCCTGGAAGCACACCTTCTCCAACAGCTGCGCCATGTCCCAGACCCTGAACGGAAACCCGGTCTTCGCCTTCTGACCGGGCCCGCAGCAGCGGCCGTCGACCGCAGCAGCCATCGACCGCAGCAGGACTCGACCGCAGCAGCCGTCTGCAGGTCCGGCCGGGTGAGGGGCGGGCCGGTCCGATGGGGCGCCCGGGAGTGCCGTGGGGGCACTGCCGGGGCCCCTCGTTAGCGTCGGGGGCATGACGGACGACGAACGGACAGGGGCGCGGCGGCCACGAGGCGGGGGACGCGGCGCCCGGGGCCTGGGCGTCGTCCTGGCCTCCGCCTGCCTCCTCGGCGGGCTCGTGCCCGGCGCCACCTCGGCCGCCCACGCGACACGGAACGGCACGGACCCTGCGCTCTCGCGGTACCACCATCAGGTGCTCGGGTGGCACAGCTGTGTGCGGGGGGCTGCGGACGAGGTGGGCCGTGCACTGGAGAAGGCCGGTGCGCGGTGTGCCGAGGTGACCGTCCCGCTCGACTACGCGGAACCGGGCGGCCTCACGACCACCGTCGCGATCGCCCGGATCAGCGCCCCCGACACCCGGCGCCGGATCGGCCCGCTCCTGGTCAACCCGGGCGGGCCGGGCGCGCCCGCGCTCGGTCTCGCGGCATTCGTCCACGCCGCCCTGGGCAGCGTGGCCGCGCGCTACGACGTCATCGGCATGGACCCCCGGTTCGTCGGCCGCAGCACCCCGCTGGACTGCGGCTGGCCCACCGGTACGGTCATCCGCGGCGCCGGTCTGACACGAGCGGCCTTCGAGCGCCAGGTCGCGTTCCACCGGGACCTCGTGGCCCGCTGCCGCACCCGGAACGGACCGCTGCTGCCGCACGTCACGACGCGCAACACGGCTCGTGACATGGACGTCGTCAGGGCCGTGCTGGGCGCCCCGAAACTCAGCTATCTGGGCTACTCGTACGGCACGTACCTGGGGACCGTGTACACGCAGATGTTCCCCGGCCACTACGACCGGGTGGTGCTCGACAGCGCCCTCGATCCCGTCCGCTACGGGCCGCGGATGCTCCGGGACACCCTCCCCGCGAACGAGCGCGCCCTTGCCGCGTGGGCCGGCTGGGCGGCTCGGCGCCACGGCACGTACCGGCTGGGCCGGACCCGCGCGCAGGTGCTGGCCGCCGTGGACCGTTTCCTCCGGACCGCGGACCGGCGGCCGCTGGCCGTCGGCTCGGCGCCGGAGACGTACCGGGTGGACTCGACGCACATCCCGTTCCTCGTGCTGAGCGGGATCGCCGACGACACGGACGCGGCCCGGGCCGAGTTCTCCGGGCAGATGTCCGTGCTCGCCGATGCGGCGGCCGGCCGACCCCCTCGGAGGCTGTCGCCGCAGTTCACCGAGCTGCTGCGGATCATCCTCACCGGCGAGCGCTCGCACTACGGCAGCGTGCAGGCGGCGCTGGTCTGCGGGGACAAGCCGGCACCGCGCAACCCGGAGCACTACTGGCGCAACGTCGAGCGCAGCCTCGCCGCCCGGCCGCTGTTCGGGCCGCTGAGCCACGCCATCGGGCCGTGCGCCTTCTGGGACCGGCCCCGCGAGGAGCCCACCCGTGTCACGCACGACACCCCGGCGCTGATCCTGGCCGCCACCGGCGACCCCCGCACCCCGTACGAGGGCAACGTCGCTCTGCACCGCATGCTGCCCGCCTCCCGCCTGATCACCCTCCGGGACACGATCCGGCACGGCGTCTACGGCGTGTCCGGCAGCGCCTGCGCGGACGCCCTCGTCAACTCCTACCTCAACACGGGCACGTTGCCGGCCGGGGACCGCACGTGCAGCAGGCCGGACGCGGGGGGGGGGGGGGGACCGACGAGCCGTTCTCCGGCCTACGCAACCATCGGTCTGCCGGAAGGCGTGTACGGAGGGAGAATTCCCTAGACGATCAGGAGCCGTTCCGTGCCGGATGAGTTCACGTCGCACCGTCCCGTCGCCGCCGATGAACTCGGCCTGCGGGGAGGGCAGTCGATCCGGCCGGACGGCGCGCTCGAAGCGTTCCGGGAGGAGTGCGAGGCGCTCACCGGGGGCCTCGCGGGACTCTCCGAGGCCGAGTGGAGCCTGCCGACGCGCTGCACCCCCTGGTCCGTGCGCGACCTGCTCGGGCACGTGTGCGTGGTGATCGACTGGCTGCCGTCGATGCTCGGCGCACCCGCGCCCGGTGCGGCGGAGATCTCCGCGGTGGAGTACTACCGCCCGGACGAGCGCTTTTCGCCGCAGACCAACGGCACGCGCATCGCGCTGGCCCAGGACCGGGCGACGCGGTCGGCCGACGGGGGCGCGTTTGCCGAGGACTTCGCCGCGACCTGGCAGCGGGCCGACCGGCTGTGCCGGGTCCAGCCGGCCGGCCGTACGGTACGGACGCGGCACGGTGACGCCATGCTGCTGTCGGAGTTCCTCCGCACACGTGTCGTCGAAGTCGCCGTCCACGGACTTGACTTGGCCGACGCACTCGGACGCGAGCCGTGGCTGTCCCCGGCGGCCGGCGCGGTCGTGACGGAGCTGCTGATCGGCGCGGAGCACACCGCGTCCGTCGACGAACTGGGCTGGAGCCGGCCCCGGTTCCTGCGCAAGGCCACCGGCCGGGAGCCGCTGGACGCGGCGGAGTCCGCACAGGTCGAGCGACTCGGCATCCGCTGGCTCGCGCTGGGCTGACGCCCCCGCGCGGCCGGGCGCGCGTGTGGCGGGTACGACTGGGCAGCCTGAACTCATGTCAGGTGTCGAGGTGTTGCTCATCGGGGGGCGGGCCGGGGTCGGCAAGACGTCGGTGGGGTGGGAGGTTTCGGCGGTACTGCGGGTGGCTGGGGTGGCTCACGCGATCGTCGAGGGCGACTACATGGGGCAGGTGCATCCTGCACCGGCGGGGGATCCGGACCGTTCGGAGATCACCGAGAGCAATCTGACCGCCGTGTGGGCGAACTTCGCCGGGCGCGGGTACCGGCGGCTGGTGTACACGAACACCGCGAGCGTGCTCCCCGAGGCGACCGGCATGTTCGAACGCGCCATGGGGGCCGGAGTGCGGATCGTACGCGTCCTGCTCACCGCTTCCGACGCCACCGCCCGGGCCCGGCTGACGGGCCGGGAGCTCGGCTCGGAGCTGGAGCACGAGGTGGCGAACGGCATCCGCCGGGCGCGGCTCCTGGACCGGCGGGCGGCGGCGGGAACGCTGCGGGTGGCGACGGACCGGCGGGCCGTCGGGGACATCGCGCGGGAGGTGGTGGCGGCGACGGGATGGGCCGGGGCCGCGGCCGCGCGGGGCGTCCCCCTATGATCGTCTGCACGCCGGGGCAGACCGCCACCGGGTCCGTGAGCTGGGGGAATACGCGTGATCGAACTGTCCGAAGAACCGATGACCTGGGTGGCGACCGGGGACAGCATCACCCAGGCGGTGCTCCACACGTACGGTGCCCGGGGCTGGGTCGAGCACCTTCACGAGCGGATCCGGTGGCAGCTGGACCGGCTCACCGACATCGTGGTCAACACCGGGGTGTCGGCGTGGACGGCCACGGACGTCCTCGGCTCCTACGACCACCTGATCGGCCGGTTCGCGCCCGACGTGCTGTCGGTGTCGCTCGGCACCAACGACGCCCGGGCCGGACGCGCGGGCCTCCCCGAGTTCCACCGGTCCATGCGGGAGATCATCGCGCGGACCGAAGACGCCCGGATCGTCCTGCACACGCCCGCCCTCACCAGCTGGACCGGCCGGGCCGCCCGGGCCGAACTGCCCGCGTACTGCGAGGCGGTGCGCGAGATCGCCGCGGACACCGGCGCCCTGCTCGTCGACCACGAGGCGCACTGGCTGGCCAGGTTCCCCGACGGCGCCGACCCGATCGCCTGGCTCGACGACCCCGCCCACCCGAACGCCACAGGCCACCGCCAGATGGCCGACCACACCCTCCGCACCCTCGGCCTCGGCGAACTCACGGACCTCTGACCTCCGACGGGACGGGCGGCCGGGACGGGCGGCCGGGGCGGGCGCACCGGGGCGGGCGCCGTCTGTCCATCGGGTCAGTCCGCCGGCGCGGGCGGGCTGGCCGTCGTGCCCGTCACGATGGCGGTCAGGGCTGTGATGTGGCGTTGGTAGGTCTGGCGGCCGGCCGGTGTGATGCGGTACCAGGTGGCGGCGCCGCGGCCGCGGCCGGTTTTGCTGATCTTGATGTAGCCGGCGTGTTCGAGGGCGGCCATCTGCTTGGAGAGGTCCGAGTCGCTGATGCCGAGGTGGTCGCGGAGGAAGGCGAAGTCGGCCTGGTCGCTGTGGGCCAGCACCGACATCGCCGCCAGCCGCTTGGGGGCGTGGATCACCGGGTCGAGGTCGGCGAGGCTCACGCCGCGCCGCCCACACGGCTGCGGGTGCGGGCCGCCGCACGCTCGTAGGCCTTCTCGTACGCGTACAGCCCGGCGGTGACACCCACCAGCGTCACGGGCACGGCGGCCACCGCGCCGACGAAGAGGGCCAGGGCCGTGACGACGGCGGCCAGCGCCCCGGTGCCGAGCACGAAGGCCCGGAGGGCGGGCCGGAACTCGGCGGGCGCGGCGGAGAGCTTCGGCCAGGCGGTGCGCACCTTGCGGTACCAGAGCGCGAAGGCGAGTTCGAGGGCCACCAGCGCCGCCAGCGCGCCGGCGAGCGCCGGGCCGTGCAGCTCGGTCAGCGCCAGTACGAGTCCCGCTGCCCACAGTCCGCCGGCCGGGTAGTACCAGGCGGGGGTGCGGGGGTAGTCGGTCCACGGGGCGGTGGCGCCGCGCTCGGCCACTGCCAGGGCCTGCTGCGGGGAGAAATCGCTTTCCATGCCGGAAAACTATCCGATCGCTTTCCACTTCCGCAAGTAGAAAGTTCTCATCGACTCACCCCGCCGCCGCCCGCGCACCGGAACGCGGCCCCGCCCCCGTTCTTCGCCGAGCTGGTCGGCACCCCGCACGGCGTGGTCACCGCCCACCTCGTCGACGAGGCCGGCCACCCCACCGTCCGCGCCCGCGACGAGATCCTCGCCTTCCTCACCGACCGCCTCCTGCTCCTGCGGCCCCTCTCCCCCGGACCCCGGCCGAGGACGGAAGATCCTGATGCGCCCCCTTCGCCGCACGGGAAATCGGCCGGACAACAGTCAAAAGATCCACGCCTCTTGCCGTAGGCGGTCCTCCGGCGCTTCACTGACGGCCACCCCACAGGAACCCCCGTCCCACGACACCGAAGGGTCTCTCTTGACTGCCGTCACCGCACGTCTGAGCGCCGTCACCGCCGCGGCCTGCGCCCTCGTCCTCGGCGCGGCCCTGCCGTCCTCGGCGATCAACTCGTACAACGCCGCTCCGGCACCGGAACGCACCGAGGTCGGCGCCCTGGTCGCGACCTGGGACCACGACGAGGACCCCGCCACGGCCGACCGGGTCGACTGGGTTTGCTCCGGCACGATGGTCGACGCGGACACCTTCCTGACGGCCGCGCACTGCACGACCGACTGGCCGGCGAACGTACGGTTCTACGTGTCACTCGACCAGGACGTGCAGGCCGGACTCGACGCGGCCGCCGCCCGGCACCCCGGCGACCCGACGTCGGTGGCGAAGGCGGTCGCCGTCGAGGGCGTCGCCCACTCGCACCCCGCGTACCCGGGCCCGGCCTCGGACGACCACGACATCTCGGTCGTCGAACTCCCGGCCGCCGAGGTCGCGGCGCGCTGGTCGTTCGCCCCGGCCGCACTGCCCGCGGCCGGGGCCCTCGACGCGCTGGGCCCGCGGGGGCTCGACGCGACCCCGTTCACCGTCGCCGGGTACGGCACCCGGGAAGCCGTACGCGGTCCCGGCGGTCACACCCACCCGGGCGGCGGCGTCCGCATGAAGGCCCCGGTCTCCTTCAACGCGCTCAACAACGCCTGGGTCCGCCTCGGGATGACCGCGCCCCAGGGCAACGGCGGTGCCTGCTACGGGGATTCGGGCGGACCGAACTTCGCCGTGATCGACGGCCGGCGCACCCTGGTCGCCACCACTATCACGGGCGACGGCCCCTGCTACGCGACGAACGTCGCCTACCGTCTGGACGCGCCCGGCGCCCGCGCGTTCCTCGCCCCGTTCGTCCGCCTGCCGTAGCCGTCGCCGACTACCGCATCCCGGCCGCGGTCAGGCCGGGTCGAGCCCCGGTTCGCCGGCGGTGACGGCCCACGAGGCGGTGGTGCTCACCGGCGACTGCCGGACCGCGATGCTGTCGACGGTCCGGGCGCGGGTGACCCACCGCTGCCGGTCGACGTCCAGCCGCAGATAGCCGCGGCGGGATCCGTCGAAGTAGCGGACGTGGGGGTTCAGGGTGGGGTTGTACGACTTCAGCGCCGTGTCGAAGGCGAGGGGGAAGTCGGAGCTGACGCTGGTCGCGGTGAACTCGACGGCCACCGGGTCGCTGCCGAGGTCGGCACGGTCGATCCGCACGTCACTGAACCACGAGGAATGGGCGTCACCGGCGAGCAGGACGGGGTTGGTCACCTTCGCGTCGCGCAGGAAGGTCAGCAGCCGGGTGCGGGCGGGGTCGTAGCCGTCCCATTGGTCGAGGTTGGCGATGGGCGGCAGCGGCTGCGCCGGGTTGAGGAAGTTGGGGAACCTGAGCTGGCTCATCATCACCTGCTGCGCGATGACGTTCCACCGGGCGCGCGAGCGGGACAGCCCGTGCCTCAGCCACTTCTCCTGCTCCTCGCCGGTGAGCGTGCCCGATGTGTTCTGCGTACCGGCGGACGGGGGGCCGAAGTCGAGGGGGAATCCGCCCGGCTGGTCCGTGCGGTACTGACGGGTGTCCAGCAGGTTGAGCCGCAGCAGGTCGCCGAAGTCGAAGCGGCGGTAGAGCCGGTGGTCGGGCGAGCCGGGCACGATGCGGTGCCGGAGCGGCAGGTGCTCGTAGTACGCCTGGTAGGCGGCGGCCCGCTGCCGCGCGAAGGCTGCCGGGTCCTGCCGACGGGCGCCGGTGTCGGTGTGCTCGTCGATGAGGCCGGCGTAGTTGCTCTCCACGTCGTGGTCGTCCCAGGTGACGATCCAGGGGAAGGCGGCGTGGGCGGCCTGCAGCGCCGGGTCGGTCTTGTACTGGGCGTGCCGGGCCCGGTAGTCGGCGAGGGTGACGAGCTGGTCGAGGCCGGGGGTCTCGGGGGCGGTGTGCAGCCGGTCCGGGTAGGCGCTTCTGGGGTCGAGTTCGTAGATGTAGTCGCCCAGGTGCAGCACCGCGTCGAGGTCCTCCTCGGCGAGCGCGGAGTACGCCGGCCAGTAACCGTGCTGCCAGTTCTGGCAGTTGACCACCCCGAGCCGGAGAGCGGCGGGGCGGGAGCGCACCGCCGGGGCGGTGCGGGTCCGGCCGGCCGGGCTGAGCTGCTTGCCGACCCGGAAGCGGTACCAGTAGTCACGGGCCGGCTCCAGGCCCCGTACGTCGACGTGGACGCTGTGGGCGAGTGCGGGGTCGGCGGTGGCGGCGCCGCGCCGGACGGTCCGGCGGAACCGCGCATCGGCGGCCACCTCCCACTCCACGCGCACCGGCCGGGTGCCCAGGGAGCGCGCGTCGTGGGGATCGGCCACCAGGCGGGTCCACAGCACGACCCCGGTGGGCAGCGGATCGCCACTGGCGACCCCGAGTCCGAACGGGTCTCTCGGCACGGGCTCCGCATGGGCGGTGCGGATGCCCAGCGTCTGGGCGGCCGCCACGGCGGCCGTGCCGACGAGCAGCCCGCGCCGGCTGATCGCGGTCGTCGGATGCGATCCGGCTGCGGAAGGGAGGGAGTCATCTGTGGACGGCACCGGCGCCTCCTGACGTAGCACCAGGTTCACCTGCGGGAGCGCGAGCCATCCTGCTGCAAACCCACCGGATCGCGGACCGGCCCGGCCGCGGACACCCCGGCGCCACTCGGATGGTCGGCAGGACTGCCCCACGGCCGGGCGCCCGGCCCGGCCGGCGGGGTTGTCAGAGGTGGGGGCTAGCCTTCGGGGCATGATCGAGGGGGAGTTCGACGTGCCGTCGGCGGGGGTGCTCGCCGGTGAGGTCGCGGCCGTGCTGGCGGGGCGCCGTGACCCGGGGGTGGTGGTGTACGAGCGGCTGCTCAATGCCGTCGCGGGTCATGCGTACCGGGACCGGGAGGGGCTGACCGCCGCGCTGGGCGGCGTACCGCGGGAGTTCGCCGCGCGGCCGCACGAGGTGGTCGGGTGTCTCGCGGCGGTCGTCGGTGCCGCCGTGGGGCCGGTGGACGCCGGGAGGTACGGGGAGGGGACGGGCGCGGGGTGGCTGGAGTTGTGCCAGCACGCGGCGCTCGACTACGTGGCCGGGGCCCGCGTGGACGAACTGGCCGGGCGGCTGCGGGCGGGTGAGCCGGTTCCGTTCCTGCTGTCCGTGCCGAGCCGGCCGACCGGGGCGGTGGAGCCGTCCGACCTGGTGGCGCGTCTGGCCGCGTACGGGCGGCTGGGCGTACGGCCGGGACCCGCGGACCTGGGGCTGGCGTTGCTGCGGTGCGGCGGCCCGGTCGATGCCGCGGCGGTGCGTGCCGCGGAGCGACTGACGCTGGACGAGGCACCCCGGGTGACGGCCTGGCTGCGGCGGGGCGGACTGCCGCAGCCGGTGGGGCGGCGGGAGCGAGAAGCGGGCGAGCCGCAGCGCCCGAGCCGGCGCCGGGGAGCGCGGATCGGGCGCCGCGTCCTGGTGGGGCACGAGGTGTTCGAGGGCCGGGGGGAGTTCCCGCGGCGGTTCTGGTCGCTGTTCCGTCCGTTCGAGCCGCACATCGGCTGCCCGCACGGCTCGCTGCCCGACGGCCGGGATGCGCACACGGTCGCCACGCTGCCCTGGCATCCGGAGATATCCGCGGCCCGGCTGCTGGCGGGCGTCGCCTCGGCGGCCGACCAGGACGGCCGTGGCGCCCCGGAGTTCCTGGAGGCGCTGGCCGCGGCCGAGGGGCCGGCCGGTCCCGCCGTGCACCTGGCACTTGCCTACGCGCTCGCGGCGGTCCCGGACGGGGAGCGGGCGGCGGCGGGCCGCGCCCTGGTCCTGCTGGCTTCGAGGGACCGTCTGGACGCGCGTCTCCTGGGCGGCGACCTCGCCGAACTCGTCGCACTGGGCACGCTCAAGGTGCCGCTGCTGACCGAGTCGCTCCGTACGGCGGCCGCCCTGCCGTGCGGAGCCGCAGCGGTCTGGGCCGTCCTGGCCGCGGCCCTCCCCGGCCTGCTGGCCTGCGTCCGCCCGCAGGCGCAGGGCGCGCTGCTGGCCGTCGCGGCGGACTCCGCCCGCCTGGCGGGTGCCCGCGGGGCCCTGCCGGAGGTGGCCGCGCTGGCCGGGCGTCCCGGTTCGTCCCGGCTCGTCACTCAGGCGCGTCGTCTGAACTCGGTGCTGACCGGGGCCTGACCCGGCCCGTGCCGCCCGCACGGCGACTGTTTCGACGTGTTCCTGCCAGAACCATTGAAACGGCATGTGACATGTGCCATTTTACAGCGCAACCCGTTGTCGACGGGACCTCTACTCCCTTCCCCAGGAGTGAACTTTGCGCGCTACGGCCATCGCCACCGCCCTGCTCACGGCCGCCCTCGCGGTCGCCCCCACCCAGGCCGCCCACGCGGCCCCGGCCGATCCCCAGCCGGAACACGCCTTCGCCGACCCGGCCCAGCGACCGGCGCACGGCACCGCGAAGAGCACCCTCGCCACCACCGCCGCGGCCGGCGGCGGGAAACTGGAGTCGCGCATCCTGCCGCTCCTCCACACCTGCAGCCCCACGCTGCGGATCCGGGCCCAGGAGATGACCTCCGCCCAGCTCACGGCGACCTGCGCGAGCCTGGCCAACCAGGACGCCTTCTTCCACGACGTGGTGGGCGACTCGGGCCCGGTCGCCGACGACCGCAACACCACCCTCGAAGTCGACGTCTTCAACTCCAGCGCCGACTACAAGGCGTATGCCGGCCGGATCTACGGCATCGACACCAACAACGGCGGCATGTACTTGGAGGGCGACCCCTCCCGGACCGGCAACCAGCCGCGGTTCATCTGCTACGAGCGCACCGACGTGAGCCCCGGCTGGCAGATATGGAACCTCAACCACGAGTACACCCACTACCTCGACGGCCGCTTCGACCTGTACGGCGACTTCAACGCAAGCCAGAGCACCCCGACCGTCTGGTGGGGCGAGGGCATAGCCGAGTACGTGTCCTACTCCTACCGCGGCGTCCCCTACACCAGCGCCCTGGCCGAGGCGGGCAGGCACACGTACTCCCTCCGCACCGTGTTCGACACCACGTACGCCAACAGCAACGTCAACCGCACCTACAACTGGGGTTACCTCGCAACCCGCTACATGATCGAGCGCCACCCGTCCGACGTGGCCACCGTCCTCGCGCACTACCGCACCGGCAACTGGGCCGCCGCCCGCGCCCACCTCACCTCCCTCGACTACGAAGCCGACTGGAACGCCTGGCTGACCTCGGTGGCCACGAGCTCCTGACGCCGTACCCGGCCCCGTCGCGACGACCCGGCTCCCGCTCCGGACGACCCGGGCGGGGTCCGGGACCGGTGCCGTTCGGCTGCCGGCGCGGGTGAGGGTGCGGATCGGGCGGACGGGTCCGTCAGCCCAGGTCGAAGAGGCCGGGTGGCGCCTCCGCCGGTTCCGCCAGGGGCAGTTGCTCCTGCCAGGCGCGGGCGTCGCGCAGCGGCACGTGCATCATGCTGCCGGGGCACAGCTGCAGGGAGCGCGGCTCGCGCTTGTGGTCGACGACGCTCACGAGGCCGATGGCCCGCGTGGGCGCACCCCCGTACACGCCCCGGCATTCCGGGCACTCCACCCGCGGATAACTGGCCATGCCCCCAGTCTGGCGCATCGTCACGGCGGCGGGTACGGGCCGTGGTCCGGCCGACTCCCGTTCCGTCAGAGGTGCCAGAGGGCGAAGGCGCCGAGGACGAACAGGGCGCAGGAGACCGGGACCACCCAGGGCGGGGTGCCGGAGGTGCGGAACGAGCGGGTCCAGGCGGCGAGGAAGCGCGCGCCGAGGAGGCCGGCGACGGCGACGTACAGGAGGTACAGCGGTTCGAAGAGCCAGGCCGGGGAGTCGGTGTAGAAGCTGTGGCCGAGCAGCAGGTGGTCGATCTCGGTGGCGGCCAGGAGGAGGTGGACGACGAGGAAGAACGGGAGGGTCAGGATCACCACGGTCTGGCGGGGCAGCCAGGCGGCGTCGCCGAGCCCCGCTCCCCCGGCGACGGCCCACAGCGCGCACCCTGCGACGAGCACGAGGTAGGTGCGGGCGAGGGGCTCGCTCCAGGCCGCGGCGGCGGTCTGCCGCAGGCGGGTCGCGGGGGTTCTCTTCACGGTGGGGTGGCTGGTCATGGTGTTCCGGGGCCTCGAAGGATCGGCACGTGGCACTGGCCTGTGTGCGAAACGGTCACGATCGCCGTCAGGGCGAAACGTAACTGCTGGTTCCGCATGGAGAGACGCCCGGATCGGGCATATCGGCAGCCGGTCGGCAAGTGTTATGGAACGGTGAGCGTCCGAGATCACGATCCGGCGGCGACCGGCCCGTAACGGTTGACGGCTCCGGCACCCCCGTCCGGAGCCGGCACGGCACGGACAGACTCCATGGGCGGAGTATGGTCGGCGGACCATGACTTACTACGACACGTTCGGCTCCACGCGTCACGCCGCCGGGGAGTTGGCCCTGCTGGTCGGGGGCCGGCTCGGGCTGGACTTCGAGGCGCGGGAGAGCGATTTCCGGGGCACGTACTGGCGGGTGGTGCTGCCCGACGGGCACATCGAGGTCCAGCCGCAGGCGATTCCCGGCGACGACGGGCGGGACGACCTGTACGACGCAGGACTCCCCGCCCTGCTGACGCTGGTGCTCGTCATGACCGAGGCCTCGGACGCCGGCCTGCGCGAGGCGCTCGGCGGCATCGCGGGCCTCAGCCACCTCAGCCACGAGTCCGAGTGAGCGCGTGAGCGCGGGCCGGCCCCGTGGGGAGGTGCGGGGCCGGCCGGCCGTCTGCGTCAGTAGCGGACCCAGAGGACGATGACGTCCTGCCGGGTGGAGCTGAGGGGCTCGCAGAAGAAGATCGGGCCCCAGATCCGGTACCCCGCCTGGCCGGTCGCCTGGCACGCATCGTCAAGCACTCTGCCGGGCATCCCGGCGTTTCCAGGAGGACATGCCATATACCGTCGCGCAGCAGCCGCCCTCGCCACCGTCGCGACCGCCGGAGCGCTCGCGCTCGGCACCGCCGGTGCGGCCGAGGCCGCACCCGGCCCCGGCTTCTACGCCCGCAGCCACCACACCTCGTACGCCGACTGATGTGGTGCGGTACGTCCGGGCTGCGCAGCCGAGCACGAACGTACCGTCACCAACAGGCCCGCACAATAGGTCTAGGCCAATCTGCCGCTGCTGCCCCTCTTCAGAGCCGGACCGCGTCTCCCGCACTGTCCGCGTCACGGGCGAACTCCGCGATGATCTCGGTGCCGAGCGCGTACGCCGGGACGCCCGCGGTGATGAGGGCGGTCTCGGCGACGCCGATGAGGTCGGCGACGGAGGCGCCGGCGTGGAGGGCACCCCGGGCGTGGATCCGCGCGGGGTGCGCCCGGCCGAGCACCAGCAGCTGTCCGAAGTGCACGAGCTGCTGGACCCGTCCGCCGAGCGGGTTGTCGGTGAGCACGATGTGGCGCAGGGCCGCGATCGTCTCTTCCGTCGGCAGCCGGCCGTACTCCTCGGCCAGCCGCAGCCGGTCCTGCACCCCTGCGGGTACGGTCCCGAGCGTGGCGCGGTAGCGGTCGCGTACGGCCTCCGCACGGGCGGCCCGGGTGTCGTCCGTCATGCCGTGACCCGCGCGATCGATGCGCGTACGGCCTCCTGCGCGCCGGGCGGGAAGTCCACGGCTCCGCCGATCGCCGCCGCGGCGATCTCGGCCTCGGCGCTCTCCTCGACTCCCACGACGAGGTGGGCGGCGGCGGCCGGGTCCGGGCCGAAGACCAGGAGGCCGTGGTTGGCCAGCAGGGCCGCGGCCGTCGTCGGGCGCTGCTCCAGCACGTCGGCGATGCCGCGCACGGACACGTCCGATCCGCGGGGCCCCCAGGGCACCACGGGGACCTCTTCGGCCTGTCCGAAGCGGAGCATCGGTTCGGTGCGGCAGGGCAGCGGGCGGTGCGCGACGGCGAAGGCGGTCGCGGCGGGCGAGTGGGTGTGGATGATCGCGCCGACGTGGGGGCGGGCCCGGTAGACCACGCTGTGCATGGCGATGATCTCGGCGCTGACGGACTGCAGTTCACCTTCGAGGACCTGCCCGTCGAATCCGACGACCGCGAGCTGCTCGGGCCGCAGGCCGCGGACGAACCCCGGTGTCAGCAGCATGCGTTCGCCGTCGAGCCGGGCGCTCAGGTTGGCGTGCCCCGAATGGGACATCACCCCGGCGCGGAAGAGCTGGTCGGCGGCCTCCGCCAGTCGGACCGCCCGGGCCTGCCGGGTCTGCGCGTCGCTCGTGGTGCTGTTGCCGGTCGTATCACTCATTGCGTCTCCAAAGCTGCGGCCGGCAGCGCTCGTTCGCGCCGCCGTGCACGTGCCGGCCACTCTTCAACTTGAACTAAGGTTCAAGTCAACTGCGGGGAGCGCCGACATGGAGGAGCAGGGGTGCGGAGCGTACGCATGACGATCGGCCGGCTCGCCGAGATCACCGGGGTGCCCGCGTCGGCGATCCGGTACTGGGAGCGTCACGGCCTGCTGGCCGCCCCCGAGCGGGAGAGCGGCCGGCGGCGCTATCCGCCGGAGGCCGCCGAGCGCATCAAGGTGCTGCGCACGTGCCAGCAGGCCGGCCTGACGCTGGCCGAGATCGCCGAGTTCCAGCGGGAGCAGCCACACCGCGAGGCGATGATCCGCGCCAAGATCACCGAGGTCGAGCAGCGCATGATCGACCTCCGCCACGCCCACGAACTCCTGACCCACGCCCTGAAGTGCGGTGAGCAGGACATCGTCACCTGCCCCAAGTTCCTCGACCAGATGGCGGCATGGCAGACCCCGGCGCCCCCGCACTGAGGGGGAGGCCGGGGCTGCCGTATCGGTGAACGCTCGCGGGCGTCCCGGTCAGCCGGCGCGCAGCACCGCGGGGACCGAGTCCTCGGACAGGGCGAACACGACGGTGTGCGTGCCGGGGGACAGCAGGTGGTCGCGCAGCTGGTCGCGGGCCTCGGCGATGGCTTCCTTGGAGGCCAGCCGGTCCACCATCAGGCACCAGAAGGAGGAGGCCGCCCGCAGCTCCTCTTCGGGCATCTCGTAGCCGGCCCGGACGAGGGCGGCGTGGCGGTCCTGCCGGAACAGCTCACGGAAGGCGTCGTCGGTGGCGAGCAGATCGAGCAGTCGGTCGACGACCTTCGGCGGGATCCGCAGCTTGGTGTCGTGCACGGTCGAGGTCATGGTCTTCCCCCCAAACGAGTAGGTACCCGTCATTCTGGCGCAGTACGGTGTCCCGCATGCGTGTTCGCCGTTGTTCCGTGCTGTTTCTCGAGCCTCGCGAGGACGTGGCCTTCGACTTCGAGTCGTTGCTGACCGGCGGTTCCGGTCTGGGCCGCACCCGGCGCTGGCTGGCGTTGGCCGCACATCTGGACGCGGAGGTCGAAGTCGGGCTGCCGCAGCGTGAGTTACTGGGCCGCCTGAGTCCGGGCGAATGGCAGGAGACCGACTCGCTGGACGCCGAAGAGGCAGCGCTGGTGGCCGGGTTGGTCGACAGCGGCCTGGTGATCGCCGACGACGAGCGCCATGCCGCTCATCGTGAACGCGATGACGCCCTGCGCTCCGGGCACTGGTGGCCGCCCGCGGCGATGATGCACCGGCTGGCGCGGTGGGAGGGCCTGGACAGCGTCAGCAGCATGGAGGCCAACGAGATGACGACCGCGGCCGATCTGCGGCGCAAGCTCGGACCGCCGCCCACCCATGCGGCCGAGCGCGGCGGCGCACCGGACCGGGTGCC
The DNA here is from genome assembly GCF_020532645.1 of Streptomyces bambusae. Taxonomy (GTDB): domain Bacteria; phylum Actinomycetota; class Actinomycetes; order Streptomycetales; family Streptomycetaceae; genus Streptomyces; species Streptomyces bambusae. The sequence continues at coordinate 53,819 of NZ_JAJAUZ010000044.1, forward strand.
GCTGCCGCGCATCGGCGGCAACGCGTTCGACGCGATGCTGGCGAGGCGGGCGACCTGCCGGAACTTCGACGGCGGGCGGGCGCTCCCGCTGGAATTGTGCGCGCACATGCTGCAGCGGGTGTTCGCCGCGCAGTCCCAGGTGCGCGTCGACGACGACACCGTGTTCCTGAAGAAGCACACGCCCTCGGGCGGCGGGCTGCATCCGACCGAGGCCTACCTGATCGTGCAGAACGTCGACGGTCTCGCGCCCGGGCTGTACCACTACCACGCGGTCGATCACGCCCTGGAGCCGCTGCCCGGTCCGGACGAACCACTGGAGCGGTTCGCCCGGCGCGCCCTCGCCGGTCAGCACTGGTTCTCCGACGCGCCCGTGCTGGCGGTCCTCGCGCCGCGTTACGCGCGCAGTTTCTGGAAGTACCGTCACCACGCCAAGGCGTACCGCGCCCTGGTGCTGGACAGCGGGCACCTGTCCCAGACCTTGTACCTGAGCGCGACCGAACTCGGCCTCGGCGCCTTCGTGACGTCGGCGATCAACGAAGTCGACATCGAGCGCGGCTTCGGCCTGGACCCGCTGGCCGAAGGCCCGCTGGCGGTCTGCGGTTTCGGCTGGCGCGCGCGGACCATGGCCACCGGCGAGTTCGATCCGGCCGAGGAGGTCTGGCGGCGGACGGCGGACCCGGCCGACGAGGGCTGAGTCCGCACGGCTGCCGGAGGTCAGGCGACGGCCAGGCTGATCTGCTCGTCGAAGACCACCCACTTCTGGCCGGGGTCGGCGTTGTCACAGGGCTTGGTGGAGATGTTCGGAGTCCCCCAGGCGTTGGCGAGGCAGTAGGCCGGGGCGAAGGAAAGGGAGATCTGCTGGCCCGAGACGTTCCAGTACTGGCCCTGGTCGCCGGAGTTGCAGGGCTTCGTCGAAACCGTGGCGGTGTTCCACGTGTTGGCCAGGCAGTAGCCGCGGGCGCCGGTGAGGGAGATCTGGTGTCCGGAGACCGTCCAGTGCTGGCCGGAGTCCGCGGAGTCACACGGCTTTGAAGAGATGTTCGGAGTCCCCCAGGCGTTGGCGAGACAGTAGCGGCCGGGGACGCGCGCGGCCTCCTGTGCCGCGCCTGCCGGGCCGGCGGGCAGGAGGGAGGCGGTCAGGGCCAGGGCGGCGAGGGCGACGGTCTTGCGGAGGGTCATTCCCATGATGCGGATTCCATTCCGGATGCCGGCCGCACACGATTGAGCACGGCCGGAAATGGGGGTTATTCGGCTCGGATCCGAGCTCATGGAAATTGATATCAGCGATGACGGAGAGGTCGGAAAAAGTGGCCGACCGCTTCACTCGATGCGCCCATTCGCGCGATGATCCGAAGATCATCTTCTGGCGAATTCTCGCACACCGGGCTCGACGGCATACCCACTGACCAGCGAGGTTTCCAGTCCAAAGGCCCCAACCCCACGGCGACCCAATGAAAAACCCCGCTACGCCGAAACGTTTTCGTCCGCTTTTCTGATTCACCTGAACGCAGCAGCATGCACGATATCGAGCCGAATCCACGCACCAGATGAACGGCAGTCGAATCCGAAGTTTCCGGAAGGGTCACAAAGCCTGCGGGAAATCGAAGACGCGCTGCAGGTCGTAACGCTTCTTCACTGCCGTCAGACGGGCGGCGGCAGACCCGTAGTAGGCGGTGCGCCAGTCCTTCAGGCCGGCGTCCGCGTAGTTCTGGTAGGCCGCACCCGAGGCGTACCGGCGCATCGCCGTGTGCGTGCCGTCCAGCCAGGCCGTCTGCACGCTGCCGGACCCGCCGGCCGGCCAGGAGCCGAGGTACTGCGCCAGGAACCGGGAGTTGCGGTGCACGAAGGCCGTGGCCTGCGGCGAGACCCGGTTGACGGCGCCGCCGAGCGCGGTGAGCGCGACGGAGACCGCGCCACCGCCGGCCGTCTGCCGCCCGTACCGTTCGACCTGGTCGAGCAGGGCCCGGACGCCGGCCGTGGTCAGCGAGCGGTTGAAGAAGTCCGAGCGGGCCGCGTACGTCTCGCGCTGGAGCACGCCGGTGGGCTGGCGGCCCGGCGTCTTGCCGGGGAGGTGGCACTGCGTGGTGGTCTTGGTCGCGCAGCCGGCGTACATCCGCATGGTGTCGAGGTAGCCGCGGCGGCGCAGGGAGACGTACGAGGCGGGGGCGCCGGCGCGGTCCGCCAGCCGGTCGACGGCGTTCTGCAGTGCGCCGTACGTGCCGAGCGAGAAGCAGCTGACGGAGACGGTGGGCGTACGGCCGGGGGCCGCGGACAGCCGCAGCGCCGACCAGATCTCGTCGGGCTGGGTGGGACCCCACTCCTGCCAGGCACGGAGGACGGCGGCCGCCTTCGGCCAGGGCCAGGTGAGGTACGCGGTGACGCCGTCGGCGGCCTTGTGGGTGCGGAAGCGGAGTTCGGTGACGACGCCGAAGTTGCCGTTGCCGGCGCCCCGCAGCGCCCAGAACAGGTCGGCCTCCCGGTCCTTGGACACGTCGAGGGTCTTGCCGTCGGCGGTGACGATGCGGGCGCCGGTGAGGCTGTCGCAGGTGAGGCCGTACGCCCGGGAGACGACGCCGTGGCCGCCGCCGAGGGTGAGTCCGGAGACGCCGACCGTCGGGCAGGAGCCGGCGGGTATGGTGACGCCGTGCGCGCCGAGCCGGTCGTAGACGTCGATGAGCTTGGCGCCGGCCCCGATGACGGCCCCGCCGGCCGTGGCGCGTACGGACTTCAGCGCGGAGACGTCGACGACGAGGCGCCCGGTGCCGCTGGACCAACCCGTGTACGCGTGACCGCCGTTGCGTATGGAGACGGGGACCCGGTGGCGGCGCGAGAAGGCCAGGCACTCGGCGATGTCCGCGGTGTTCGCCACGTACGCGACGGCGGCGGGCCGCTGCCCGTCGAACCGCGTGTTGTACAGCTGCCGGGCCACGGCGTAGTCGGCGTCCCCCGGCCGGATCAGGCTCCCCTGGAGTCCGCGCCCGAGGGCGGCCCAGTCGGCCGCGCCGGGTGCCCCGCTCTCCCGCCGCCCGGCGACTGCACTCCCCCGGCCGGCTCCCCAGGCCGCAGCCGCCGCGACCCCGGTACCTCCGACCAGCACGGTCCGCCTGTCCATGACGCCCCCTCCACACCCACCGCTCTGCATCCTTGCGCCAGCAGAGAGTGCGAACGGGGGCCATCGGTTCCCGAACCATGGCCAACACCCGCACGGCGCCGGGCCGGAAGCCGGCCTGGCGCCGTGCGGTTCGCCGGGGGCGGCGCGCCCCTCACAAGGTGAGCAGGACGCGGCCGGCGGCCTTGGGGTCGGCCAGGGGCCTCAGGGCGAGGCGGACCAAGGCGAGCGGGTTGTCGTCGCCGGCGATGCGGTTCGCGCTCAGCTCGCCGCAGGAGACGCACTGGTGGATGATCATCCACTCGCCGTCCGGGCGGACGGACAGGCCCAGGGCCTCCATCCGGCCGCGGCAGTCCGCGTCGCGGTCGCCGGGGATCTTCCGGTCGACGTGCAGGCTGGCCAGACAGTGCGGGCAGTGGTTGCGGTGGGCGGTACCGGGTGCGTCCAGGGAGACGTCGAGCCGGCAGGACGTGCAGCGGAAGTCGTTGGCCCGGTGCCCGCCGTGGGTGTGCAGGACGTCCTTGTGCCGCTGCGGACGGCGTCCGCCACGGGTGCTGCGGTTGTTGCGCGACATGGTGGTGCTCCTTCCTGACGGGCGGTCAGAGGGTTCCGAACGCTTCGAGCGGGAAGGGGGGTTGGGCCAGCGGGCGGACCGCCATGCGCATCAGGATGAGCTGGTTGTCGTCGGTGCAGACCGCGTTCGAGGTGAGCTCGTCGCAGCGGACGCAGCGGTGGATCAGCATCCAGTCTCCGGTGCGGAGCACGGCGATGGCGATCGGGGACATCCGGCCCTCGCAGTCGCTCGGGCCGCCCTCGACATGGTCGAGGACGTGCCGGGAATGCAGGCAGGAGGGGCAGTGGTTGCGCGCAGCGCCGTCGGCGGCGTGCGCGGACACCGTCAGACCGCACCAGGCGCAGGCGAAGGTGCTGAGGCTGAGAGTGTTGTTGTTGGTGGTGTGGCTGGACACCCGGGTGCTCCTTGCTGGAAGTGGGTCGAAAGCAGCAAGAGCAGGCCGAGTGGCCTCGTCAGAGGGTTACGCAGTGTGGCGAGGCGCACTCGGCGCGGGCCGGGTCATCAAAACACCCTTTCCCGGGGCACACGAGCCCGGAATGAAGCAGACGGATCGGAGCAGCCGCTCTGAGCAGCTGTTCGAAGCTAACAGGGCCCTTTCCGGGGGCGTCAACGCATTATTCGGCGCCGCCGGGGCGGGAGCGTGGGCGGGGCGGACGTCACGCCGCCCGGGACGCGGCGCGCAGGATGGGCATCATCGTTTCCACCGTGTCGCGGGACAGGTGGTCGAGGATCAGGCGGTTGACCAGGGACGGGTTTTCCATGGGGACCAGGTGGGAGGCGCCCGGGAGGACGGCGAGCCGAGAGCCGGGGACGGCGCGGTGGAGGGCGAGGGTGTGCTCCAGCGTCATCATGTCGTCGTCGCCGACGAGCACCAGGGTCGGTGCGGTGATCCGCGCCAGGTCGTCCGGTGTCATCGTGGGCTGGCTGCGCCACATGTCGAGCATCTTCGCGGCGACGACCGGCCAGTGCCCGGCGCCGTCCGGGGTCACCGGCGCGTACATTCCGCGGAAGAACTCCATCTCCTCGCTGTCGCCGGCGAGCGCGTCGACCATGTCCGGGACGACGAAGGCCTCGGCGGCGGGGCGGAAGTTCGCGCCGATCACCACGAGCTTGCGGACCAGGTCCGGGCGGTCTCCGGCCACGATCAGCCCGACGATGCCGCCGTCGCTCCAGCCCACCAGATGCGCCGGCTCGCGGACGACCGCCTCCAGGAACTCGACCGTGTCGTCGGCCATGACCTGGTACGACAGGGGCCCCTCGACGTCCGGGGTGTGTCCGTGGGCACGGCGTTCGGGGAGGTGGACGCGGTACGCGGCGGCGAGGTCCGCGCGCTGTGCGGCCCACGTCTCGTTGGTGCAGAAGCCGCCGTGCAGCAGGACCAGGGGGTCGCCGCTCCCCTCGGTCTCGTACCAGGTCCTGGTGCTGGGTAGGTGCACGTATTCGCCCATGGCCCGGGCCTCTCCGGGCGGTACGGCGGCCCGCTGCGGGCCGTGGCCCCGGGCGCGCGCCGCCCTCGGACTGCGCTCCGCTCCTGCGGCCAGTGTCCGCCCGGTCATCCGGCGCTGCAAGGGGGCCGGGGGCGCGGGCCTCCGGGGTGGGCCCGGCGCCGGGATCAGGCGTACTGGGCGGCGTACTCCTCGCCGGGCGGGACGACGGTGATGACGTCGATGAGGACGCCGTCGGGCGCGGCGACGATGAAGTGGCGCTGGCCGAACTCCTCCGTGCGCAGGGACAGCAGCTCGGGCAGACCGGCCTCGGTGACGAGCCGCCGGTGCTCGGCGTCCACGTCGTCCACCTCGAAGTTCAGGAGCAGCCCGCCGCGGAGCGCCGTGCGGTGGGACTCGGGGACCGTGGGGTGGGAGTGGTCGAGCAGGGCCAGCTCGTACTGCGGTGCGTCGGGGCGGCGCAGGCTGACGTACCAGTCCGCCTCGAAGGTCGGCTCGAAGCCGAAGTGGCGGGTGTAGAAGTCGCGGGCGGCCGGTACGTCCGCGGTGGCGAGGACGGGGTAGAAGCCGCTGAGCTTGGCCGCGGGCATCGGCATCGGCATCAGCGCGGGTTCGTTCGTCATGGCAGGGCCCTTTGCATCCGTTTCACATACCCGGAGTATGTGAACCATGGAGTTAGCATACTCCGGGTACGCGAAAGAGGAAGGGCGGTGCACGGAATGGTGGTCAACCGGGCCGAGCAGCGGGCGGCGACACGACGGGCGCTGCTGGCCGAGGGGCAGCGGCGGTTCGCCGCCGACGGCTACCACCACGTGGTGCTGGCGGACGTGGCGCAGGCCGTCGGCGTCACCAAGGGCGCGGCGTACCACCACTTCGACAGCAAGGCGGGGCTCTTCCGGGCCGTCGTCGCCCAGGTCCAGCACGATCTGGGCGAGCGGGTCGCGGCCGCGGCCGAGCAGCACGGGGACCTGTGGGAGCAGTTGCGGGCCGGCTGCCGGGCGTTCCTGGCGGCGGGTACGGATCCCGCAGTACGTCAGATCCTGCTGCTGGACGCGCCGACCGTGCTCGGCTGGGACGAGTGGCGGGCGCTGGACGAGCAGTCCTCCGCCCGGCATCTCGCGGAGGCCCTGACGGCGCTCACCGAGGCCGGGATCATCGCCGACCAGCCGGTGGAGCCGCTGGCCCGGCTGCTGTCGGGCGGGATGAACGAGACCGCGCTGTGGATCGCCCGGGGCGGGGACCCGCAGGCGGCGGAACAGGCCCTCGACCGGCTGCTGGCGGGCCTGCGGGCCACCCCTGCAGCCGGTCGTCCCACTGCAGCGGAGAGCGCGTGAAGCTGCCCGTCACCGTCCACCAAGTCCGCCTGGGGGACTACGGGTTCCGAGTCGTCCGGCCGGCCCGGCCGCTGACCCGTGCCGTGCTCTTCGACCGCGACCGGCACCTGGACGTGTGCCTCGACGAGCAGGCGGCCCGCACCGTCGCCGGGCTGTGGCTGCCAGGGGTGTTGCGAAGGTCCCGCACGGCGCCCACGGCGCCCGGCACGCCCTCTCGCCGCACCGGCCGAAGCCCCGAGTACGCCCAGTACGAGGGCCTTCGCCCGGCAGGCCGAGAGCACGCACCGGACACCGCGGGCACCACACAGGACCTTCGCAACACCCCCTCGCCGCCCGCTCCCCGCGCTCCCTCGTGCACCTGCCGCTCCGGGGCAACCACCCGCCGGCCGGGCAGACGCCGGGCGACGGCGCCGGACCCCGGCTCGACCTGGTGCTCCTCCACCACTCGCTCCGGTTCGCCCCCGCGCGCTGGAAGCAGGTGCGGGCCCGCCTCGGCCCGGGCCGCCCCGGGACGGCGGACCTGCCCGAAGCCGGTCGGAGCCACGGCGACCGCGAGGGCGACCGCGAGGGCCCGCCGGTCTACCACGCGGCCCGCCACTACCGGGAGAACCACGACCTGTTCCACCAACACCTGCACGCCGAAACCCTGTTCATGACCGGCAGTGCGAAGGTGTTCCGCGACATCGCCCACCACTTCCTGGACATCGCCCGCGAAGGACCGGACCGCATCCGGGTGCACGGCGCGGACGCGCATTTCTGTACGGAGCTGCACAGCGGCGACGGGGTCCTGGGCCATGCCCGCGAACTGCACATCGAGTACTGCGACCGCTGGGGCCCGTAGCCCGGCCCGGCCGCGGGGACCCGGCGGCGCCTCCGGCAGGTCGTACTGGGCCGCTTGCGGGGCTCGGCTGGGCCGGACGGGGTACGTGACGGGCCGGGCTTCGGGGAACGCGGGGGTTCGGGATGTGGGCTACCCCGGGGGCCGGTCGGTCGGCCCGCCGTTTCGCCCTCGCGCACCGGAGGTCACGGAGGCCCATGTCCGAGCCCGCAACTCCCCAGGCCACGGCTTCGGCGCTACTGCGCCGCCCGGCGCTGTGGCTGGTCCCGGCCGTGCTCACCGCGCTCCTCGCGCTGCTGCTGTCGCTGCTGTACATGGGCGGCATCCTCAACCCGGCGCAGGATCTGCGCGACCTGCCCATCGCCCTCGTCGACGACGACACCGGCGAACCGGACCTGGGCGCGCAGATCACCGCCGCGATCGCCCGTGACGACGCCGGCGGGAAGGCCGAGTGGCGGGTGGTGACCCGGGCCGAGGCGCAGGAGCAGCTGGACTCCGGGAAGGTGTACGGGGCGCTGGTGGTGCCGGCCGGTTTCTCGGACGCCGCCGGGGCGCTGACGACGGCCCGGGCGACCCGTCGGCCGACCATGATCGTGCTGACGAATCCGGGCAAGGGCGGACTGGGGTCGTCGCTGGCCGCCCAGATCACCACGCAGGCCGCGCACCGGGCGTCGCGCGTCGTGGGGCAGCGGCTGACGGCGGCGGCCGGTGCCCGGGCGACGCCCACGGCGAAACTGCTGCTCGCCGATCCGGTGGAGGTCGTCACCGAGGTCGGGCACCCCATCGGCAACCACAGCGGGATCGGGCTGTCGGCCTTCTACTACACGCTGCTGCTGGTCCTCGCGGGGTTCATGGGCGGCAACGTGATCAGCAACGGGGTCGACACCGCCCTCGGCTATGCCGACAGCGAGATCGGGCCCTGGCACACCCGGCGGCCGACCGTGCCGATCAACCGGACGCAGACGCTGCTGCTCAAGATGGTGATGACAGCGGTGATCTCGTTGGTGAGCACTGCTCTCGTGCTGCTGGCCTGCACATCGATCCTGGGCATGGACACCCCGCACGCCCCGCTGCTGTGGATCTACTCGTACTGCGCGACCCTCGCGGTCGGTCTGGGAGTCCAGGCCATCAACGCGGCTTTCGGCGGGATCGGGCAGCTGGTGTCCCTCTTCGTGTTCATCGTGCTCGGACTGCCCTCGTCGGGCGCCACCATCCCCCTCCAGGCGGTCCCCGACTTCTACCGTTTCCTGGCCCACTTCGAACCGATGCGGCAGCTCAGCGACGGCGTACGCGCGATCCTCTACTTCGACGCCCGCGGCGACGCCGGCCTGACCCGCGCCTGGGTCATGATCGCGATCGGCGTGGTCCTGGCCCTCCTCTTCGGCTTCGCCATGACCGCCTACTACGACCGCAAGGGCCACAAACGCCTGACCCCCCAGCCGGCCTGACGCCGAGCCGGCCTGACGCCGAGCCGGCGGCGGCGACGTACCCGGCCCGTCCGCTCAGACCACGGACGGGCGGTGCGGGTCGACCGGGTCGATCTCGCGCTCGTCGAAGAGGCCCTCCAGGGCCTCCAGGCCGTGCTCGCGGCGGTGGTCCTTCTCCGCCCTGGTGATCGGCAGCAGCCACAGCAGGCGGGCGTGGGCCGTCCCGTCCCAGGCACAGACCTCGAAGTCGGGTCCGTACGGGTAGGGCAGGCTGATCAGGTAGTGGTCGCACGCGGAGTCGTCGAGCCACGGCCGGCCGATGGGGAAGCGGAACCGGAGGACATCCCCCGATCATGTCAGCCCCCGCCCCACAGCCGGCGACGGGGCTTCACGCCCGGCCGCCCCGGGGGGTGGCCAGCAGCTCGCGGCCGCGTTCCGGCGTCAGCAGGGGCCCGAGCAGCGGGTCGGCCACCCACCCCAGGGGCGCCAGGTGGTCAGGGCCGGGCGGTTCCCACTCCGGGAGGGCCTCGCGGAACGTCCGCCACGCCCCGTCGTCGTCCCCCAGCCGGGCCAGCTCCCGCGCACGCCCTACGGCTTCCCCGAACGGGCCGGCCGGCGCATACCGGTACGTCCCGCCCCGGACCTGCGCCAGAACCTCGTGCGCCAGGGCCACCACGCCCTCGCCGGCCCCGCGCAGATGGAACATCAGCGCGTCGTCGTCGCGGTGATCGTGCGCCACGTGCTCGGCGACCAGGGGCGGCAGCAGCTCGGGCGCGTACCGCGGGTCGGTCACCAGGTCCTCGAAAAAGACCTGGGAAGTCTGCCCGAGCAGCCGGCGTATCTGGTCTCCGAGGCCGGTGGCCCGCGGTCTGCCGTACGCCCCGGCCTCGTCCAGCGCGTCGGCGGCGGCCTCCCAGTCACCGCGGAGCGCCGTCACCCGGGCCTGCTCCAGCAGCGCGTCCAGCTCGCGCGTCGTGGCGTTGTCGAACTCGGGAACGCCCGTGTCCGGGCGGGCCCGCAGGCAGTGGAACTCGCGATACATGTCCTGCATGAACGCGAGGAAGTTCGCGTGCCGTTCGGGCACGTCGGCCCGCCAGCTCGCCCAGGTGTACACGGCCCACTCCCCGTCCTCGGCCACGTCGCCGGGGTCGAGGATCACGTAGACGGCATCGGACTCGAGGTCGAGCTGCAGCCCGCGCCGCCAGGGGTCCCCCTGCCGACCGCCGGCCGGATCGGCGTCGTCCACCGCGTACTCCTCCAGGATCTCCGCGAGCCCGGACTCGTCGTCGTGCCAGTGCACGTCGGCGGTACCCGCCAGCAGCCAGACGAACTCGCCCGCGTTCCGCCAGCCGTCGCTGACCTTGAGGAACTCCCGGTACGACGGGGGCAGTCGCCGTCCCAGGCGCGCCTCCGTCGCCTCGATCCGCGCCTCGGGTGCGGGCGGGAACCCCAGCCACCGGTCCCGCCGGGCGGCTTCGTCCTCGTCGCTCTGCTCCTCGTCCGGCAGCGAGTCCGCCCACTCGCCGCTCCACCGGAGCAGGAAGGACTGCCAGTCGAAGCATGTCGTGTCCGTCATGCGTCCGATGCTGACAGCAGCCACTGACAGCCCCGGTCTGTGCGGTGGACGACCGCGGAGCGCGGGCCGCGCACCCCGCCCCGGCGGGGCCGTTTTGTCCGTGCTGGGGCGGAAGTTGACAACGTTTCAGTCGCGGCCTGATGGAAATCTTGCCGAAAGTCTTCCGCCGTGTTGCGGCATGTGAAATTTTACATGTCACACATCAACGGCTCGTGTCCCCCGCACGCGCCCCACGGCCCGGAGGCCCCCACAGATGCATCCCTTCCGGATATCAAAGGCCGGCGCGCGCAGAGTTCCTGCGCTCGGTGCCGCCTTCTTCCTCGCGCTCGGCCTGTTCGCGCCACAGAGCCAGGCCGCCGCGACCGCCGCCGGCACGACGGCCGCAACCGGTGAGAAGGCGCGCGGGACCACCGTCGCGGCCGCCGCGCCGAGGGCCGTCCCGGTCCCCAAGTCGCCCCATGCGATCAGCAAGAACCCGCGGTTCAAGCTCTCTTCGCAGGACGGCAGCGAGGAGACCGGCCCGGCTCCGGCGCCCGCCGTCCAGCCGGCCAAGACGGGCAGGACCAGCAAGACGGGCAAGTCGTCCGCTGCCGCCGCCGCGGACCAGTGCGGCGACCTCTCCTCCGTCGTCAACGCCACCGGCCCCGCGCTGGTCCAGCAGCTCAAGGCACTGCCCCGCATCGACTGCACGTACCCGCTGTTCGGCCTCACCGGGGACAACGCGCGCAAGGCGTTCCGCGAGGCCCAGATGGTGACCGTCGCCGACGCGCTGCGCCAGGCCTCCGCCTCGTACACGGGCAACAACACTGCCTCGATAGGCCAGTTGGTGCTGTTCCTGCGCGCCGGCTACTACGTGCAGGACAACCACGCGGACGTCGTCGGCCCCTACGGCACCGCCCTCGACACCGCCGCCCTCGGTGCGCTGGACGCCTTCTTCGCCTCCCCGCGCAGCAAGGACGTCACCGACGCCAACGGCGAGATCCTCAACGAGGTCGTCACCCTGATCGACAGCACCCAGGCCGCCGGCCGGTACGCGGGCGTGGTCAAGTGGATGCTCGGCAGCTACAACGGCACCTGGCCGGCCCAGATGAACCTGGCCATGCAGCACGTCGAGTGGGTCGTCGAGAACGGCTTCAAGGCGAAGAACGACGCCCGCGGCTGGCGCGCCGCCCTCAAGGCCGATCCGGCCATCCTCGACACCTGGGCCGGCTTCATCACCCGCAACAGCGCGCAGCTGAACCGCCTGGACGTCGTCAGCAACGTCGGCCGCCACCTCGGCAACGCCCTGGACGTGCCCGAACTGAAGGACCGTCTCCGGCCGCTGCTGAAGGACCTGATCAACCGGTACCCGAACGTCGGCCCGACCGCGCCGATCACCATGAACCTGGGCTGGCACACCCGTCAGTACGACCGGGGCAACTGTGCCGCGTACGCCATCTGCGACCTGGGCGACCGGGTACTCCCGCAGGTCCTGCCCATCCAGCACGCGTGCAACGCGGACCTCAAGATCCGCGCCCAGGACGTGTCCCCCGGGCAGCTGGCGAGCACCTGCACCAGCCTGGTGAACCAGGACGCCTACTTCCACCGGATCATCGGCGACAAGGGCGCCATCCCGGGTGACGTGAACACCAACCTGGAGGTCGTCGTCTTCGACGACTACACCCAGTACGCGCTGTACGCCTGGGCCATCTACAACATCGACGTCGACAACGGCGGCATGTACGAAGAGGGCAACCCTGCCGTCCCCGGCAACCAGGCCCGCTTCATCGCGCACGAGGCGCACTGGCTGCGGCCGGACTTCCAGATCTGGAACCTCAACCACGAGTACACCCACTACCTCGACGGCCGCTACAACATGGCCGGCGACTTCGAGGCCAGCCTGACCACGCCGACCATCTGGTGGGTCGAGGGCATCGCCGAGAACATCTCGTTCGGCTACCGGAACGAGCGCAACGCGGACGCGATCGCCGAGGCCGCGAAGAACACGTACAAGCTCAGCGAGCTGTTCGACACGGTCTACAACCAGGACGGGGACCCGTCGGTCAACTCGAGCCGGGTCTACCGGTGGGGCTTCCTCGCGGTCCGCTACATGCTGCAGGCCCACCCGGCCGACGTGCAGACCGTGCTGGGCAAGTACCGCGCCGACGACTGGGCCGGTGCCCGGACCTTCCTGAAGCAGACGATCGGCACCCGCTACGACGCCGGGTTCGCGACCTGGCTGGCCGGGTGCGCGGCCAACGACTGCGGTCCGCTGCCGGACGCGCCGGCCACTCCGGTGTCCGCGCCGCTGTGCACGTCGGGCGACCCGCGCCAGTTCGACGGGAACTGCCGCCGGGAGGGCCTGGCGGCCACCGCCGGCAACTACAGCTACCACTTCGTGTACCTGCCGGCCGGGGTGCAGGAGCTGACCATCAGCAGCAGCGGCGGCACCGGCAACGCCGACCTGTACTACGGGGGCGGCAGCTGGGCCACCACCGGCAGCCACCTGGCGAAGTCCACGAACGGCGGCAACGCCGAGACGCTGACGATCACCAACCCGCCGTCCGGCTGGGTCTACTTCAGCCTGGCCGCCGCGCAGGACTTCACGGGCGTCACCCTGACCACCCGGTCGAAGTAGCCGCGGCCCCGGTCGCCCGAACCCTGCGGCGGTCCCCGCCCTCCCGGCAGCGGAGGGCGGGGACCGCCGTCCGCGTACGGACGGCGGGGCGCGGCGGCCTCGGGGAGGTCGAGCGCGGTGTCCGGGTTGTGCATATTCTGAGGGGTGTGATCGAGTCCGGGCGGACGCGGGGCCGGCGGCGGTACGGTCGGGGGTGGCTGGTGCGGCTGTCTCCGGTCCTGCTGACCGTCGTGATCGCCAGTCTGGCCTACAGCACTCCGCCGGACATGGCCTTCAGCCGGCTGCTGCCCGCGGCGCCGGCGCTGGCGGCCGCCATGTGGCCCGTGCTGCCGACCGTGCTGCTCGGCACGGCGTGCCTGATCCTGATGATCGGGCTGAGCCTGGTCTTCCCCGATCTCGGCACGTGGTGGACGTGCGCGGGGATCATCGCGGTGACCGTGGCCGCCGCGTACGGGAGCCACGTCCGGCTCAAGCGGGAGCGCACGCTGTTCCAGGTACGGCTGGTCGCCGACGCGGCGCAGCAGGTGGTGCTGGGGCCGATGCCGCGCCGGTTCGGCGCCGTCGAGATCGAGTCGCTGTACCTGGCGGCCGCCGCGGAGGCCCGGATCGGCGGGGATTTCTACGAGGTCGTGGACACGCCGTACGGCGTACGGCTGCTCATCGGTGACGTGCGGGGCAAGGGGCTGCCCGCGGTGGGGGCGGCCGCGGCGATCGTGAACGCGTTCCGGGAGGCGGCGTACGACGAGCCCGGCCTGGTCGACGTCGCGCGCCGGCTGGACGCCGGCAGTACCCGGTACAACGCGGCCTTCTCGCCGGAGGGGACGATGGAGCGGTTCGCGACCGCGCTGCTCGTCGAGATGCCGCGGGAGGGCGGCGGCCGGATCGGGATCCTCAACTGCGGGCACCCACCGCCGCTGCTCGTGCACCGCAAGACGGTCCGGGTCCTGGAGTCCGACATCCCGTCGCCGCTGCTCAGCCTCGCGGAGCTGATCGGCGACCACTACAGCGTGGACACCTTCGACTGCGCCCCCGGCGACCTGCTGCTCCTGTACACGGACGGGATCGCCGAGGCGCGGGCCCGTGACGGCGAGTTCTTCCCGCTGGCGTCCTGGATGGGCCGGCAGCCTTCGACGCCGCCCCGCGAACTGCTCGCGGCCCTCCACCGGGACCTGCTGCGCTACACCCGGGGCCGCCTGGACGACGACGTGGCCGCCCTGGCCGTCCGACTGCGCGAGACCTGAAGGCGGGCTGCGGCGAGCCCGGCATGCCGAAACGCCCGGCCGGGTGTCCCGGGCGGGCGTTTGGGTGTCTGGGGGGGGCG
>NZ_JAJAUZ010000045.1 GCF_020532645.1 Streptomyces bambusae
GCAGCCAGCCGGGCAGGCCGGCGCCGGAGTCGGCCAGGTCGCCGCGCCCGTGGTGGCCGTCCCCGCTGCCGTCCTGGTGGCCGCCGTCGCCGGAGCCGTCGTGGCCGCCGCCGTGCTCCCCCTCGTGGCCGCCCTCGCGGCCCAGGCAGAGCGGCTTCCCGCCGGGGCCGGTCGTACCGGGCCGGTTGGCGTTGTCGGACGGGTCGGGGTCGAAGCTCGCCGACGTGACGCGGGCGATGTTGTCGACGGGCGTGCACGGTTCCTTGGGCGTACCGGTCCGCTCGCGGGACGCCACCCGCACGGTGATCCGGAACTCGGCGCTCTCCCCGGCGGCCAGCCGGTCGCGCTCGGGACAGACGACCAGGCGCTCCTGGGCCGCGGCCTCCGGCCGGCCCTCCCCTTCCGGCTGCCGGGTAGGCGGCGCCAGGACGCAGTCGTCGGGGGAGGAGAGGAGGACGAGCGGTTCGGGGAGCAGGTCGGTGACCCGCACCCCGCGGGCCGTCGCGGGGCCCTGGTTGTGGACCGTGATGCGGTACGTGAACTTGTCGCCCGGGCGGAGCACCGTACGTCCGCGTCCGAGCAGCGCGGTCTTCGCCAGCGAGAGGTCGGCGATGCGCGAGTTCGGGGGGATCGTGAGCCCTGTGAGCGAGGTCTGGTTGTTGGAAGGGTCCGGGTCCGCGGTCTCCGCGCCCACCACCGCCTCGTTGACGACGTCCGACCCGTCGCCGTCGTACCCGGCGGCGAGCCGCACCGTGACGACCCAGGTGTGCACGCCGCCCACGGGCAGCGCGGCCAGCGGCCCGCACCGCACGGTCCGCCCGTCGGCGGTGCACCCGTCGCGGGACGAGACGAACTCCAGCGAGGCCGGCAGCCGGTCGGTGACGACCACCTTCCGGGCGGCGGACGGGCCGCGGTTGGTCACCGTCACGGCGTAGTCGAAGGTCTCGCGGACGGCGGCCATGACGGCCGGGTCGCCGGGGGGTGCAGAGGGGCTGCCGGCACCGGCGTGGGTGCCGGCTCCGTCTCCGGCCGGGCCGGTGCCGGCGGCCGGCCGGACCGAGGCGGAGACCGCGAGGTCCGCGCCGGGCCCGGCTGCGACGGGGCCGCCGGATGCGGCGGGGGACTCGGGGTGGGCTCCGCTGCGCTGCGGGACCGCCGGGGCGGGTGCCTCGGCCGGGTCCGCGGTGCCCTCCGGTGCGACGGTGAGCGGTGCGGAGGGCGCGACGGGGTCCGTCGCTCCGGGTACCGGGCCGGCGGACGGCGCGGCGGCCGGGTCGCTCGGGGTTCCGGGACCGGCCGCGGCCGTCGGGGCCAGGCACAGCACCAGGCCGGCTGCGGCCCCCGCCCCTGCTGCCAGGACGTCCCGCAGCCGGCCGCGGAGCGCAGGACCCTCGGACATGCTTCGCATCGGCCACCCTTCACACGTCGGCGCACGGCCGCGATCAGTGCGGTCATCTCTTCACACTTTTCTGGCGATGGCGCGGCGCCTGGTGATCGTTTGCCGCCCGCGGGTGATCACATTCAGCCCGACGGCCCAGCCTCCGGCGCGCCGGACCCCGGCCGCCGGGGTGTCGGGCCGCCGGGGGCCGGCCGGGGCGCCTCGCTCCGGCGCCGCACGGATGCCGCACCGGCGGTCGCCGCGTCCGGCACCGCCCGTTGTCCGCCACCTCGTCCGAAATCGCTTGCTCCGTCTACCGGTTGGAGTTCCGGATCCGGCCCCGGGCGATTGCCGCAGGCCGCCGGGGGTGCCCTAGGGTATGCCTGCTCGAAAACAGGAACGGATGCTTCAGTGGAGGATTCCTTGGGCGGGTCAGCTGACGGCGGCTTCGTGACCGACGCGGCCGTGTGCATCATCGGAGCCGGCCTGTCGGGGCTGGCCACGGCGCATGCGCTCGCGGCCCGCGGCATCGGGTTCACCTGCCTTGAGCAGGCGAAGGGCGTCGGGGGGATCTGGCGCCGGCCCGGCGCCGGCGAGCGCGGTCCGGCCTATGCTGCCCTGCACCTGAACAGCGCCCGCCAGCTGACCGGTTACGCCGCCCGGCCGATGCCCGAGACGTATCCGCTGTACCCGCGGCACGACCATGTCGCGGCCTATCTGCGCGAGTTCGCCGAGTCCACCGGTCTGCTGTCCCGCATCGAGCTGGAGACCGAAGTGCTGGCCGTCCGGCAGGACCCTTCGGGCACCTGGCGGGTCACCAGTCGCGACGCCCGAGGCGCGGTCACGGAAAGGGAGTTCGGTGCGGTGGTCGTCGCCTCCGGCCACAACACCGAGGCGGCCATGCCGGACCGGCTGCCACCGGGCGCCGACACCTTCACCGGAACGGTCCTGCACTCGATGGACTATCGCGACGGCAGCGACTTCGCCGGGCAGCGCACGGTGGTCGTCGGCATGGGCGCTTCCGGCGTGGACATCGCTGCGGACCTCTCCCGGTACGCCGCGAGCACCCTGCTGTCCGTACGCCGGGGCCTGCACGTCGTCCCCAAGCAGCTCTACGGCATGTCGGTGGACCTGATCGCGGAGGCGCCGTGGTTCACCGCCATGTCCTTCCCCGAACAGCGCAGTTGGGTCGAACAGGCCCTGCTGGTGGCCCGCGGACGGCTGGGCGACTACGGTCTGCCGGAGCCCGACCACGCCCTCTTCTCGGCGGCGGTGACCATCTCGGACGAGATCCTCAGCCGGATCCGGCACGGCGCCGTGCTCCCGAAGCCCGCGATCGGCTCCCTCGACGGCGACCGGGTCCGCTTCACCGACGGCACCGAGGCGGAGGCGGACGCGATCGTCTACTGCACCGGCTTCCGGATGGCCTTCCCCTTCCTGCCCGCCGGCTGCCCGACGGACGGCCGGCGCCGCCCGGTGGAGCTGTACCGCCGGGTCGTGGACCCCGCCCGTCCCGGCCTGTACTTCATCGGCCTGATCCGCCCGGTGGGCTCGATCACCCGGCTGGTGGAGGCCCAGGCCGACTGGGTGGCACGGCTCGTCGGCGGCGATGCGGACCTGCCGGCCCCAGACGTGATGCACAAGGAGATCCGCGGCCATCTGGACGGCATCCGGGCCCGCTACGGCCTGGCCGCCGGCACCTCCATCCAGGTGGACGTCGGCTCCTACCTGCGGGAGCTCCGGGAGGTCTGAGGCGAGCGGACCGGCGGCCGGACCGCGTACGCCTCCGAGGAGAGGTACGCGGTCACCCGCGGCGACCGCCCCTCCTGGTGCGCCAGTCCCAGGTACGCGATGAGGCCCACCCCGTCCTGCAGGCGCCGGGAGGTGACGGCCGCCAGCGACCGCAGCAGCGGGCCGGGGTCGATGCCCTGGCGCTCCAGGACGGCCAGCGCCCGGTCCAGGGCCTCGCCGTCGTGCCGGGCGTAGTCGCGGACCGGGACGTACAGGGTGAAGCCGCTGGGGCGGCCGGCGGCCGTCTCGGTGAAGGCGTGGCACGACTGGACCGGCCGGCGCCGCAGCCGCGGCCCGCCGCCGGGCCCGCCGTCCGCGCCGGACCCGGCGGCCGCGGCGAAGAAGCCCTCGACCTCCGCCCGCGCGGGACCGCCGGGCACCCGGGACAGGCCGGCCGCCTCCGCTCCGGTCAGTTCGTGGTGCGCGAGGTAGACCTTCACCCGGGGTTCGTCCCAGTCGCCGAGGTCCAAGGCGAAGAAGAGGGGGCGGTCGCCCCGGGGCAGCGAGGCGTACGCCCGGTCGTGGCCCAGCCGCCGCAGCGCCTCGCGCACGGTCGTGGTGGAACGTTCCCGCCCGGAGGCCGCGGGGTTGAGGTAGACCTTGACCTTGGGTATCCCGCCGGGCACCAGCTCCAGCGCGCACCACAGGGCGAGCGGCCCCTGCGGGGACGGCGGGAAGAACAGGTCCTCCAGTTCGTCCAGCCGCGCGGTGTCGAACCCCCAGCGCCGCGCCATCCCCCGGACCGCGGCCAGCCCGGCCCGGCCGTTCGCCGCCGTCCCGCCGGCGCCGTACCCGGGCTCCAGCAGCACCCGCAGCGTCGGGTCGGCGTCCGGGGTGCACGACAGGGAGAACTCGACCGGCGTGTGGTCGTCGGAGAGGAGCGACGGGTACGCGGGGGGCAGGGCGAGGGACCTCTCCGCGGCGGGCCCCAGGGCGGTCAGCAGGGTCTGCGCGTACGCCACCGAGTCCGGCGCGCCGAGTCCGGTCGTCTCGCACAGCCGCAGCAGCTGTCTCGCCGCGTGCCCTCCGAGGGTTTCCGGGGGTTGTCGCGCGTCCGGCGTGCCCCCGGTCTCCGGCCGCAGCGCGGCGGGCCGGGCCGCCCGGGCGGAGACCTGCCGGGGGAGGCGGGTGCCGGAGACGGCCCAGCCGATGGAAGCGGGCATGACAACGGAATCGACGGACTGGGGGCGCACGGTACTTCCTTCACCTGGGGGAGGACGCGGGCAACGCGGTGCTCCCTACCCCCAGGTGCGGATCTTCATGCGGTGGCAGGTGTTCCGATCGGAGTTGCGTTCCTCACTTCGTCAGCCAGTTGAGGAACTGGCTCCACATGCCGCCCCGTTCGCGCCGCTGGCCCGCACCGGAAGGAGCGGAGCCCGCCGCGGCGGAGGCCTGCTCCGGCTCGGCCGGGCGGTGCGCCGTGCGGACCGGCGTGAACCGGGCGGGCAGCGTGGCCAGGCCCCGGTTGAACGGTCCCGGCCGCCAGACCAGGCTGTTCTCCGGAACCGCCAGTTCGACGTCCGGCAGCTCGTTGAGGAGGTTCTCGAGCGCCGTCGACGTGATCTGCCGGGCCGGGTCCTTGGACGGGCAGGCGTGCGGCCCGGCGCTCCACGCCAGGTGGGCCCGGTTGCTGCCGGCCTGCCGGGCGGCCGCGAGTGCGGGACCGGTGTTGGCGGCCGCGAAACTCACCAGCACCAGATCGCCCGCGCTCAGCTTCTGCCCGGCGAACTCCATGTCGGCCACCGGGTAGTGGGCCGCCAGGTTCTGCATCGGCGGGTTCTCCCACAGCGTGTCGTCGATCGCCTCGTCGAGCAGCCCGCCCTGGTCGGCGTACGCGTCGTTGGTGAGCAGCCGGTGCAGGGTGTTGCCGATCAGGTTGCGCAGCGGCTCGTTGCCCGCCACCAGCAGCAGGGCGAGCTGGTGGACCATCTCCTCGTCGGTGAGGGCCGCTTCGTGCTGCATCAGCCACGACGTGACGTCGTCCCCGGGCCGGGACCGCTTCAGCGCCACGAGCTCGCCGACGGCCCCGTACAGCACCTCGACCGCCCGCTCCGCATTGACCCCGTCGAACATGCCCGTGATGCCGAACAGCACCCGGTCGCCGATGTCGGCAGGGCAGCCGAAGAGCTCGTTGAACACGAACAGCGGCAGCTGCTTGGCGTAGTCGCCCAGCAGATCGGCCGAACCCCGCGACCCGAACTGGGAGATGAGGTACGAGGACACCTGGCGGGTGCTGCGGTTCAGCCTCCGCTGGTCGACCCGGGCCATGCTGTCCGTGACGGCCTGCCGCAGCCGCAGGTGCTCCGCACCGTCGGCGAACATGCAGTTGGGCCGGTACGACAGCACCGGCACCACCGGGTTGTCCGGTCCGAACCGGCCCTCGTTCAGGTCCCGCCAGCGGCGCGCGTCCTTGCGGAAGAAGCTGGAGTCCTGCAGCAGCTGGAGGGCCGCCGAATAGTCGGTGACGAGGGTGGCCTCCACACCGGGGGCGAGCTCCACCGGTGCGGTGGGCCCGTAGTGCCGCAGGTACGCGTAGTAGGCCTGCGGATCGGCCGCGAACCCCGGCCCGTACAGCGGGACCCGGCCACCGGATTCGTGGGCGGGGCACCCGGGTGGGGGCACGGGCGGAGTGGGTCGAGTGTCCATGTCTGTTCCTAGTGAGCTCGGTCCAGCAGATACCGGACGAGTGTGATCAGCGCATCGGCGGATGAGCGCTGGTCGCGGGCGTCGACGGGCACGACCGGGGTGTCGTCGAGCAGGTCGAGCGCCTCGCGCAGCGCCCGCTCCTCGCGGTCCCGGGTGCCGTCGAAGCGGTTGACCGCGATGGCGTAGTCGAGGCCGTACTGCTCGATCAGGTCGATCACGCCGAAGGAGTCCGCCAGCCGCTCGGGGTCGACCAGCACCAGCGCGCCGAGCGCGCCGCGCGCCATGTCCTCCCACATCTGCACGAAGCGCTGCTGTCCGGGCGTGCCGAACAGGTACAGCACCACGCGCTCGCTGATGGTCAGGCGGCCGAAGTCCATGGCCACCGTGGTGGTGGTCTTCCCCCGGACGCCCTTGAGGTCGTCGAACAGCTCGCCGGCCCGGGTCATCGTCTCTTCCGTGGACAGCGGAGGGATCTCCGAGATCGCACGGATGAACGTGGTCTTCCCGACGGCGAAGTGCCCGACGACCAGGATCTTGACGGCGGTCTGGGTCGCCCCGGCCCGGACGTACGCCTGCTCATCCAAACTTGGCGCGGAGCCCATCCAGTACCTCCTCCAGGATGTGCCGGTCCGTGAGCGGTGCGCGCTGCACGGGAGGGCGGGTGATCAGGTAGCCGCGCTCGGTGAGTGCGGACAGCAGGATCTTCACCACGCCCATGGGCAGCCGGGTGTGCCCCGCGATCTCGGCCACCGACAGGTAGCCCGCGGTGCACAGCTCCAGCAGGTTCTGTTCCTCGGGGGACAGCGACGTCGGGCGCTGCTGCTCGTCGCCCGCCGCCGTGACCAGGGTGATCAGGGACAGCTGCTTCTCGTCGGGCAGCCCGCGTCCCTTGGTGATGACATACGGACGAACTAAATCCGCTGCCCCGGGCCCCAGTTCGTCGTAGTCGGTCATGAGCGAATGCCGAGGTTCTCGCGCGGCGGGGTCGTCAGCGCCTTGCCGAGCTGGCCGACGAGCTGCTGCATCCGGAAGGTGATGTCCTGCATGTCCACGTCGGGGGAGGCGGAGACGCCCAGGTAGGCGCCCTCGCCGGCGGATATCAGGAAGACCCAGCCGCCGTCGAACTCGACCAGCGTCTGCCGCCACTGCATCCGGCCCTCGTCGATGAAGAACCCGAGCGAGCGGCTGAGCGACTGCACGCCGCTCATGGCGGCGGCCACGGTGTCGGCGTTGTCCTTGCCGATGTCCTTCGTCCGGGCCATCAGCAGCCCGTCGGCGGATACCAGGACGGCGTGCAGGGCCCCGGGAATCTCCAGAGCGCTGTCAAGCATCCATGACAGATCGTTGTTCACGAGACCTCATGCCCTTCACTGCTTGCATCACGTGTGCTGCTCGTCTGCTGCGTCCGCTCCGGGCGGCCGGACCGGCCGGAGAGCGTCCCGCGCTGGAACGCGCCCATGATCGCGGCCGTCTCCGAGCCGGACCGGGACCCCGCGGGGGCACCGCCCGTACCGTCGGGGACGATGGCGATCGGCCGCTTGCGGACCCGCTTGGGCAGGCCGTCGGCGGTCGAGGCCACGGCCACCGCGCGCTCGGGACCGCCCGCGCCCGCCGGAGCGGCGGGGGCCGGGACCGCGACGGGCGCAGCCGGCGCCTGCCGCTCCGGCATGGCGGTGAGCAGGTCGTGCGGCAGCAGGACGACCGCGCGGACGCCGCCGTACGGGGAACTGGAGTCCACGGACACCTCGAAGCCGAACCGCTCGCAGAGCACACCGATCACGGCGAAGCCGAACTGGGGCGGGCTGCCGAGGCCGGAGACCCCGGAGACCCGCTCGGTGGACAGGAGCCGCTCGGCCCGTGCCCGCTCCTCGTCGTTCATGCCGACGCCGGCGTCGTCGACCACGATGCAGATGCCCTTGGGCACCGTGCGGATGTTGATCTCGACGACGGTGTTCGGGTTGGAGTAGCTCGTCGCGTTGTCGAGCAGCTCCGCCAGCGCCAGCGCCAGCGGCTCCACGGCCCGGCTGGTGATGCCGAAGTCGACCTGCGAAAGGATTTCCACCCGGCGGAAGTGGCGGATGCGCCCCTGGGCGCTGCGCACCACGTCGTAAACCGACGCGACGTCGCGGTGCCGGCCCAGCCAGCCGTCGCACAGCACGGCGATCGACTGAGCGCGGCGGCCGAACTGGGAGTTGGTGTGGTCGATCTCCAGCAGGTCCTGGAGAATTACCGACTCCCCGTACTTGCTCTGCAGCCCCGAGATGACCGACTGCTGCTCGGCGGCAAGACCCTGGAGCGTCCGCATCGCGGACTTCAGGACCGACTTGGTCGCGTCCTGGGCCTGCTCCTTCTCGGATTCCACGGATCTGGAGAAAGAGTTCTCCAGATCGGCATAATGGGCTTTGATCTCCTCGATCTCGGCCCGCAGAGCCCGGGCCGATTTCCGCTGGCGAACGATGACAGCGACTGCACCACAAGTGGCGGCCAGGAGGGCCCAGAGCACTGGGTTCTGTATGTACTGCGTCATAAGACTCTCTTCAGGCGACTGATGGCCAGTTGCTGAATTCCGTCAATGCGGATGGACCGGCGGACCGTCCGTACCGTAGTCCCGCCGGATGGTTCGCCGTGGCCGGCGATGTCGTTTTGCGTCCACCCGCAGCCCCGTAAGCGCGATGATCGTATCACCGGGCGTGAGCAGGTGACCGACCGTCAACGAGTCGTTGCCCAGTGGTCATTGGCGCGATTCGAGTGGTTCTGCCGGAAGTCATTGAAGTCCGGAGAACTTCACACATCCGAAACGCGCGCCGGGCGTGGCGAGGTGTCCGATAGGGGCAATCTACGGCTTTCGGGGCTTAGTTGCGGCAAACAGGGAATTGCCGAGCGTCCGCAGGGGGGCGGATCCGCGCCAAAACGCCCGTTTCCGCCGGGCGGTGACGGCTCGCAAGCGGAGCCGAAGCGGACGGCCAAGCGGAGGCGGTGCACCGGCTTCCGGGTGACCCTCCGCCGGCGGCGCGCGTGGCGGCCGGGGCCGCCCGGCCGGGTCGGGGAGGCTGGCCCGGCGGGCGGGGGACCGGCCCGGCCGCCCGACACGACCCGGGAGTGCAGCACCATGGGCAAGCTGACCCTGACCACCTTCGTGAGCCTCGACGGCGTGATGCAGGGCCCGGGCGGCCCCGAGGAGGACACCCGGGACGGCTTCACCTACGGGGGCTGGGCCGTGCCGCTGTGGGAGGAGGCGGTGGGGGAGTTCGTCACCCAGGTCTTCGGGCGCGCCGAAGCCTTCCTGCTCGGCCGCAGGACGTACGAGATCTTCGCCGGCTACTGGCCGCAGCACGACGACCCGGCCGACCCGGTCGCACACAAGCTCAACGCCCTGCCCAAGTACGTCGCCTCCCGGACGCTGGAGAGCCCCTCGTGGGGCCCCGCCACCGTCCTCGACGGCGAACTCCAGGCCGAGGTCACCCGGGTCAAGGACGGCCTCGACGGCGAACTCCAGGTCCACGGCAGCGGCCGGCTGGCCCAGTACCTCCTCGCCCGCGACCTCGTCGACGAGTTCCACCTGCTCGTCTTCCCCGTCTTCCTCGGCAAGGGTCACCGCCTCTTCCCGGCCGGCGGCCTCCCCACCGCCTGCTCGGTCCTGACCTCCCGCACCACCCCGAACGGCGTCTCCCTCCACACGTACCGCCCCACCGGACGGGCGGCCTTCGGGTCGTTCGGCGACTGACGCCGCCGCCTGCCGACCAGTCGGGCGACCGGGGCCCGCGATCGCCCGATATCAGGACAAAAGGGACGTAGGCTGCCCTGTGGTCCGTCCGCCCGTCCTCCCGAAGGGAACCCCTCGTGGCATCTCGGCTCAACCCGTACCTCAGCTTCGCCGGCGACGCGAGGCAGGCGCTGGAGTTCTACCAGTCGGTCCTGGGCGGTGAACTCAGCCTCAACGGCTACGGCGACTTCAGCTCCGAGCTGCCGCCGGGGTACGAGGACAAGATCATGCACGGCATGCTGGAGACCCCCGCCGGGTTCACCCTCATGGCCGCCGACACGCCGCCCGGGATGGACCACCGGCCCGGCAACAACATCTCGATCAGCCTCAGCGGCGAGGACGCCGATGCGCTCCGCGGCTACTGGGACAAGCTGTCCGCCGCCGGCACCGTCTCCGTGCCCCTGGAGAAGCAGATGTGGGGCGACGTCTTCGGCATGTGCACCGACGGCTTCGGCATCACCTGGATGGTCAACATCGTCCAGCAGGCCTGAGGCCTGAGGCCTGAGGCCTCAGGCCTGGGCTTGGGCCCGGGCCGACGCCTGAGCCCGCGCCCTGCCGTGCGCCGCCGCGTGCGTCCGCGCGCCCCCGCGCGGGGGATGGCCGTGGCCGGTTTCCGCTCCGACGATGGACCGCCGGTTGTCGGACATCGGGTACCGGCCACGGCACTCCGGTCGCACAGGGGGAACGATGGGCAGACGCTGGCTGGTCACGGGCTGCTCCTCCGGGCTCGGGCACGCCCTGGCCACCGCGGCCGCGCGGGCGGGGGACGAACTGGTGGTCACCGCCCGCAAGACCGCCGACCTCGCGGACCTGGCCGCCGCCTGGCCCGGCCGGATCAGCCCCGTCCCGCTGGAACTGCGGGACACCGCCTCGTGCGAGGACGCCGTACGGACGGCCGTCGACCGCCTCGGCGGCATCGACGTCCTCGTCAACAACGCCGGCGTCGGCCTGTTCGGCGCGGTCGAGGAGGTCTCCGACGCCGAACTCCGCGACCAGCTGGAGACCCTGCTCGTCGGCCCCTGGCGGCTCACCCGGCTGGTCCTGCCGCTGATGCGCGCCCAGGGCCACGGCCACGTCCTCAACGTGTCCTCCGTCGCCGGCCGGATCGCTTTCCCCGGGCTGGCCGCGTACATCGCCGGGAAGCACGCCCTGGAGGGCATGAGCCAGGCCCTGGCCGCCGAGGCCGCCCCCCACGGCATCCGCGTCACCGTGATCGAGCCGGGCATGTTCGCCACGCGCTACGGCACTGCCATGACCGAGGCCCGGCACCGCGTCCCCGCGTACGACGGCACCAACCGCGAGATGCTCGAAGGGGCGCGCGGCATCGCCGAGAACCCGGAGACCGGCCGCCCGGAGGACTTCGCCGCGCGGGTCCTCGACATCGTCGCCGCCGAAGGCCCCACACCGCTGCGGATCCCGGTCGGCGACGACGCCTACGGGTTCCTCGACCTGGCCGAGCAGGCCGCCCGGGAGGAACTCGCCGCGGCCCGGAGCCTCGTCAAGGGCCCGCCGCCCGCCGTCTGACGGACCGGCCGGGGACCGCGGTCCGTCAGCGGTGGATCCGGTCGCGCCAGTCCGCGGGCAGCCGGTCGGCCGGCCCCGGTGACGGCTGGCCGACCGGGCGGGAGCCGGGCGGGGCGAGCTCCGGCCCCGTCTTGTGGAGGGCGCCGGTGGCGTAGTTCCAGTACCACCGCTCGCCCGGCTCGAAGCTCTGCACCACCGGATGACCGGTGGTCCTCCAGTGGGCGGTCGCGTGCTGCCCGGGGGAGTTGTCGCAGCAGCCGATGTGCCCGCACCGGGCACAGCGCCGCAGGTGCACCCACCAGCCGCCCAGCTCGTCGCACTCCACGCAGCCGGTGCCGGTGGGCACCGCGCCCGGGTCGACGCCGTCGATACCGCCGGTGCCTTCGGTGCCGCCGGTCCCGTTCATACGGACTCCTCGGTCGGTTCGTCGCTCTCGGCCCGCTCGGTGGTCAGGGGCAGCAGCACCTGGAAGCGGGTGTCGCCCGGCACGGACTCGACGTGCAGGCTGCCGTGGTGCTTGTTCACGACGATCCGCCAGGAGATGTCGAGGCCGAGCCCGGTGCCCTCGCCGACCGGCTTCGTCGTGAAGAAGGGGTCGAAGATCCGGTCGCGGATGTCCGCGGGGATGCCCGGCCCGGTGTCGCGGAACTCGACGAGCAGCCGGTCGCCGTCCCGGGCCGTGCGCACTGTCAGGGTGCCGTCCCCGCCGCCGTCCGCGATCGCGGCCACCGCGTTGTCGATCAGATTGGTCCACACCTGGTTGAGCTCCGCCGGGTACGCGGGCACCTCCGGCAGCGAGCGGTCGTACTCCTTGACCACCCGCACCCGGGGACCGATCTTGCCGGACAGCATCAGGAGCGTGCTGTCGAGCAGGTCGTGGACGTCGACGTCGCGGTGCGGGGCCCGGTCCAGCTGCGCGTACTGCCGGGCTGCGTCCACCAGGTGGGAGATCCGGTTTGTGGAGTCCTCGATCTCGTCCATCAGCAGCTCGGTCTCGACCGTGTAGTTGAGCCAGCCGACCGCCCCCGGCAGGATGTCCGCCGGCACGGCCGCCGCGACCTGGTCCAGCCAGCCGGTGTCCAGACCGGCCTGCACGAAGGTGGGCGCGATCCGCCACCCCTCGGGGAAGCCGTGGACGTCGAGCCAGTCCGTGACCTCGTCCTCCCGGTCGGACGCCTCCAGCGGGGTCAGCGCCGGCGCCTTCGCGACGCGCTCGGCGGTGCGCTCCTGGATCTCGATCAGCCCGGCCAGGTCCTCGCGGGAGTACGGGCCCTGCGCGATGTGCGCCAGCTTGTGCCGCATCTTGCCGACCCGCTCGCGGAGCGCTGCGGTGGCCCGTACGGCGGCCGCGGCCGGGTTGTTCAGCTCGTGGGTGAGCCCGGCGGACAACGAGCCCAGCGCCAGCAGGCGTTCCCGCTGCCCGATCGCCCGCTGGGTGTTCTTCGACCCGAAGAACAGCCCCTCCAGCAGGTGCGCCGCCATCGGGAACCACTCCCGCATGACGTCCGCGAACGACTGCGCGGGCAGCACGAAGAACCGCGTGGGCTCGGTCACCCGCATCGAGTTCACGTACGTCTGCGGCACCCGGTCGCCCAGGTACGCCTGCATGGCACCCGCGTACACACCGCGCTGCGAGGTCCGGCTGACCTCCACGTCGTCGCCGCCGACCCGGCGGTACAGCACGACCGTGCCCTCGATCATCACGTAGAAGCAGGTGGCCGGCTCGCCCTCGGTGTACACCGGACCGGGCTCGAACCGCTCGACCCGCCCCTCCGAGCAGAGCCGGCCCAGCTGCTCCGGTGCCAGCTCCTCGAACAGGAACAGGGAGGCGATCTCCTGCGGATCGCAGGCCATGACCTCGGCGCTCACGACTGCTCCAGGTACCGGTGGACCAGCATCACGGCCATCGCCCCCTCGCCGACCGCGGACGCGACCCGCTTCGCTGACCGGGCGCGCGCGTCTCCCGCGACGAACACCCCGGGAATGCTGGTCTCCAGGTGGTACGGCGGCCGGTCGAGCTCCCACCCGGCCGGCGGCCGGCCGTCCGCCGTGAGGTCCGGCCCGGCCAGGATGAAGCCGTGCTCGTCCCGCAGCACCGCCCCTTCGAGCCAGTCGGTCAGCGGGGCCGCCCCGATGAACACGAACATCCAGTGCGCGTCGACGGCCTCGGCGGCACCGGTCACCGCGTCCCGCAGGGTCAGCTGCTCCAGGTGGTCGCCGCCGTGCGCCTCCTCCACCACCGTCCGCGGCCGCACGGTGATGTTGGGGGACTCCTCGATCTGCTGGATCAGGTAGTACGACATGGAGGCGGTCAGGGACTCCCCGCGGATCAGCAGCGTCACCGACTTGGCGCCCCGCGCCAGGAACACCGCCGCCTGCCCGGCCGAGTTCGCGCCCCCGACGATGTACACGTCCTCGCCCTCGCAGGACGCCGCCTCCGTGAGGGAGGACCCGTAGAACACCCCGCGCCCGGTCAGGTCCGCGCAGCCCGGCGCCGCCAGCTGCCGGTACGAGACGCCGGTCGCCAGGATCACGCTGTGCGCGGCGACCGCCGACCCGTCGGAGAACCGCACCACCCGGGCCGGCCCGCTCACCTCCAGCCCGGTGACCTCGCGGGCGGTGAGGATCTCGGCGCCGAACCGGGCCGCCTGCCGGCGGGCCCGCTCGGTGAGCTGCGCCCCCGACACGCCGTCCGGGAAGCCGAGGTAGTTCTCGATGCGGGAGCTCTGCCCGGCCTGCCCGCCGGTCGCCGACCGCTCGACGAGCACCGTGCGCAGCCCCTCGGAGGCCCCGTACACCGCCGCGCCCAGCCCGGCCGGGCCGCCGCCGATCACCACGAGATCGTAGAACTCGGCCGCCGGGGTCGTCGCGAGCCCCACCCGGGCGGCCAGCTCGGGGGCCTCCGGCGCGGACAGCGCGGAGCCGTCCGGGGTGATCACCAGGGGCAGCCGGTGGCCGTCGGCCCCGGCCGCCGCCAGCAGCCGCTGCCCCTCCGGCTCGTCGGACGAGTACCAGCGGTACGGGACCTGGTTGCGGGCGAGGAACTCGCGGACCCGGGACGAGGGGGCCGACCAGCGGTGCCCGACGACCTTGGTGGCCGGCACCGGCCGGTGGTCGCTGGTGCGCCACACCGAGAGGAGGTCGTCCAGCACCGGGTACAGCTTCTCCTCCGGCGGGTCCCACGGCTTGAGGAGGTAGTGGTCGAGGTCGACGACGTTGATCGCGTCGATGGCCGCGTTGGTGTCGGCGTACGCCGTCAGCAGCACCCGCCGCGCCCCCGGGTACACGCCGAGGGCCTGCTCCAGGAACTCGATGCCGTTCATCTGCGGCATCCGGTAGTCGGCGAGGATCACGGCCACCAGGTCGCCCCGCAGCTTCAGCTCGCGCAGCGCCTCCAGCGCGGACTGCCCGGACTCGGCGCGCACGATCCGGTACCCGCCGCCGTAGTGCCGCCGCAGGTCGCGGGCGATGGCGCGGGAGACCCCCGGGTCGTCGTCCACGGTCAGGATGACGGTCCGCACTGCGTCGCCGGCCTCGGCCATGCTCCTCCGCCCTGCACGTTCCGGGCAGCCGGCCCGGCGGACCCGGCACCGGCTCCCGCCCATCGTATGCGCGATCCCGCAGCCCCGCCCGGTGCCGGGACGCCGTACGGCAGCGGGGGCCGGCGCACGGTGCGCCGGCCCCCGCAGTGCGGCCGTGATCAGTTCGTCGGGGCGGTCGCCAGACCGTAGTGGTTCTTGACCTGGGCGGCGGTGAGCGCCGTCGGGTAGACGGCCGTCTCGTCGATCTGGCCGGCGAACCAGTCGCTGGTCGGGCGGGACGGCCAGCCGTTCAGGTTGTCGCCGCCGACGTGCCAGTAGCCGGTGTGGCTCGAATGGGCCGTCACGTTCGCCGTGCCCTTGAGCTGCCCGTCGACGTACAGCGCCATGCCGGACGGGCCCTGGGTCGCGACGACGTGGTGCCACCGGTTGTCGTTGTACGACTCGAACCAGGGGGTGGCCAGCGTGTAGACCGTGCCCGGGTACACCCCGAAGGCCAGCCGGCCGCTGTCGGTCAGGTACAGGTGCTTGTCGTACTGGCCGCTGTTCCACGTGGTCGCGCTGCCGAAGCCGATCAGCTTGCCGCCGCGGGTGGTGCCGGTCTTGAACCAGGTCTCCAGGGTGTACGCGCTGCCCACCGTCTGCCGGTGGTCGCTGTAGACCTGCTGGCCGGTGCCGTTGAAGCCCATGGCGGTGCTGCCGCCGGTCAGCGCGGCGGGCGTCTGCCGCAGGGCGGGGGCGCCGACCTGGATGCCGCTGGTGTTCCCGCCGTCCGAGGAGTCGGCGACGTACGGGCTGACCGGGTCGTCGTAGCGCCAGTACAGCCGGGCGCCGTCGGCGCGGACCTGGTTCGGGTAGGCATGCGCGGCGGCCGGGACGGTCACCGAGGAGGCGGCCGACTTGGCACTGGTGTTGCCCGCCCCGTCGGTGGCCGTGACCCGGTAGGTGTACGTTTGGCCGGCCGTGACCGCGGTGTCGGTCCAGGAGGCCTGCCGGCGCTCGAACTCCAGCGAGTCGGCCGCGACGGTGGCCACCGGGGTGGCGCCGCCGTTCCGGTAGACCTTGTAGGTCAGCCGGCTGTCGTCGGTGTCGAAGCTGGTCCGCCAGCGGACCTGCACCTCGCCGGGCCGGATGCTGCCGGCACTGGCCACCGGGGTGGTGGGCGCGCCGGTGTCGCCGCCGGAGGCGTAGCGGGTCAGGCCCTGCTGGGGCTTGGTGGCGACGGTGGTGAACTCGCCGCCGACCCACAGGTAGGAGGTGTCGCCCTTCGCCGCGACGGTCATGACGCGCGGGCCGACGCCCTCGCCGATGCCGCCGTTGACGGCAGGGAACCAGCCGAGCTTGCGCGGGCCGGGCACGAACCCGTCCACCGGCGCCGGCGCGGTGCCCTGGTGCCGGGTGGGCTGGGCCAGCAGGTAGCGGCGCTTGCCGTCGTCGGGGAACTCGCCCTCGGTGGCGCAGTTGTGCGCGTGCGAGGAGCTGTACAGCGTGCCGCCGTACGGCAGGACGTTCTGCGTCGCGCCCAGGCACCGGTCGCGCCACAGCTCGGTGAAGTCGGGACCGAAGGCCGTGCGGCCGTCGAACACGCCGCCGCCGTTGCCCTGGTTGCCGGTGTAGAAGCCGTTCGCGTCGGTGGCGATGTCCATGACCACCGAGAGCCGCGGGAAGGTGTTGTACGTCTTCTTCACCGCGCCGGAGGACGCGTCCGCGACGGCCAGGGCGTGGCTGCTCGCCCCGTTGACCGTGAAGAAGTCGCCGCCGAGCAGCACGCTCTTGCCGTCGGGCGTCAGCTCGACGGCCCGGCCGGCCTCGTCGGCGTCGGCGGTGAACGCCCGCAGCGTTCCGGTGGCCGCGTCGACCGCGGCGAACTTCCCGCGGGTCTTGCCCTGCACGGTGCCGAAGTCGCCGGCCGCGTACAGCGTGGTGTCGGAGACCGCGAGGCCGCGGACGGTGGCGGAGAAGCCGGGGCGGAAGGCGGCCTTCGGCGTGCAGCTCGCGATGTCGATCGCGGCGACGTTGGACACCGTCGCCCCGTTGACGGCGCCGAACCGGCCGCCCGCGTACAGGGTCTTCTTGTCCTTCGAGACGACGAGGGCGCGCACGGTCGCGGTGCCGCTGGACGTCGTGAACGAGAGCCGGCACGCGGTGGGGCTGCCGGTGGCCGCGTCCAGCGCGGCGAAGTTGACGGCGCTCTGCGGGCCGCCGGCGGCGCCGGCCGGCGGACGCAGTTCGGAGAAGGTGCCGCCGGCGAACACGGTCCCGTTCACCTGGGCCAGCGCCCAGACGATCCCGTTGGTCTGCCAGGTGGGCAGGTGGTCGGCGGTGAACGACACCGGCGGGGTGATGGCCGAGGCCTCCGGCATCAGGGCCAGGCCGGCCCCGGCGCCGGCTCCTGCCAGCGACAGCACGAGGGCGGCGGTGAGCCCTCTGGTTCTGCGCCTGTGACGTCTTTCGCTCATGGGTGCCTCGTGGATCCTGAATGGAGAGCGGGTCGGGCGAAAGAGTGCCAGAGGGGGAGGGCGGAGAATTCGGACAAACGGGGATCCGGGGAGAGGTGCCTGACCGTCACCTTTCGATTACACCTGATGGACCGTCAAGATGGCTGTTCTGTAAGCGAGTTGGAGTCGACCGCAGGGGTGTGGCGTCCTTCCGCTTCGGGGGCCTGTTACGGAATCGGAACAACTGTTTCCCGCCACCGGAACCACCCGCCCGCCCCCGTCACGCACCGTGACCGAACGGCCCCGCCACCCGGGGGTGGCGGGGCCGCGCGGCCGGGTGCGTCCGGTCACCTGCCCGGCGTCACTTGCCGTACCAGGCGTTGCGGATCGTCAGCGTCGACGTGTTGCCCTGCTTGTCCTTGACCTTGGCGGCCAGCGAGATGCCGGCGCCCTTCGCGGGGCTCTTCACGGAGATCCGGCCGGCCTCGACCGGCACCTGCTGCCAGGTCCGGCCCCCGTCGTAACTCACCGACACCACCAGCGACTTGAGGTTCCTCCCGGCCGCCGCACCCTGCACGGTCACCGGCACCACGGCCACCGCACCCGCGGGAGCCCGCGAGGCGAGGTCCACCGGCGCCGCGAAGCGGACCGTGGACACCGGCAGCGCCGTGGTGGCCGCCACCTGCTGCGAGCGGAACGTGAAGCTCGTGTCCACCCGGGTGGTGGCCGTCGCGTGCGCCGCCGCCCGCGTCGCGGTCGTCGTCAGCCGGTACTCGGCGTCCGCACCGCTCACCGTGAACGGCTCCGAGCCCGTCAGCGCATCGCCGTTCTGCGCGACCTTCACGCCGTTGCGGTACAGCGTCGACTTCGCCGAGGCCGTCCGGGCGAACCCCGAGTGGCCCTTGCCGTCGGCGAACAGCGGCACTGCACCGATCAGCTGCTGCTCACCCGTGTCCGGGTCCGGCGCGGTACGGAACACCCCCGAGCCGTTGCCGAGCAGCGGCCCGAACACGCCCGTGTTGAAGGTCTCCCGGTACGTCCGCCCCGCCTCGTACCGCTTCGGCCGGATCATTTCCCAGCCGCCCTCGAACGACGGCCGGCCCTGCTCGTCCGGCTTGCCCAGCTGGTCGAACCGGGTGACCCACCGGACGCCGTCACCGGTGGACAGCCGGAGGGTACGGGTGCCGGGCGCCGCCTGCAGCGCGGCGAACCCGGTGCCCTCGGGCGCGCCCGGCACCTGCGGGAACGGGTAGGCCAGGGCCGTCTTCCCGGGGGCCGAAGCCCCCAGGCCCACCTTGACGGTGGCCAGCTCGGCCGCCTTCACCTGCCGGTCGTAGCCGGTCGCGACCTTGCGCACCGGCCCGCCGAAGGCCACCGCGTACTGCTCGGCCGCACCCTTCAGGAAATGCGCGTCCCAGGTCTGCAGCAGCGAGCCGTCGGTGACCGCGGGCCCGCGGTGCACGGTGCGGAAACCGGTGAAGCCGCGCAGCACCCAGCCGTTGCCGACACGGCCGATCCCGGTGTTCTGCTCGTAGTACGTACCGCCGAAGTCCGGACGGTCGTTGCCCGGCACGCCGAGGGTGACCGGCCTGGTGGTGCGCGCGTCCGCGGTGACGGTGGTCGCGCCCGAGACCTCCAGCTTCGGCTGGGCGATCCAGTCGGTGCCCTTCGTGCCGTCCGAAGGGTCCACGTAGACGGCCGTGCTGAACGTGTACGAGCCGCGCGGCACGCGGACCGTGCGGCGGCCCGGCTCGTCGGCGATCCGCAGCTGGAAACCCGCGGCGGGACCGGCCACGCCGATCAGGGTGTTGGTGAAGTTCCGGGCGTCGGCCCCGTCCCGGCCCAGGGTCCGCAGCGTGAGGTCGTACGCCTCCGCCTCGCGCACCGCCACCGCGGCCGTACGGACGGACTGCCCCGCCCCGGCGGCGGTGACG
Organism: Streptomyces bambusae; assembly: GCF_020532645.1. Lineage (GTDB taxonomy): Bacteria > Actinomycetota > Actinomycetes > Streptomycetales > Streptomycetaceae > Streptomyces > Streptomyces bambusae. The sequence goes on from NZ_JAJAUZ010000045.1 coordinate 19,014, forward strand.
TAGGCCGAGTAGGTGCCGTCGGCACTGCCGGCCCGGGTGTCCGCGACCAGGTCCACCGACGCCGTGCCGCCGGCGGGCACGGTCACCTTCGGGGCGCCCAGCGTGAAGAACCCGGCCGGCGCCGGCCGGCCCGCCGGATCCTTCGCGGACACCGACAGGTCGAGGGTGACGGCGGTGGTGCCCAGGTTGCGGTACACCACCTTCTTCGTCACGGGCTTGTCGTCGGAGTGCGGCCACAGTGCCGTGCCGAAGTTCAGCGAACCCGGCTCGGCCACCACGCTCTGCGCGAGTGCCTTGTCGACGCGGATCCGGCCCGCGCCCTGCTGGAAGGCGGTGTGGCCGCCGTCCTCGGCGGACCCGGTCAGCGCGCCCTTCAGCTCGGCGTACTTCCACGCCGGATGCCGCTGCTTGAGGATCGCGGCCGCGCCCGCCACGTGCGGGGTCGCCATGGACGTGCCGTCGATCGACAGGTAGCCGGGCGCCGGGTGCGGGACGCCGGGCTGCTTGTCGATGGCGCTGCCCGGGGCGGCGGCCGCCGTGATCGCGACGCCGGGGGCGGTCACGTCCGGCTTGACCGCGCCGTCGCCGACCCGCGGGCCCGTGCTGGAGAACGGCGCCAGCCGGTCCTGGTGGTCGACGGCGCCCACGGTCAGCGCGGCGTCCGCGCTGCCCGGCGAGCCGACCGTCGAGGGGCCGCCCTCGCCGTTGTTGCCCGCCGCGACGGCGAACAGCACGCCCCGGGCGGCCGACAGCCGGTCGACCGTCGCCTCCAGCGGGTCGGTGCCGGGGGAGTCCATGCCGCCGAGGCTGAGGTTGACCACGTCCGCGCCCTCGGCGACGGCCCACTCCATGCCCGCGATGATCGCGGAGTCGTCCCCGACGCCGTCGTCGCCGAGCACCTTCCCGCTGATCACCTCGGCGCCCGGCGCGACACCCTTGTACCGGCCGCCGGACTTGGCCCCGGTGCCCGCCGCGATCGACGCGACGTGCGTCCCGTGCCCGACCCGGTCGAGGGCGTCGGGGGAGGAGGAGAAGTTCTTCTCGCCGACGACGCGGGTCTTCAGGTCGTCATGGGTCCGGTCGACACCGGTGTCCAGCACGGCGATCTTCACGCCCGTGCCGTCGTACCCGGACGCCCACGCCCTGTCGGCGCCGATCTGCCGGACGCTGCGGTCCAGGCTGGCCCCGCGCACCCCGTCCAGCCACACCTTCGCGATGCCGGCGGCGGACGTCCGGGCCCCGGTGGGCCGGCGGTCGGTCAGCGCGTCCCAGAGAGCGGCCAGATCGTCCCCGGAGGCACGGACGGCATCGGCGCCCAGTGTCGGGAACGTACGCGGCTGCCCGTGGCCCGCGGCGCTGCGGACCGCCGACCGGGCCGCGCCCGCGCCCTGCTCGTACTGCACGATCAGCTTGAGGCCGGTGCCGTGGCTCCTGCGCAGCCGCGGGTCGGTGAGCACGCCGAGGTCGAACAGCCGCCGGTCCAGGCGGCCGGCGGCGATCAGGCCCTCGGCGTCGGCGGGCACCACCAGGGTGCGGCCCGCGATGCGCTGCACCTGTACGGGTATCCGCTCGCGGCCCGCGGCGGCCTCGAAGGCCCGCATGCGGCCCTTCGCGTCCACCACCACGCGGTCGCCGGTGACGAGCGGGATCCGCCGGTCGCCGCCGACGGACGCACTGTCCGGTGCGGGTGCGGGTGCGGGTGCGGGTGCGGGTGCTGGGCGGGTGGCGACCGCCGTCGCGGGGCCGGTCATGCCTGCTGCCAGGGCCACCGATGTGGCCGCGGCTACGGTGAAGGCGCGAGCTCTCTTCACATGTGCGCGCAAGTCTCCCCCAGGAGCTTGGGATGAGGTCGAGTGGTCGTCCCGGGCGGGGCACAGCGGGGCGCCCGCGGCCGGTCAGCGCAGTATGTGAAGCCGGCATGGGCGTGATCAACAACGATGCGGAGGTTTCAAGTCACCCGGAGGTGCCGGAGTTTGATGGTGCCTCTACGGGCGTGTGACGAAGCCGTGACGGCGGTGCGATCCCTCTGCGACACCGGCGTCCGCCCGGCCCGACCGACCGGGCTCCGGGGCAGGCGCCACGGGCGTCCGGCCCACCGTCACCCCCGTAACCGGAGCCCCGGCCCCACATTGGCCGTAACCGGACGCCCGGACCGGCGCGGCCCCGTCGCGAGGCCCCCGCTACACGGCCCCGGTCCGGCCCTCGTCCCGGCGCCGGGCCGCGAGCAGGGCGTTGCCCCACCAGACCAGGTCGTCGAGCATGGCCGTCGCCGCCTTCTCGGCGCCGCCCGCGTCGAGCGCGACGTCGCCCCGGCCGTCGGCGAAGTCCTTGAACCAGTCGGCGATCCTCGGGCCGAACCGGCCTTCGCGGGTGCTGCCGACGACGAGCGCGATGCGCAGTGCGGAAGTCATGCGCCCGGCTTCGAACATCAAGTGGGCGTGAGATCAAAGGGATGTGGCGGAGCCCACAACGCATGCCGCGACTCGGCCACACCGACCCCGGTGCCACCCGCAGGCCTCCGCCCCCGTACTCCCCGGGGAGTACTCCCCGCCGCCCGCCGCCCCCGGCAGTACGCCACGGCTCGGTCCCGGGCCCGATGAACCGGCGGCCCGGCCCGGGGAGTCTGGGACCGACCGAACCGATGAGGACGTATGGAGGGGAGCCCCCATGGACGGGCGCAAGAGGATCCTCGGCTGGGGGGTGCTGGCCCTGTGGGTGATCGTGATCGCCCTCGCCGCACCGCTCGCCGGCAAGCTCGGCGACGTACAGCGCGACCGCGCGGTCGACTACCTGCCCGCGAGCGCCGACTCGACCCAGGTCGCGAAGATCACCGAACTGATGCCGGGCGGCGAATCCACCGACCTCGTGCTGGTCTACCACCGCGACGGCGGCCTGACCGCGCAGGACAAGGCGACAGCGGCCCGCGAAGTGCGGCAGGTCGCCGCCGAACACCCGCTCACCGACCCGCCCCGGGCCGTGCCCTCCGAAGACGGCAGCACGCTCCTGTACGCCGTGTCCAGCACCGCGCCCGGCACCGACGAAGACTCCCGGGACGCCTTCGTCCGCGACATCCGCCGGACCGTCAGCGGCGAGGTCGGCGGCCCCGCGGCACTCGCCACGGACGCCGGCGAGGTCTACGACTCCCTCGACGGACCGCTGCTCTACACCACCGTCGCCGTGGTCGCCCTCCTGCTGATCGTCATCTACCGCAGCCCGTTCCTCTGGCTCGTCCCCCTGGCCGTCGCAGGCGTCGCCGACTACCTCTCCATGGCCGTCACGTACGCACTCCACCAGGGCTTCGACATCAGCGTCTCCGGCCAGAGCACCGGCGTCATGACCATCCTCGTCTTCGGCGCGGGCACCGACTACGCGCTCCTGCTGGTCTCCCGCTACCGCGAGGAACTGCGCCGCACCCCGCGCCCGCACGACGCGATGGCGGCCGCCCTGCGCGGCTGCGGCCCCGCCGTCCTCGCCTCCTCCGGAACCGTCGCCCTCGGCATGCTCTGCCTGCTGGCCGCCGACATGAACAGCAGCCGGGGGATGGGCCCGACGGCCGCCGTCGGCGTGCTGTGCGCCTTCGTCGCCATGACGACGCTGCTCCCCGCCCTGCTCGTGGTCCTCGGCCGGCGCGTGTTCTGGCCGCTGATCCCGGCGTACGGAAGCGAGCCGAAGGCCGCGCGCCGCTCCCTCTTCGCCGCCATGGGAACCTCGGCCGGCCGGCGTCCGCTCGCCGTCCTCGTCGCCGGCGCCGCCGCCCTGGCCGCCCTCGCGCTCGGCGCCCTGAACCTGCCCGGCGCCCTCAAGCAGGAGGACTCGTTCAGCACCACCCCGGAAGCGGTCGCCGCGATGAAGACGCTGGCCGCCGCCTACCCGGAGCGGGGGACCCAGCCCCTCACCGTCGTCGCCCCGACCGGCGCCGCCACCGCGGCACTGGAGACCGCCCGCGCCACCGAAGGCGTCGTCCAGGCCGAGCAGGTCCGCAGCGGGGCGGGCTGGACGGAGATCGCCGTCACCGCCGGCGACCCGGCGCAGTCACCCGCCGAGACCCGGACCATCCGGGCACTGCGCACCGCGCTCGGCGACGGCGCGCACGTCGGCGGGCCCAGCGCCGAACAGCTCGACCTCACCGACGCCAACGCCCGCGACCGGAACATCGTCGTCCCGCTCGTCATCGCCGTCGTCCTGCTCGTCCTCGTCGTGCTGCTGCGCAGCCTCGTCGCCCCGCTGATCCTGGTCGCGGCCGTCGTCGCGGTCTGGGGCGCGGCCGTCGGCATCGGCGGCCTCCTCTTCGGCCCCCTCTTCGGTTTCGGGGGCACCGACCCGGGCCTGGCGCTGCTCTCCTTCGTCTTCCTCGTCGCGCTCGGCGTCGACTACGGCATCTTCCTCATGCACCGGATGCGCGAGGAATGCCTGGCCGGCGCCGAACCGGGAGCCGCGGCCCTGACCGCCCTGCGCACGACCGGCGGCGTCATCGCCTCGGCGGGACTCGTCCTCGCCGCCACCTTCGCGGTCCTCGTCAACATGCCCATGGTGCAACTGGCCGAACTCGGCTTCGTGATCGCAGTCGGCGTCCTCCTCGACACCTTCCTGGTCCGCACCTACCTCGTCACCAGCGCGAGCGTGCTGCTCGGCCGGAAGGTGTGGTGGCCGGGCCCGCTGGCCCGGACACCCGCACCGGCGGCCGGCCCGGGAACCGAGCGGACGCCCGCACGAGTCTGACCGGGGCGGGGGCACCCGGACCACCGGGTGCCCCCGCCCTGTTCTGCCCCGCCCCGCCCGGAGACAGGATGGACACATGGACTTCGCAGTGGCCTTCACCCGCGACCCGCAGGCCGCGCCGTACCCGGTGCGCTGCGACGGCACGGCCGCGGCCCTCTTCGCGGTCGTCGCGGCCGTACTCGCGCTGACCGTCGACGACGGCCGCCGCCCGGACGCCCTCGGCTGGGTCCTCCTGATGGCCGCGCACGTCCCGCTGGCGTGGCGGCGCAAGGCGCCGGTGCCGGTGCTGCTCGCGGTCGTGGCCTTCGTCGCCCCGTACCACGCGCTCGACTACATGCACCTGGCGCCGATTCCGGCCTCGATGACCGCCCTCTACACCGTCGCCTCCACCGGCCGCCCGCGGCGGACCCTGATCACGGGGCTCGCCGTCACCTCCGTCACGCTCGGCACGCAGCTCTTCGCCAACCCGCACGAGATCGTGGAACTGCTGCGGGTCTCCGGCTGGGTGATCGCCATGCTGGTCTTCGGCGCCAGCATCCGGCTCTACCGGCAGCTGGTCGCCGGACTGGTCGAGCAGGCCGAGCGCGAAGCCGAGCGCAAGGTCGCCGAGGAGCGGCTGCGGATCGCCAGGGACCTGCACGACCTCCTCGCCCACTCGATCACCCTGATCGGCGTGCAGACCTCGGTCGCGGCGCACCTCCTGGTCGCCGACCCCGACCGGCTGGACCGGGAGGCTCTGGTGCGGGCACTCGACGGCATCGCCGCGACCTGCCGCGAAGCCCGCTCCGAGGTGCGCACCACCCTGGACGTGCTGCGGGCCACCCCGGAGGGCCCGCTGCCCGACCTGGCCTCGCTGCCCGACCTGGTGCGCGCGTCGGGCGCGGCGCTGACGGTGCGGACGGGCGCGGCGAAGGTGCCGGCGGCGGTCGGCGCGGCGGCCTACCGGATCGTCCAGGAGTCCCTGACCAACGCGGTCCGGCACGGCGCACCGGGCGCGGACGTACGCGTCGACGTCGGGACGGCGGAGGAGGTGCTGACGGTACGGGTCGTCAACGGCGGGACCACACCCGGCGGAACCGGTGGCTCCGGGTACGGGATCCTCGGGATGCGCGAGCGGGCGAGGAGCGTGGGCGGCACACTGAGCGCGGGCCCGCGCGACGGCGGGGGCTTCGAAGTCACGGCGGCGCTGCCGCTCGTGGGGATGGGAGGGGCGGCGTGATCCGGGTGCTGCTCGCGGACGACCAGACGCTCGTCCGGGCGTCGTTCGCGATGCTCGTCGAATCGGCGCCGGACATGGAGGTCGTCGGCCAGGCCGCCAACGGCCGGGAAGCCGTCGAACTGGCCCGCTCGGCGCGGGCCGACCTGGTGGTCATGGACGTACGGATGCCCGAACTCGACGGCATCGGCGCCACCCGCCTGATCGTCGCCGACGAGGACCTCGCCGGCGTGAAGGTGCTGGTCCTCACCACATACGACACCGACGAGCACATCATGCAGGCGCTCCGGGCCGGCGCCTCCGGCTTCGTCGTCAAGGACATCCACCCGGCGGAACTCCTCGCCGCGATCCGCACGGTCGCCGCCGGCGAGGCGCTGCTGTCGCCCGGCCCGAACTCCCGCCTCATCGCCCGCGCCCTGTCCGTCCCGGAGGTGCCGGCGGCCGCCGGCCCGGACGGGCTCTCGGACCGGGAACGCGAGGTCCTCGCCCTGGTGGCCCGCGGGCTGAACAACACCGAGATCGCGGAGGCCCTGGGTCTCTCACCGCTCACGGCGAAGACCCACGTCAGCCGCATCATGGGCAAACTCGCCGCCCGTGACCGCGCCCAACTGGTCATCATCGCGTACGAGTCGGGCCTGATCCGCCCGGGCGCCTGACGGGGCTGCCCTCGGCGGATGACCGGCCCCGTGACGGCGACCGCCCGCCGTGAGCCGCGCCGTGCCTGACGGCGGGCCCGGCGCCCCGCTCTGCTCCGAGGCGTGCCTGCACCGTGCCCAGACCGCCGTCGCCGCAGCCCTCCGCCCCTGCACGGACGTCCCCATCGCCCGGCCGTACCACGTCCGCGGCTGCATCCCCGGACCGGACGCGGCGGTGACGGTCGCCCTGTGGACTGGCCCCCGGGCCCGGGAGAAAAGGAACCTCTACCTCCTGATCCCGCTCGTGTCCGACGGACGTCCCGTACCGCCCCTGCGCGTGGTGACGGAACTCCTGCGCCTGGGCCGCGGCACCCACATCTTCGGCTCCACCGGCCGCCGCTGCGACGGCAGACCCGTCCTCGACGGCAGCGCCCTGGTGGAAGGCGCGGACCAGCCCTGCCTGTGCGGCGGCGGCACAGAAGCCCGCGGCCCGCGGGGCTTCTGCTTCAGGCGCCCGGCCGAGCCGGCGTCCTTCGACGGCTGACCGTCGTGGTGGCGCGGAACAGCGTCAGCCGGCGAACCTGGCGCGGAAGGCGGCGCGGTTGGGGGAGTCGGCCGAGCGGTCCCAGACGGCGAAGGTGATGCGGACGAACGGGGCGCCGTGGGTGTCGAGGGCTTCGGCGAACGCGTCCGCCACCTCGACGGGGTCGTTGCCGAACACGCCGCAGCCCCAGGCGCCGAGGACCAGTTCGCGCACCCCGTGGTGGGCGGCCACGCCGAGGACCCGGCGGGCGCGTTCGGCGAGGGTACCCCTGACGTCGGCCTTCGCGCCCGGCGAGCGCCGCGCCAGCTGGCCGGCGTTGGGGGCGGGGGAGGTCAGGAAGGAGACCCGGTACGGCTGGTCGAGCAGGGCGCGGGAACCGTCGCGGATCACCGGCACGTGCGGGGAGAAGATCACCCGGTGGCTGTAGCCGAGGTCGGTGGACGCCCGGTGGGCTGTGTAGTAGTCGGGGGCTTCGAGCAGGCAGGGGTAGAGGAGGGCGGTGCGGCAGAGGTCCTCCTCCTGGGCCTTGGCCCCGCGCAGGTAGCCGCCACCGGGGTTCCGGGCCGAGGCGAAGTTGAGGACGGCGAGGTGCTCGACGCCTTCGCCGGTGAGGCGGCGGGCGGCGCGCATGCTGTCCTCGTCGGTCACCTCGGTCCCGCCGGCGAAGGGGCCGGTGGGTGCAGGAGCGAAGGCGGGGGAGTGGGAGACGGTCGCGGTGCGGGCGGCGGCCAGGGCGGAGGCTATGGAGACCCGGGCACCGGAGGCGGTGGTGTAGGCGCCGGCGGCCGCGATGCGCTCGTTCTCGGTGGCGAGGTTGCTCAGACGGTTGCTCATGAGGGGCGATGGTAGCGAGGAATTATTGTCAGAGTGACTATTTTTACGAGCGTGCAAAGCGGCCCCGGCCCTGCCCGACCGGCCCTGCCCGACCGGCCCTGCCCGACCGGCCCTGCCCGACCGGCCCTGCCCGACCGGCCCTGCCCGACCGGCCCTGCCCGACCGGTCCGGGCGGACCGGACCGGTACCGGGGATCAGGCGGCGACGAGCTCCTTCTCGTGGTTCGGCGCACCAGCCTTGGGCTTCTTGTTCGGCAGCGAGAGCCGGAAGACCTTGCGCCATGCGGAGAACACCTGCTTGGGCAGCGGTCCGGTGACGTACTCCAGCTCGTACTTCTCGAACAGCGCGCGCACCCTCGGGGCGACTTCGGCGTACCGGTTGCTCGGCAGGTCGGGGAACAGGTGGTGCTCGATCTGGTGCGACAGGTTGCCGGTCATCAGGTGCATGGCCCTGCTGCCGCTGATGTTCGCCGAGCCCATCATCTGGCGCAGGTACCACTGGCCGCGCGTCTCGCCCTCGATCGACCGGCGCTCGAAGACCTGCACGCCCTCGGGGAAGTGCCCGCACATGATCACCGAGTGGGACCAGATGTTGCGGACCAGGTTCGCGGTGAACGTGGCGGCGAGCGTGTGGAGGAAGGACGGGCCCGACAGCAGCGGGTGGATCACGTAGTCCTTGAGCACCTGCTTGCGGATCTTGCGGCCGACGGCCCTGGCCCGCGCGCGGAACTCCGGGTCCTTGCGGCGGCTCTTGTGCAGGTTCCTGCCGAGCTCCAGGTCGTACGCTGCGATGCCGTACTCGAAGAAGCAGGCGTTGACGAAGTTCCACAGGGGCTGGCCGAGGTGGATCGGGTGCCACCGCTGGTCCTCGTCGACGCGCATGATGCCGTAGCCGAGGTCGTTGTCCTTGCCGATCACGTTGGTGTACGTGTGGTGCAGCTCGTTGTGCGAGTGCTTCCACTGCTCGGACGGCGAGACGTGGTCCCACTCCCAGGTGGTGGAGTGGATCTTCGGGTCCCGCATCCAGTCCCACTGGCCGTGCAGGACGTTGTGGCCGATCTCCATGTTCTCCAGGATCTTCGCCACGGACAGCCCCGCGGTGCCGATGAGCCAGGCGGGCGGGAAGATCGAGAACAGCAGCACGCCCCTGCTGGCCAGCTCGAGCTTGCGCTGCACCGAGATGACCTTGCGGATGTAGGCGGCGTCCTTCTCGCCGCGGCCGGCGATCACCTGGTCGCGGATCGCGTCCAGCTCGCGGCCGAGCTCCTCGATCTGCTCCGCGGACAGGTGGGCGGTGGGGTCGATGGCGGTCAAGGTGCTCCTACCGTTCGATGTCGCAGGGGCCCGCCGCGGCGGACACGCAGGTCTGGATGAGGACGCCCGGCTCGGCCTCGGTGATCTCGCCGGTGCGCAGGTCGCGGACGGCGCCCGCCTTGAGCGGCGTGACGCAGCCGAAGCAGATGCCCATCCGGCACCCGGAAGGCATGAGCACGCCGGCCTCCTCGCCGACGTCCAGCAGCGGCATGGCACCGTCCGCGCCGACAGTCTTGCCGGTGGCGCTGAACGTGACGACGCCGCCGTCGCCGGCGACGACGACGGAGGGGCGGAAGCGCTCGGTGTGCAGGCGCTCCCGGACGCCGTGTCCGCTCCAGAACTCCTCGGCCGCGTCCAGCAGGCCCGCGGGCCCGCACGCCCAGGTCTCGCGCTCGGCCCAGTCGGGCACCAGTTCGTCGAGACGGCTGACGTCGAGCATGCCGTCGGTGTCGGTGTGCACCTCGGTGAGCCGCAGCTTCCCGTCCGCGACCAGGCCGTGCAGTTCGCTGCGGAAGATCACGTCCTGCGGCTGCGGAGCGCAGTGGACCATGACGACGTCGTCGAACCCGCCGTCGCGCAGCATGCCCATCGCGGGGGTGATGCCGCTGCCGGCCGTCAGGTAGAGCACCTTGGGGGGCCTGGCCTTCGGCAGTACGAAGTCACCGGCCGGCTGGTCGAGCCGGACCAGCGTGCCCGGCTTCGCCCTGCGTACCAGGTGGTTGCTGACCTTGCCGTCCGGAATCGCCTTCACGGTGATCGTGACGCGGCCGTCCTGGCGGTGTGTCGGCGAGGTGATGGAGTAGGCACGCCACAGGCGCCTCCCGTCGACGTCGACCCCGATCCGCACGTACTGACCGGCCGTGTGACCGCGCCAGCCCCTTCCGGGCCTGATCACGATGGTCGCGGCGTCACCGGTCTCGGGGTGTACGGCCTCGATGCGTCCACGCAGGTCGGCGCCCGCACGCAGCGGGCTGACCAGGTCGAGGTAGTCCGACGGCAGCAGCGGCGTCGTGATCATCTCCAGCAGTTTCCACGCCCTACTGCGGAGGGCTGCACTCGTCATGACACCAGCTTGATGTGCTGCAAGGCGTAAAGTCCTGACCGCAGGACGTAAATCTGGTCGGCTGAATTGTTCGCAGGGAATAAACCATGAGCTACCCCATCCGGAGGGTCACCGACCTGGCCCTGGATCAGGCAACGGCCACCGCACTCCGGGCTGTGCTGAGGACCACCGCCGACGAGGTCGTCCAAGCGATCATCGACGAGGTCCCTCCCTACGCCAACGCCCTTTCGGGCCGCATGGGCGTCACCATCCGCCGGGCCGTCCGCACCGCCCTGGGGCACTATCTGGACCTCGCGAGCGGGAACGCCACGGGCGGCGACGCCGGTGACGCCGCCTACGAGCTGGGCCGCGGCGAAGTGCGCGACGGGCGTTCGATGGACGCCCTGCTCAGCGCCTACCGCGTGGGCGCCCGCGTGGCCTGGCGATGCCTGGCAGCGGGTGCCGTACCCGCAGGTCTGCCCGCCGCCGAGGTCGCCAAGTTCGCCGAGCTGACCTTCGCCTACATCGACGAGCTCTCCGCTGCGAGCGCCGCGGGCCACGCCGACGAACTGGCCGCCCGGGGCCGGGACCACGAGCGCCACCTGGAACACCTGGCCCGCGACCTCCTCGCCGGCGCGAGCCCGGACGTGCTGCTGGCCTCTGTCCAACGGGCCGGGTGGCAGCCTCCGGTTACGCTGACCGCGGTCCTGCTGCCCGCCGCCCAGGCCCGGCCTGCCTACCGCGCGCTCGACCCGGGCACCCTCGTCCTCGACGATCTGCCGGACGCCTTCGGTGTCCTGCTCGTCCCCGATGCCGACCGGTCGCATCTCCTGCGGCAGCTGGCCGACCGCAGCGCCGTGGTCGGCCCGGCCCGGCCATGGACCCGTGCATCCGCCTCGTACGCACGAGCCGCACGTGCGCGCTCTCTCTCCTCCGACATCCGCGACACCGAGGACCACCTGCCCGAGCTGGTGCTGAGCGCCGACGTGGACGCGTTCGCAGACCTGCGGGCCCGGGCCCTCGCGCCGCTGCGGACCTTGCCCGTCGCGACCGGGCTGCGGCTGGAGGAGACGTTGCGGGCGTGGCTGCTTCACCAAGGCCGGCGGGACGAGGTGGCGTCGGCGTTGTTCGTCCACCCCCAGACCGTCCGGTACCGGATGTCGCAGCTGCGGGAGCTGTTTCCGGACCTCGCATCGCCACACCGGGTCCTCGAGCTGACGCTGGCGGTCGGTCTTCGGGCCCGCTGACGCGCACGTCGAGCGTCCGCGACCGCAGGCCGCGCCGACGGCGCCTGACAGGCGAAAGCCCGGGTCAGGCGCCGCCTTCCGGGGTCCTAGAAGAAGCCGAGCTTCTTCGGGGAGTAGCTGACCAGGACGTTCTTCGTCTGCTGGTAGTGGTCCAGCATCATCTTGTGCGTCTCGCGGCCGATGCCCGACTGCTTGTAGCCGCCGAAGGCTGCGTGTGCGGGGTAGGCGTGGTAGCAGTTCGTCCAGACGCGGCCGGCCTGGATGGCGCGGCCGGCACGGTAGGCCGTGTTGATGTCGCGGGTCCACACGCCCGCGCCGAGGCCGTACGCCGTGTCGTTGGCGATGCCGATGGCGTCCTCGAAGTCCCGGAAGGAGGTCACCGACACCACGGGGCCGAAGATCTCCTCCTGGAAGATCCGCATGCGGTTGTCGCCCTCGAAGATGGTCGGCTGGACGTAGTACCCGCCCGCGAGTTCACCGTCGTACCGCACCTGCTGACCACCCGTCAGGATCTTCGCGCCCTCCTTCTGGCCGATCTCCAGGTACGACAGGATCTTCGTGAGCTGCTCGGCGGACGCCTGCGCGCCGATCATCGTCTCCGTGTCCAGCGGGTGGCCCGGCACGATCAGCTCGGTGCGGGCGACGGCCGCGTCGAGGAAGTCGCCGTAGCGGCCGCGCTCGATGAGGGCGCGCGACGGGCAGGTGCACACCTCGCCCTGGTTGAGGGCGAACATCGTGAACCCTTCGAGGGCCTTGTCGCGCAGGTCGTCGTCGACGGCCCAGACGTCGTCGAAGAAGATGTTCGGGCTCTTGCCGCCGAGTTCGAGGGTGACCGGCTTCAGGTGCTCGGCCGCGTACTGCATGATCAGCCGGCCGGTGGCGGTCTCCCCGGTGAACGCGATCTTCGCCACGCGGGGGCTGGAGGCGAGCGGCTTGCCGGCCTCCTCGCCGAAGCCGTTGACGATGTTCAGCACGCCCGGCGGCAGCAGGTCCGCCACCAGGCTCAGCCAGAAGTGCACCGACGCCGGGGTCTGCTCGGCCGGCTTGAGCACCACCGCGTTGCCCGCGGCCAGGGCCGGCGCCAGCTTCCACACGGCCATCAGGATCGGGAAGTTCCACGGGATGATCTGGGCGACCACGCCCAGCGGCTCGTGGAAGTGGTAGGCGACCGTGTCGTCGTCGACCTCGCTCAGCGCCCCCTCCTGCGCGCGCAGCGCCCCCGCGAAGTAGCGGAAGTGGTCGATGGCGAGCGGGATGTCGGCGGCGAGCGTCTCCCGGACCGGCTTGCCGTTCTCCCAGCTCTCCGCGACCGCGAGGCGTTCGAGGTTCTGCTCCATCCGGTCGGCGATCCGCAGCAGCACCGCCGACCGCTCGGCCGCCGGCACCCGGCCCCAGCCGGGGGCCGCCGCGTGCGCCGCGTCGAGGGCCCGCTCGACGTCCTCGGCCGTACCGCGGGCGATCTCGGTGAACGGCTGTCCGTTGACGGGCGACGGGTTCTCGAAGTAGCCGCCGCGCGCCGGAGGCACGTACTCCCCGCCGATCCAGTGGTCGTAGCGCGGCGCGTACGACATGATCGCGCCCTCGGTGCCGGGTGCTGCGTAACGGGTCATGCCGGACTCCTCCCACGGGGTGGCGCCGCCCGTCCCTGGCGGGCGCTCGCGGCGAGGCTAGGGAGCGGGACGTTGCACCCACGTTGCGCCGCCGCCCGCCGGGGTCTGCGCCGACGGCGGGAGCTGCCGGGCCCCGTCACCCGCGGAGCTCGGCGTCGAGGCGCCGGGCGCGGGCCAGCGCCGCGGCACCGCGGTCGCCGGGCAGGGCGGCCGCGAGGGCCTGCCACACCGCCAGGTCGTCCTCACCCCACGGCGCGTACGCCCAGTCGGCGAGCAGTCCCGGATCGCCGCGGGCGATCAGCGCCGCCCGCAGCTGGTCGGCGAGCCGCTCGCGCAGCCGTACGATCTCCGGCGCGGCCGACGACGGCAGCAGCGGGCCCGGATAGCCGGCGAGGGCTGCCGAGACCGCACCCACGGCCACCTGCCGGGCGGCCGCCCCGAAGTCGGTCTCGACGGGCGCGGCCAGCCGGTACGGGCGCGAGCGCAGCACATCGGGGCCGAGCAGGGCCCGCAGCCGCGACAGTTCGGCCCGCAGGGTCACCGGCGACACCGATTCGTCCTCGTACAGCCCGATCAGCAGCTCCTCGCCGGACAGGCCGCCCGGATGACGGGAGAGCAGGACCAGGATCTCGCTGTGCCGGCGGCCCAGCCGGATCCGGCGGCCGCCCGCCGCGAACACGGCCTCGTCCCGGCCGAGTGCGAACAGGCCGTCCCGGGCGGCGGGTGGTGCGGGCTCCCGCAGGGCCAGCTGGGACTCCGCGGCCCGGGCCACCGCCCGCACGAAGGCCAGCGAGTGCGGATGGGCCAGGCCCGGACCGCCGGTGACGTCGACGGCGCCGAGCAGCCGGCCGGTCCGCGGGTCGTGCACCGGGGCCGCCGCGCACGTCCACGGATGCACACCCCGGCTGAAGTGTTCGGCCCCGAAGACCTGCACGGGCCGGTCCTCGGCCACCGCGGTGCCCGGTGCGTTGGTGCCCATCACGGACTCGGCCCACCGGGCACCGGGCACGAACCCCAGCCCGTCGGCACGCCGCCGGGTCTGTGCGTGCCCCTCCACCCACAGCAGCCGGCCCCGCGCGTCGCACACCGCCAGCAGGTGCTCGCCACCGGCGGCGAACGCACCGACCAGCTCCCGGAACAGCGGCATCACCGCGGCCAGCGGATGCTTCTCCCGGTAGCTCCGCAGGTCCCCGTCCGAGACGTCGACCCGCGCACTGCACTCGGGACTGACCAGCGCCCGCGCGCACCGCCGCCACGATGCGGCCACCACCTCCCGCACCGCGCCCTCGACCCGCCCCTCGTCGGCGAACGTCCGATGCGCCCGCCGCAACTGCACCTCCCGCTCCGCGGCATCCGCGCCCGCCGGCAGCGCCACCCAGGGATCACCCCCGACGGCCTGCGCACCACCCTCCGCAGTCAACCGACCCTCCCCGCACCCGCCTCGGCGAGCCCTCATCGTCGTGCGGGGCACCGGGACCGGCAAGGGTGCGACCGGCCGGACCGGAGGCGGAACCGGCCAGGTGCCGCAGCCCGCCCGTGCCTCAGGCGTCGCCGAGCACCGCCCAGGCCGACGCCGGATCGGTCTCCGCCGCCCCCGCCGGCTCCCAGTGGCCGCCCTCCTGCCGGTACGGCCACCAGTGCCCGGCCCGGTCCAGGCGCAGCTGCGCCGAACCGTCCGGCGCCGTCCACCGGTTGCCCGCGCACTCCAGCGCCGGCGGGCCGCCGGGCTCGTCCGCCCAGGCGGCCGCGAGGGCCGCCCGCGCGCGGGCGGCCGGTTCCCCGTCCGGCTGCCACGCCTCCTCCAGTACGGACACCGCCGCGGGGCCGCCGTACCGCCAGGCACGGACCGCGCGGGCCAGCCCGGGCCGGTCGCGTCCGCCCGCCGCCGCCAGCCGGGCCAGCACCCGCACGTCCTCCGCCGCGGCCGCCAGCCGTACCAGGTCGTCCGCGAAGGAACGCTCCGGCCGCAGCTCCTGCGCCTCGTGGCCCGGCGCGACGGCGGCCGCCAGCAGCCGGCGGGCCTCCCCGGCCGCCGCCTCCGCGAGGAACTCCACCGCCCCCGGGTCCAGCCCCTCGCCCGGCTCCGCCTCCACGTCCAGCAGCGCCGGCTGCACCGGCCCCGCCGGCACCCGCGGGGGCTCCGGCAGCGGCGGCAGGATCTGCCAGGCCGCGAACGCCTCCGCCGCATCCACCCCCGGCGCCCGCCGCGCCGCACCGTGCGCCCCCGCCACCACCGATGCGCTGCGCTCCCGCAGCGCATCCAGGACCTCGTGCTCACCCAGCCCGCGGAGCAGGAGCAGCAGGAACGGATCCCGGTCCAGCAGCCGCGCCAGCTGGTAGCACAGCGCCGCCGTGTGCGCGCAGTGGTCCCACTCCCCGCAGGCGCACCGCGGATCCAGGTCGCCCGTGCCGGGCAGCAGTTCCACCCCGGCCGCCGCCGCGTCCTGCGCCAGCTCCGGCGGCATCTCGCGGTCGAGCAGCGCCGCGATGTGCCCCGACTCGGCCGCGGCCAGCCCGAGGAAGCGGTCCCACTCGGCCGGACCGAACCGCTGCAGCAGCACGTCCGTCCGGTGCCGGGTGCCGTCCGGATCGGCCACCACCGCGGTCAGCCGGCCCGGCCGCACCGACACCGCACCGACCGCACCGCCGCGCGCGCAACGGCGGCCCCTCTTCAGCTGTTCACCGTCGAGCGCACTGCCCTCCAGCGCCCGCAGCCACGCCTGGCCCCACCAGGTGACCGCGAACCCCCGGCCACGGGCCGGCGGCAGCGCCTCGAAGGTGCGCTCCGGCCCGTCCCCCGCAGCCCCGTCCCCGTACCCGCTCACCGCGGTCCTCCTCCCAGTGCCACCAGCTCCGCCAGCTCCTCGTCGGTCAGTTCCGTCAGCGCGCTCTCGCCGCCCCTGAGCACCGCGTCGGCCAGCGCCCGCTTCCGCTCCAGCAGCCGGGCGATCCGGTCCTCGACCGTGCCCTCGGCGATCAGCCGGTGCACCTGCACCGGCTGCGTCTGCCCGATCCGGTACGCGCGGTCCGTCGCCTGGTCCTCCACCGCCGGGTTCCACCACCGGTCGAAGTGCACGACGTGACCGGCCCGGGTCAGGTTCAGACCGGTGCCCGCCGCACGCAGCGACAGCAGGAACACCGGCGCCGCCCCGGCCTGGAAGGCGTCCACCAGCTCCTGCCGCCGGGCCAGGGGCGTCGCCCCGTGGAGCAGCAGACTGCCGATGCCGCGCTCCGCGAGGTGCCGCTCCACGAGCCGGGCCAGCGCCACGTACTGCGTGAACACCAGCACCGCACCGTCCTCGGCGAGGATTGTGTCCAGCAGCTCGTCGAACAGCTCCAGCTTCCCCGATCGGCCCGCCAGCCGGGGCTGCCGCTCCTTCAGGTACTGCGCCGGGTGGTTGCAGATCTGCTTGAGCGAGGTCAGCAGCTTCACCACCAGCCCGCGCCGCTCGAACCCGTCCGCCGCCGCGATCTCCGCCAGCGTCTCGCGCACCACCGCCTCGTACAGCACGGTCTGCTCCGCCGTCAGCGCCACCGGACGGTCGGTCTCCGTCTTCGCCGGCAGCTCCGGCGCAATGCCCGGATCGGACTTGCGCCGCCGCAGCAGGAACGGGCGCACCAGCGCCGCCAGCCGGGCCGCCGCCTGCGGATCCGTACCGCTCTCCACGCCCGCGTACCGGTTCCGGAAGGCGGACTGACGGCCGAGCAGACCGGGCGTCGTCCAGTCGAGGACGGCCCACAGCTCGGACAGGCTGTTCTCCACCGGCGTGCCGGTCAGCGCCACCCGGGCCCGCGCCCCGATGGTCCGCAGCGCCCGCGCGGTCCCCGACCGCGGATTCTTCACGTGCTGGGCCTCGTCGGCCACGACCAGGCCCCACCGCACGCCGGCGAGGTCCGCCGCGTCGAGGCGCATGGTGCCGTACGTGGTGAGGACGAACCCGTCCCCCGGCCCGTCCGGCAGCCGGCGCCCCGACCCGTGGAAGCGGTGCACCGCGGTGCCGGGCGCGAACCGCTCGATCTCGCGCTGCCAGTTGCCCATCAGGGAGGCCGGGCACACCACCAGAGTGGGCCCGGCGGTCGCCGGGTCCTGCTGCCGGTGCAGGTGCAGGGCGATCAGGGTGACCGTCTTGCCGAGGCCCATGTCGTCGGCGAGGCAGCAGCCCAGCCCCAGCGCGGTGGTCCGGGCCAGCCAGTCCAGGCCGCGCAGCTGGTAGTCCCGCAGGGTGGCGGCGAGCGCCGCGGGGGCCTCCGGCGGGCGGGCACCGGCAGCCTCCGGATCGGCCAGCTGTGCCCGCAGCAGCTCCAGGTCACCGCGCGCGGCCACCGGTACGGGCACGCCGTCCACTTCGGCGGATCCGGTCAGTACGGCGGCCAGCGCATCGACCGGAGCCAGCTTGCCGTCCTGCCGGGTCAGCGCGCGCCGGGCGGCCCGCGGGTCGATCAGCACCCACTGGTCGCGCAGCCGTACGAGCGGACGCTTCGCCTCGGCCAGGCGGTCGAGGTCGGCCCGGCCGATCTCTTCGCCGCCGATCGCGAAGCGCCAGTCGAAGGCGAGCACCGAGCCGGGGGAGAAGAGGGCGGGCGCGGCGCTTCCGCCGCGGACGTCGCGCGGGCCGTCGTCGTCCGGCAGCCCGATCACCGCCCGGGCGGTCAGCTCGCGGGCGAACTGCCGGGGCCAGTGGACCTGGAACCCCTCGGCGGCGAGGGCCTGCCCGGCCCGGCCCAGGAGTTCGGCGACGTCCTCGTCGTCGAGGACCACGGCGTCCGGCACCGCTGCGCCGAGCAGCGGCGCGAGCGGCGGCCACACCCGGACGGCCCGGCGCAGGGCGAGCAGGGCGTCGGGCCGGGGGCCGCCGGCCGCGGCCGTCCCGGGGAGGCCGGCGCGTCCCGTCCACACGTCGGCCGCATCGGCGACCAGAGACGGGTCGGCCAGGCTGTGCAGCTGGAGCACGCCACGGAAGACGGGCCGGGACGGGTCCGCGCCCGGGCCGTCCGCATCCAGGCCGGACACCTCGATCCGCAGGGAGAGCCGGATGCCCGCGTCGTGCGCGGCGGCCACCTCGTCGGCCCAGGCCCGGTGCTCGGGACGGCGGTGCGGGGCCGGCGCCGCGAAGGCGGGGCCGCCCGCGGCCGCCGCTGCGGCGGGCGAGCGCGGCAGGGTGTCGGCGACGGCGTCCAGGAAGGGCCGCAGCAACTCCTCGGGGGCGGGCAGCCGGGCCGGCCCGGCACCCGGCAGCGGCACGCAGTGCGCATCGGGCGGCATGGCCGCGGCCAGGTTCCGCAGCTGCTGGAGGTCGTCGGCGTCGAGCGGGCCGACGCGCCAGGAGTCGTGGCCGCCGGGGGTCAGCCCCGGCAGCAGCAGCCCGCGGGCCGCGAACTCCAGTGCCAGCAGTGCGGCCGCACCCCAGAAGGCCGGCGCGCTGCGGGCCAGGCCGGCGTCGCCGCGCGCGGCTGCCCGGATCCGGGTCAGGAGCGGGAGCGCGGCGCCGACCGGCAGCGTCACCGCCGGAACTGCGGCGGTTTCCAGGGCGGGGGTGAGGACGGTGAGTTCCTCGGCCACGGCCGGACCGGCCGGCACCACGTCCACGAGGCCGCCGTCGGAATCCCAGAAGGCGATCCGGCCGGACCGGGCCGGATCGCCGGGAAGGAAGGCCGCGGAGCAGTGGATCAGGCCGGAGATCTCGTCGTGGAGCACGCGTTCCTCGGATTCGGCTCGGGCCCCGGGGCGCCGGGGCCGCCGAGGGTACCCGAAGCCCTGGGCCCGGCGGGAACGGCACGACGGCCCCGCGCGTTGAAGGTGTCAGGAGGCGGGTCGCCGTGGAGCGCCCGCCGGCTTTGCGGGAAGGGAGGCGCCGCGATGTCGACCCGCGCGAAGGTGGCCGCCGCCGGTGTGGTGGCGGCGGTCGTCCTGTTCTGGACCATCGGATTCTGGCCCGGCCTGCTGGTGCTCATCGGGGTGCCGACGGCCGCCTACTTCATGCTCGACCCCTCGCAGCGGCGCCGGATGAAGGGGCTCTCACGCAAGCAGATAGGCAGGTGACGGCGGCCGGCCGCCAGGACGGGCCGGCTCGAGACGGGGGAGGGCCCGACACCATGAGCGGTTCCGTCACGGCGGTCAGCAGCAACGGCACGTACGGCTTCGGCAAGCCCAACCGCGCGCGCATCACACTCCTCGCCGGCCTCGGCGTCGAGGGCGACGTCCATGCCGGGGTCACCGTCAAGCACCGCTCCCGGGTGGCGCAGGACCCGACCCGGCCGAACCTGCGCCAGGTCCACCTCATCCACCGGGAACTGTTTGACGAGGTCGCGGCCGCGGGCTTCGACGTCACGCCCGGCGCACTCGGCGAGAACGTGACGACCGCCGGCATCGACCTGCTCGGCCTGTCCACCGGCACGCTGCTGCGGATCGGCCCCGAAGCCGTCATCGAGGTCACCGGCCTGCGCAACCCCTGCCGCCAGATCGACGCCTTCCAGGAGGGCCTGCTCAAGCAGGTGGTCGGCCGCACCGACACCGGTGACATCATCCGCCGCTGCGGCATCATGGCCGTCGTCCGCACCACCGGCACCATCCACCCCGGCGACCTCGTCACCGCCGAGCCCCCGTCCGGCCCGCACGTCCCGCTGCAGCCGGTCTGACACGGGCCGTACCCGGCCGGGCGGACGGCGCGCGGTCCCCGGCCGGGCGGACCGTGCACGGCTCCGTCAGTAGTAGTCCCGCATCAGTTCCACGGACCACTGCGCCTGCCGGACCTCGCCGCGCGGGCCGAATTCCGTCAGGTACGGCTTGATGTCGAGCACCGGGGTGCCGTCGACCGCGTCCAGGCCCTCGACGTACACGTCCAGGCCGTCGACCTCGATCAGCCGGCAGCGGGAGACGCCGAGCCGGTTCGGACGGTTCTTGCCGCGCTGGGCGAAGATGCCCACCAGCGGCCAGTCCGCGTTCCCGCGGGGGTGCCGGGCGCCCGTCTCGATCTTCGACTCGGGCACCCGGTCGAAGTGGTAGACGACCTCCAGGTGTGAGAAGTCCGCCAGACCGAACAGGGCCTCGGGCGTGAACTGCTCGGAGTCCAGCCGGATCACGGCGCTCTCCCGGCCCCAGTCGTCGTCGAAGGCCTCGGCGCGGCCGCCCAGCACCCGGCCCACCGGCACACACGTCACCGGCCCGGTGCCCGCCCCGCCGTCGCCCCGCTCCGGCCCGTCCGTCGTCCCCGTCATCCGCACCCCTCCCACGACCTCGAACGTTCACCGTCCATGATCGCAGCGATCAGGCCGGGCGAACAGCGATCTTGTCCAGGGAGTCGAGGAGACCGGGGAGTTCGGGCCCGCGGCCGACCGGGCGCACCTGGCCGGGCTCGTCGTCCAGCAGCACGAAGGCCATGTCGTCGGTCCGGGCGACCATCGACCAGCCCGGCCCGTCCACCCGCAGCGTCCGGGCCTCGCCGGAGGCGAACGCCGACCGGATCCGGCCCACCGGGGGCGGGTTCTGCACGTACGCGTGCGCCTCGTCCAGGACGCGCCGGACCCCGGGATGCCCCGGCCCGCCCGAAGCCCCCTCCGCCGCGGGAGCCACGTACTGCTCCCGCCAGGCCGTCCACTGCTCGGCGATCTCGTCCGCTCCCATGCGCCGCTGGGCGGCCCCCCAGACGTCCGCGCGCGGCGGCGCGAGCGGCACCCGGCCGGTCCCGTCCGCCCCCTGCTCGGGGTCGTGCGGCTCGGGCACTCCCGGCGCGGCCACCGCCAGGTCCAGCGGCCAGCCCGCCAGGGAGGCCACGATGGTGCGGTCGTCGGGCGAGAGGTCGTACTCCATCCCGCAGTCCCAGGAGGCGATGGCCACCGCGACCAGCGAGACGTCGTCGATCACCACGGTCCAGCGCGCACCCGTCTCGTCCTGCCCGAGGACCAGTCCGTACCCCTCGGGGTGGGGATCCAGCCCCAGCGCCCGGCAGGCCTCCGGATAGTCGTCGCCGAACACGCCCGGGAACCGGGCCGGCGTCAGCAGCTGGGCCGAGAGCACGTACAGCGCCCCCTCCTCGCCGCCGTCCGCGTCCGCGCCGTCCACCTGCGCACCGCCCGCGGAGCCGGTGTCCGCCACCGCGCCGCCCGCGTCGACGTCCTCGTCCGTCCCGCTCACGTGCCCTCCCGTTGCCTGTTCGTCGGCGCACCCTAACCAGTGAGTAACCCGGCCGTCGAGAGGCGGCCGGCGGCCATTTCGCCGGCGCCCGCCGCCGGCGCCCCGCGGCACCCCCGCCCGCGCCCCAAGCCCCGGACGTGCACATAGAGTTGGACCTCCGCCACAGAAGGGAACCGCGGTGACGCGCTACGACCGGCTCAAGGAGATCCTCCGGCTCGACCCCGAGCGGGACTTCCTCACGATCCACCGCCTCACCACGACGTACGAATTCCCCTGGGACTACACCCGCGCCCTGGAGCTCGCCCTCTACCGGACGTACGCCGTCCCGAGCATCGGCCGGCTGCTGGCCGAGACCGCCGAGTTCACCTCCCGCCCGCAGCGGCGCTACGACGACACGGCGCTGCTCCTCGACGCGGTGATCGAGCACGGATTCGACAGCGACCAGGGCCGCACCGCGATCCGCCGCGTCAACCAGATGCACCGCAGCTACGACATCACCAACGACGACATGCGGTACGTCTTGTGCACGTTCGTGGTCATCCCGAAGCGCTGGATCGACGCCTACGGCTGGCGCCGGCTGTCCCGCCACGAGCGGACGGCGGCCGCCCGCTATTACGCGACCCTCGGCCGGCACCTGGGCATCAAGGACGTCCCGGGCTCCTTCGAGGAGTTCGAGACCTGCCTCGACGCCTACGAGGCCGAGCACTTCGGCTGGGACGAGGGCGGCCGTAAGGTCTCCGACGCCACCCTCGGCCTGATGGCCTCCTGGTACCCGGCCCCGCTCGCCCCCGCCCTTCGCACCGCGAGCCTGGCCCTCCTCGACGCCCCGCTGCTGCACGCCTTCCGGTACGAGCCGCCGCACCCGGCGGTGCGCACCCTGGTCCGCGGCACCCTGCGGCTGCGCGGCCGGGCGGTGCGCCTGCTGCCGCCGCGCCGGACCCCGCATTACGCCCGCCAGAACCCGGAGATCAAGAGCTACCCGGGCGGGTACGCCCTGTCCGACCTCGGCACGTTCCCGGTCCCGGGGCGCGGGGGCTGCCCGGTCGTCCACGCTCCGGCCGGCGCCGCCGGGGCGCCTGCCACCGCTGCCGCCACCGCCGCCGGGACCGACGCCGGGGCCGACGCCGCGCCGGCCTGACCGGGCTCGGGCGGCACCCCCGGCCGCCGCCCGTGACCGGGGTCCGCGTCAGCCCGCCCGGACCGCCAGCGCGAGGAACCGCGCGTCCTCGTCCGCGTACGACACCAGCTGCCAGCCCGCGGCGGCCAGCACCGGACCGAGGTTCTCCTCGGCCCGCAGGTCGTCCGGCGTGATCTGGCGGCCGTGCCGGGCGGCCAGCGCCCGGCGCCCGATGGCGTGGAACAGCGCCAGCCGCCCGCCCGGCCGCACCACGCGCGCCAGCTCGGCCAGGTCCCGCTCCGGATCGGCCAGGTGCGAGACGAGCCCGGCACCGAACACGGCGTCGAGCGAGGCGTCGGCCAGAGGCAGCCGGGACACGTCGCCGAGCACCAGCAGACCGTCCCGGTCGCGGCCCGCCAGCACCGCCTGCTCCAGCATGGCCGCGGTCAGGTCGAGACCGATCACGGTGCCCTCCGGCCCGACCGCGCCGCGCAGGTACGGCAGGGCCCGCCCGGTGCCGCACCCCGCGTCGAGCACCCGGTCACCGGGCCGCAGGCCCATCTCGGCCACGCCGACCGCGAACCTGGGCCCGTCGTCCGGGAACCTGCCGTCCCAGCCGGCGGCGCGCACACCGAAGAACTCCTGGACTCGTGTGGGGTCATCGCTCATGCGTCCATGATCCCCCACCGGAATCCGCCCCCACCGTGCGCAGCCCGCCACCGGAAGTGACCGACCGATCGGGCCCGAACGTATCTCTGTCATATTCCATCGGTTTTCGAAATGCGCCCCTTGTTCGTGCCCTCACCCGGACTAGCGTCCCGGGGCCATGGGACACCTGGACCACGCAGCCTTCGGCTGGCTCACTCCCGTGCTGTCATACGTGATGGCCTCCATCGGCGCGGCCCTCGGGCTGCGCTGCACCGTCCGCGCGCTCGCCGCCACCGGACGCTCCCGGCGCAACTGGCTGCTCACCGCCGCCTCCGCCATCGGCACCGGCATCTGGACCATGCACTTCGTGGCCATGCTCGGCTTCAGCGTCACCGGCACCGAGATCCACTACAACGTGCCGCTGACCGTCCTCAGCCTGCTCGTCGCCGTGGCCGTCGTCGGCGCCGGCGTCTTCGCCGTCGGCTACGGCAAGGACCGGGGCCGCGCCCTCGTCCTCGGCGGCCTCACCACCGGACTCGGCGTCGCCAGCATGCACTACCTCGGCATGGCGGCCCTCCGGCTGCACGGCAAGGTCACCTACGACCCGCTCGTCGTCGGACTCTCCGTCGCCATCGCGGTCGTCGCCGCCACCGCGGCCCTCTGGGCCGCCCTGAACATCAGGTCGCCGGTCGCCGTGGCCGTCGCCTCCCTGGTCATGGGCGCCGCCGTCAGCAGCATGCACTACACCGGCATGACGGCCGTCGGCGTCGAGGTCACCCCCTCGGACGCCGCCCTCCCCGGCGCCACGGCGATGCAGTTCATCTTCCCCCTCGCGGTCGGTCTCGGCTCCTACCTCTTCCTCACCTCCGCCTTCGTCGCCCTCTCCCCGACCGCCGACGAACGTGCCGCCTCCGCCACCGCGCAGCGCCTCGGGGAGGAAGCCGCGAGCGCGCACTGAGGCCCGCACCGCCGCACCACCCGCACCGCCACCCGGAACGAGGAGCCCATGCGCACACCCCGCAGCACCCCGGACGCCGACGCGTCCCGGCTGCCCGCAGCACCGGCGCGCGGCCGCCGGGCCCACGCCGGGCCGCCGGCCGAAGAGGACCCGGCCGAGGCCGCAGCCCCGCCGCCCCGCGCCTTCCCGGCCGGCGCCCCCGCTGCGGCCGGGCCGGTGCGGCGCCAGAGACTGCGGCCCGGCACCGTCCGCGCGAAGATCGTCTCGCTGCTCATGGTCCCCGTGGTGTCCCTCCTCGCCCTCTGGGCCTTCGCCACCGTCAGCACCGCCCAGGACATCGCCCGCCTCGGCCGCATCCAGCGCGTCGACCGGGAACTGCGCCTCCCCCTCGGCGCAGCGGTCACCGCCCTCCAGGCCGAACGCCGGGCGGCCGTGCGCCGGCTGGCCGAGCCCGGCCCCGACCGCGCCGCCGCCCTGGCCGAACAGGGCCGCCGTACCGACGCCGCCGTCGCCCGGCTCCGCCTCGGCGACCGGCACACCGTCGCCGACTCCGGTGACCACCCGGCCGCCGTCGCCGTCCGGCTCCGCGAGTTCGTCGCCGCTGCAGAAACGCTTTCTCGCGTACGCGCCGGCATCGAGGCCCGCACGACCGGCCGCGACACCGCCTTCGAGCAGTACACCGAGGTCGTCGCCGCCGCCTTCGCCACCCTCGGCAGCCTCACCGGCGGCGCGGCTGCCGAGGGCGCGGCGCACGCCTCCGAGGCCCGCGTCCTCCTGGAACTCGCCCGCGCCCGCGAGCACCTGGCCCGTGAGGACGCCGTCCTGGCCGGCCGCTCCGGCCGCACCCCACTGGCCGCCGCGGACCTGCGGCGTTTCACCGCGGCCGCCGAAAGCCGCCGCACCCTGACCGCGTCCGCCGCCGCGGACCTCCCCGGCGCCCCGCGCACCCGGTGGCAGGCAGCCGCCAAGAGCGCCGCGTACGCCGCCCTCACCGCCGCCGAGGACCGGCTGCTGACCGCGGCAGTCGACCCGCGGCAGGATGCCGACCGGGCCGTGCCGGCCGGCTGGGACGGGGCGGCCGCCGAGGTCGCGACGGCCATGCGCGCCGTCGAGGACGAGGCCCGGGCCGCCGCCGCCGACCGCTCCGACCCGTTCGCCGAGGGAGTGCTCGGCGTGGCCGGCGCCGCCGTGCTGTTCGGACTCGCGGCCGTGGCCGCCTCGCTGGTCATCTCCGTGCGCATCGGCCGCGCCCTCGTCGTCGAGCTGGTCGCGCTCCGCAACGGAGCCCTGGAGATCGCCCACCGCAAGCTCCCCGGCGCCATGGAGCGGCTGCGCGCCGGACAGGAGGTCGACGTCACCGCCGAAGCCCCCGTCGGTGCCCCGGCCGACGACGAGATCGCCCAGGTCGGGGCGGCCCTGGCCACCGTCCACCGGGCCGCCCTGAGCGCCGCCGTGGAACGTGCCGAGCTGGCCAGCGGCGTCTCCGGGGTCTTCGTCAACCTCGCCCGCCGCAGCCAGGTGCTCGTCCACCGCCAGCTCACCCTCCTGGACTCGATGGAGCGCCGGGCCGACGACCCGGGCGAACTCGGCGACCTCTTCCGCCTCGATCACCTCACCACCCGCATGCGCCGCCACGCGGAGAGCCTGATCATCCTCTCCGGTGCCGCCCCGGGCCGGGCCTGGCGGATGCCGGTCCCCCTCACCAACGTCGTCCGGGCGGCCGTGTCCGAGATCGAGGACTACCCGCGGGTCGAGGTGCGGCAGCTCGCCGAGGCCGCCGTGGCCGGCGCCGCCGTCGCCGACCTCACCCACCTGCTCGCCGAACTCATCGAGAACGCCACCCAGTTCTCGCCCCCGCACACCAAGGTCCGGGTCAGCGGCGAACCGGTCGGCAACGGCTACGTGCTCGAAGTGGAGGACCGCGGCCTGGGCATGGGGCGCGGCACCCTCGCCGAGGCCAACCGGCGCATCGAGCAGTCCGAGGCCCTCGACCTGTTCGACAGCGACCGCCTCGGGCTCTTCGTGGTCAGCCGGCTCTCCGCCCGGCACGGGGTCAAGGTGCACCTGCGGACCTCCCCGTACGGCGGCACCACCGCCGTGGTCCTGCTGCCGACCGCCCTGCTCCAGGGCGCCCTCCCGCCGGGCAGCAGGCAGGGCGCCGGGGCGGCCCCCGAGCAACCGGAACCCGGCGGTACGGCGGCGGAAGCGGAAGCGTTCGGCCGGCCCGCCACAGCCGCCAGCCGGGCACGGGAGGCCGCAGGCGGCGGCCTTGCCCCGGGGGGCGCCGAGGCCGGGGGCTTCGCCGCGGTCCGCTCCGGCGCAGAACCGGAACCGGAACTGCGGCCGGGGCCGGCCTTCCGGCCCGGACCCGTTCCTGCCGCCGGCCCCGGCCCCGGCAGCGCTCCGTCCCTCCGCCCCGGTTCCGCTCCGGCCGCCCTTCCCGGGGACCGGACGGCCGCCGGGCCCGGCGCGCGCCCCGAGCCGCCGGGCCCGGCCGGGGCGGACCGGCCCGCCCCGGAGCAGGCCCCGGCTCCTGTGGCCACGCTGCGACCCCGCGGACCGGGAGGTTCCGGGCCCCGTACCGTCCTGCGGGCCACCGGACCCGTACCCCTGCCGGCCGGCATCGGAGGGGTCGCACCGGGCGGTGCGAACGGCCGCCCCGAGCCCGCGGCCGGCGTCACGGACCTGCCCCGCCGGGTCCGCCAGGCCAGCCTGGTGCCGCAGCTGCGCGAAGCCCCCGCCCCGGCCGCCCCCGCATCCTCGGGGACCGGCGAGGCCGGGGACCCGTACGGGCGCAGCCCCGAAGAGGCCCGCAGCCGGATGGCGGCCTACCGCGCCGGCTGGGCCCGCGGCGCGGCCGAGGTGCGCGGCACCGGACCCCGCGGCGCCGCGGGCAGCGAAGGAGAACACTCGTGATCGAACATCAGGGGACCGACATGGACACTGCACGGCGTTCCGGCGAGCTGGACTGGCTGCTGGACGACATGGTGGGCCGGGTGCGCGAGGTACGGCACGCGGTGGTGCTCTCCAACGACGGCCTGGCGGTGGGTGCTTCGAGCGCGCTCAGCCGCGAGGACGCCGAGCACCTGGCCGCCGTGGCCTCCGGCTTCCACAGCCTGGCCAAGGGCGCGGGCCGGCACTTCCGCACCGGGGGCGTGCGCCAGACGATGGTGGAGATGGACGACGGCTTCCTGTTCGTCGCCGCTGCCGGAGACGGGTCCTGCCTCGCCGTGCTCAGCGCGGCCACCGCCGACATCGGCCTGATCGCCTACGAGATGGCCCGGCTCGTCAAGCGGGTCGGCGAACACCTCTACCAGCCGCCGCGCTTCGCCGCCCGGCCGCCGGCCGCGGGCTGAGGGCGGCCGGGTCCATGACCGGGTTCAGCAGCGAAACGGCCAGGGGAGCGGGCGCCGGGCCCGTGGACGGCCGCTGGTTCGACGCCGAGGCGGGCCCCCTGGTCCGCCCGTACGCGATGACCGGCGGCCGTACCAAGCCGGGCCCGAGCGGGGTCCGCTTCGACCTCATCGCCCTGGTCGTCGTCGAACCGGACGGCCTCGACGCGGCCGCCGAGTCCCTGCTCGGGCCGGAGCACCGGGCGCTCCTGGCGCTGTGCCGGTCGGAGACCCAGTCGGTGGCGGAGCTGTCCGCGGACGCCGACCTCCCGGTGGGCGTGGTGCGGGTCCTGCTCGGGGACCTGCTGGAGGCGGGGCACGTGCGGGTGAGCCGGCCGGTGCCCCCGGCGCAGCTGCCGGACGAGCGGATCCTGCGGGAAGTCATCGAAGGGTTGAGAGCGCTGTGACGGGACAAGGCGTGGCCGCGGGCGAGGAGCCGGAGCAGACGGCCCTCGCGCTGAAGATTCTGGTGGCCGGTGGCTTCGGCGTCGGGAAGACCACCCTGGTCGGGGCGGTCAGCGAGATCCGGCCGCTGCGGACGGAGGAACTGCTCAGCGAGGCCGGTGAACTGGTCGACGACACGGGCGGGGTGGACCAGAAGACCACCACCACGGTGGCCATGGACTTCGGGCGCATCACCATCCGTTCCGGACTCTCCCTCTACCTGTTCGGGACGCCCGGGCAGGACCGCTTCTGGTTCCTGTGGGACGAGCTGTCCCAGGGGTCGCTGGGGGCTGTGGTGCTCGCGGACACCCGACGCCTGGAGGACTGCTTCCCGGCCGTCGACTACTTCGAGCACCGGCACATCCCGTTCGTCGTGGCCGTCAACTGCTTCGCCGGGGCCCGCACCTACGGCGCCCACGAGGTGTCGCAGGCGCTGGACCTGGAACGGGGTACTCCGGTGGTGCTGTGCGACGCCCGGGACAAGGACTCGGGCAAGGAGGTGCTGATCCGGCTGGTCGAATACGCCGGGCGCGTGCACACCGCCCGGCTGCTCGACGCCGTGGAGAGCCGCACCGGCACCGTGTGAACCGTCTTCCGCCGCGGCTCCGGAACGGCGGCAACGGCGGGCCGGATTGCGCCTCTTGACGGGACCGGCGGGCAGGGTGCAGGCGCCCGGGTCCAGGTCGCGCAGCCGGCGGACGGACCCGACCGGCCCCCGACGGGCCGTACGTACGCACGGAGTCTGCCGGTTCGGGCGGAATGCGCGGCGGGCTCCGGACACTCCTCTTGAGTCATTCTCCGCCCGGGCGACCATCCTCCTTGCCCGAAAGCCGCTGGTGGGGAAGGCTGGCTGGACAGGACCGCGGGAACGGGGGCGACCGCGCGAAGGGGGAGGGCTTTCGACATGGCGCTGGACAAGCAGCTCGACTGGCTGCTCGACGATCTGACCCGGCGGGTCCACCAGGTGCGGCACGCGGTGGTGCTGTCCAACGACGGACTGGTGACCGGGTCCAGCAGCAGCCTCGAACGCGCGGACGCGGAGCACCTCGCGGCCGTCTCGTCCGGCCTGCAGAGCCTGGCCAAGGGTTCCGGGCGGCACTTCGGTGCGGGCCGGGTGCGGCAGACGATGGTCGAGTACGACGAGGGCGTGCTCTTCGTCATGGCCGCCGGCGAGGGCAGTTCGCTGTGCGTGCTGAGCGCCGCGGAGGCGGACATCGGCCACGTGGCATACGAGATGACGCTGCTGGTCAACCGGGTCGGCGAACACCTCGGGGTGACCGAGCGGGACCGCGGCGGGGTGTAGCCCGAGCGGGCGCCGAGGGCCGCCCGCCCGGGTTTTCCACAGGCCGGGCGGGGTGTCGTCACGTTGGGTTACGGTCTTCACACAGAGTCAGGGATGGCTGCGGAGCGTGTGGAGGGGGCCGTGATGAAGCGTGCGATGACGTGCTACGGGACGGTGCGCAGGGGGCCGGGCGGGACGGACGGGGCGCCGCGCGGTACGGCGGACCGGGGGATGGTCAGCGGTGCCCGGGCGGCCGCCGAACTGGGGCTGCGGCGCGGGGAGTTCCAGACCGCCGTGCAGCTCGGCCTGGTCCGGGCTGCGGCCCGCGGACCGGACGGCGTGCCCCGCTGGCCGCGCACCGAACTGGCACGGGTCGGCGCCCTCGACGGCTTCCCGGACGCACTGCGGGAACAGGTGCGGACCATCGGCACGATG
Organism: Streptomyces bambusae; assembly: GCF_020532645.1. GTDB lineage: Bacteria > Actinomycetota > Actinomycetes > Streptomycetales > Streptomycetaceae > Streptomyces > Streptomyces bambusae. The sequence goes on from NZ_JAJAUZ010000045.1 coordinate 48,581, forward strand.
CCGGCGGCCGCCCTCCTCGGCACCAGCCCCGGCCGCTTCACCCGGCTCGCCCGCTGCGGCCACCTCACCCCGGCCGCCTACCGGATCAACCGGTACCGGGTCGTCGTCTGGTCCTATCTGGCCGCGGAGGTCGGGGAGTTCGCGCGGCGCAGGCCCGAGCTGCTGCGCGGCCCGGCACCCGCCCGGGACCGCGAAGGGCTCGCCGCCGGGACGGACCTGCGGGCCCGCGGCTGGCGGCTGCGGCGCACCGGACAACTCCTGCGCGCCTGCACCGACCCGTGGGAGCGGGCGGCGGTCCTGGCCGCTCCGCTGCCCCCGCACACCGTGGCCGAGGACGTGCCGGACGGGCGCGAACGCATCCTCCTGGCAGCCCTCGCGCCCGCCCGCCCCTACGGCCACCCGGTCCGGCCCGCCGCCGCGGAGGTCGCCGGCCGGCTGCTGCGGGTGCAGCAGCCCGACGAGGCGCAGTGGTACCGCCGCGGTCTGCTGCTCGCCCTGGAACGGGCCAGATCGGCTGCGCCGGGGACCGCGTCAGTCGAAGACGACGGGCTCCAGGGGGCCGACATAGACCCACGCGCCGTCCACCCGGGAGAACTCGCTGTGCTCGTGCAGTGAGCCGCGGTGCCCGCCCTCGCGGTAGTGCGCCCGGAACTCCACGGCCCCCTCCGTCTCGAACATGCCGCCACGCTCGGTGCCGAGGACCTCCAGCCGCTCCCAGACCTGTCCCGGGTCGAGGTCCAGCCGGCCGGGCCGGGTGTCCGGATGCCAGGAGCGCATCAGGTAGGCAGTGTCGCCGACCGCGAACGCGCTGAACCGCGAACGCATCAGCAGCTCGGCGGTGGGCGCCTGCCGGGCCCCGGAGTGGAAACGCCCGCAGCAGTCCGCGTAGGCGGCGGGCAGCCCGCAGGGGCAGGGGGAGGGGGCGGAGCTCATGGGGGCAGGGTCATCCCTTCTTCGATGACGTGGCGGCATACGGGCGGAAGAGACCTTCCTGGACCACCGAGACCAGCAGCCGGCCCTCGATGTCGTAGATCCGGCCGCGGGCCAGCCCCCGGCCGCCGTGCGCGATGGGGGACTCCTGGTCGTACAGGAACCACTCGTCGGCGCGGAACGGGCGGTGGAACCACATGGCGTGGTCCAGGGACGCCATGTCGAAACCGCGCACCCCCCACAGGGGCTCCACGGGGATGCGCACGGCATCGAGGAGGGTCATGTCACTGGCGTAGGTCAGCGCGCAGGTGTGCACCAGCGGGTCGTCGCCCAGCGGGCCCACCGCGCGCATCCACACCGCGCTGCGCGGATCGGCGTCCTTCAGCTCCTCGGGCGTCCAGCGCAGCCGGTCCACGTAACGGATGTCGAAGGGCTGCCGGCGGGCCATCCGCTCCAGCGCCTCGGGCAGCGCCCCGAGGTGCTCGCGGATCTCGTCGGCCACCTTCGGCAGTTCATCAGGGTGCGGGAAGTCGAGGCGGGGCGGCAGCTGGTGCTCGATGCTGCCCTCCTCCGGTTGGTGGAAGGAGGCGGTGAGGTTGAAGATCGTGCGGCCCTGCTGGACCGCGGTGACCCGGCGGGTGGTGAAGGAACGTCCGTCGCGGACCCGCTCCACCTGGTACACGATCGGCACCCCGGGAATGCCGGGGCGCAGGAAGTACGCGTGCAGCGAGTGGACCGGCCGGTCCCCCTCGGTGGTCCGGCCGGCGGCCACCAGGGCCTGGCCGGCCACCTGCCCGCCGAAGACCCGCTGGAGGGACTCCTGGGGGCTGCGGCCACGGAAGATGTTCACCTCGATCTGTTCGAGGTCGAGCAGGTCGACGAGTCTCTCCGCCGGGTTGGTCATGGCGCCTCCTGTGTCCTCAGAGCTGTCCGACCGAGGTGACGCGGACCACGGCGCGGCCCTCGTCGTCCGAGGCGGCGAGGTCGACCTCGGCGCTGATGCCCCAGTCATGGTCGCCGTTCGGGTCGGCGAAGGTCTGCCGGACGCGCCACAGCCCGTGGGCCGGGTCCTCCTCGATCGCGAGCAGCTTCGGCCCGCGGGCGTCCGGCCCGGTGCCGAGGTCCTCGTACTCGTCCCAGTAGGCGTCCATGGCGTCGCCCCACCGGTCGGCGTCCCAGCCGGCCTCGCCGTCGAGGGCGCCGAGTTCCTCGACGTTGTCGAGGGCCGCCAGCTCCACCCGCCGGAACATCGCGTTGCGCACCAGCACCCGGAAGGCCCGCGCGTTGGTGGTGACCGGCTTGACCTCCTCGGCCTTCTCCTGGGCCTGCTCGGCGGTCTCCACCTCGGGGTTGGCGAGCTGCTCCCACTCGTCGAGGAGGCTGGAGTCGACCTGCCGGACCATCTCGCCGAGCCAGGCGATGAGGTCCTCCAGGTCCTCCGACTTCAGGTCGTCGGGGATGGTGTGGTCCAGGGCCTTGTATGCGCTCGCCAGGTAGCGGAGCACGATGCCCTCGGTGCGGGCCAGCTCGTAGAAGGAGGTGAACTCGGTGAAGGTCAGCGCCCGCTCGTACATGTCGCGGATGATCGACTTGGGGGAGACCGGGTGGTCGCCCACCCACGGGTGGCTCTTGCGGTACACGTCGTAGGCGTGCAGCAGCAGTTCTTCGAGCGGCTTCGGATAGGTGACGTCCTGCAGACGCTCCATCCGCTCCTCGTACTCGACGCCGTCGGCCTTCATGGCGTTGACGGCCTCGCCGCGGGCCTTGTTCTGCTGGGCGGCCAGGATCTGGCGCGGGTCGTCCAGAGTGGACTCGACCACCGACACCATGTCGAGGGCGTACGAGGGCGATTCCGGGTCGAGCAGGTCGAAGGAGGCCAGCGCGAACGTGGACAGCGGCTGGTTCAGTGCGAAGTCCTGCTGGAGGTCCACCGTCAGCCGGATGGTGCGGCCCTCGGCGTCGGGGGTGTCGAGCTGCTCGACGACCCCGCCGTCCAGCAGCGACCGGTAGATGGCGATGGCCCGCCGGATGTGCCGCAGCTGGTTCTTGCGCGGCTCGTGGTTGTCCTCCAGGAGCCGCCGCATCGCCTCGAAGGCGTTGCCCGGCCGGGCGATCACCGACAGGAGCATGATGTTGGTGACCTTGAACCGGGAGGTCAGCGGCTCCGGTTCGGCGCCGATCAGCTTCTCGAAGGTGGTGTCGCTCCAGGCCACGAAGCCCTCGGGAGCCTTCTTGCGGACCACCTTGCGGCGCTTCTTCGGGTCGTCGCCGGCCTTCGCCAGCGCCTTCTCGTTCTCGATGACGTGCTCGGGCGCCTGGGCGACCACGAAGCCCGCGGTGTCGAAGCCGGCGCGGCCGGCCCGGCCCGCGATCTGGTGGAACTCGCGGGCCCGCAGCGTGCGGACCCGGGTGCCGTCGTACTTGGTGAGCGCCGTGAACAGCACCGTCCGGATGGGCACGTTGACGCCGACGCCGAGGGTGTCGGTGCCGCAGATGACCTTCAGCAGGCCGGCCTGGGCGAGCTTCTCCACCAGCCGCCGGTACTTGGGCAGCATGCCGGCGTGGTGGACGCCGATGCCGTGCCGGACGTAGCGCGAGAGGTTGCGGCCGAACTTGGTGGTGAAGCGGAAGTTGCCGATCAGCTCGGCGATCCTGTCCTTCTCCTCACGCGTGCACATGTTGATGCTCATCAGCGACTGGGCCCGCTCGACGGCCTGTGCCTGCGTGAAGTGCACGATGTACACGGGCGCCTGCCGGGTCTCCAGCAGCTCGGTGATGGTGTCCGTGATCGGCGTGGTCACGTACTCGTACGACAGCGGGACCGGCCGGGTGGCGGAGCGGACCACGGAGGTCGGCCGGCCGGTGCGGCGGGTCAGGTCCTCCTCGAAGCGGCTCACGTCGCCGAGGGTCGCCGACATCAGGACGAACTGCGCCTGCGGCAGTTCGAGCAGCGGGATCTGCCAGGCCCAGCCGCGGTCCGCCTCGGCATAGAAGTGGAACTCGTCCATGACGACCTGGCCGATGTCGGCGTCCTTGCCGTCGCGCAGCGCGATCGAGGCCAGCACCTCGGCGGTGCAGCAGATCACGGGGGCGTCGGCGTTGACGGAGGCGTCACCGGTGAGCATGCCGACGTTCTCGGTGCCGAACAGCTTGCACAGGTCGAAGAACTTCTCCGACACCAGCGCCTTGATCGGCGCCGTGTAGAAGGTGACCTTGTCCTGCGCCAGCGCCGTGAAGTGGGCACCGGCCGCGACCAGGCTCTTGCCGGAGCCGGTCGGCGTGGAAAGGATCACGTTCGCCCCGGAGACCACCTCGATCAGCGCCTCCTCCTGCGCCGGATACAGGGTGATGCCCTGCTCCTCCGCCCACGAGGAGAAGGCCTCGAAGAGGGCGTCGGGGTCGGCGTTCGGCGGCAGCTGATCAATGAGGGTCACGCCCCCATCTTGCCTGGCTTCACCCCGGAAGAGGGAACCGGAGGACGCAATGAAGATCACCAAAGGTAGGCTGACCCGGCTACCGGGCCCGGCCGACGCCGTCAACAGGGCCCGCACACCACAGACCTGGGGCGGGTACGAGCATGATGGGACCGGCGCACTCCCTGTCCGGCGCGGCGGCCTGGCTGGGGGTGGGGGCGGCGACCGCGGCCGCCGGGCACCCGATGCCCTGGCCGGTGCTCGTGATCGGTGCGCTGATCTGCGCGGGCGCCGCGCTCGCGCCGGACCTGGACCACAAGTCGGCGACCATCTCGCGCGCCTTCGGGCCGCTGTCCCGGGGCCTGTGCGAGATCGTCGACAAGCTCTCCTACGCCGTCTACAAGGCGACCCGCACCACCCGCGACCCGCGCCGCTCCGGCGGCCACCGGACCCTCACGCACACCTGGGTGTGGGCCGTGCTGATCGGCGCCGGTTCCTCGGCGCTCGCCGTCACCGTCGGCCGCTGGGGCGTGCTGGCCCTGCTCTTCGTCCACCTCGTGCTCGCCGTCGAGGGCCTCCTGTGGCGGGCCGCCCGGATGTCCAGCGACGTCCTGGTCTGGCTCCTCGGCGCGACCAGCGCCTGGATCCTGGCCGGGGTGCTCGACCAGCCGGGCAACGGCGCCGACTGGCTGTTCACCGGGCCGGGGCAGGAGTACCTGTGGCTCGGGCTGCCGGTCGTACTGGGCGCCCTCGTGCACGACATCGGGGACGCGCTGACGGTCTCAGGCTGCCCGATCCTGTGGCCCGTGCCGATCGCGGGCAAGCGCTGGTACCCGATCGGCCCGCCCAAGGGGATGCGGTTCCGGGCCGGCAGCTGGGTGGAGCTGAAGGTGCTGATGCCGGCGTTCATGCTCCTCGGCGGCGTGGGCGGCGCCTCCGCCCTCGGCTTCCTGTCCTAGAGGTGCCCGTCCCTCCGGCCTGCCCGTCCCCCCGGCCCGTTCCCGTCGGCGCCGGGCGCCCGGCGCGCCTGTCAGCCCCGCGCCGGGGGCGGGCGTAACAGCCTCGCACCACCGGGCGTGGCGGACTGGCCACGCTCGGTTTGAAGCGGACATGATGAGTGTCGACGAGCCGTCAGGTCGTCGGCTCGCACATGACTGGGGGGTACGGCATGGGCAGGAGCAAGCGGAGACTGGGTACGGCGGCAGCGGGCACGGTGCTCGCCTCGCTGGCCCTCGCACTTCCCGCACAGGCGGCATCGGGGAACGCCGAGACCGCGCGGGCCACCACGTGCAAGCCGGCCATCCGGGTCCTGAACGCCCTGCCCGGAGCCGAGCCCGCCGAGCCGAGCCCCTGGATCGAGGACACCCAGGTCAACGGCATCGGCCGGCTGGGCCTGTCGGTCGGCGTCTCGCACGGCAAGCCCGCCTGGTGGCGCGGCGTCACGGTGCACGCCGTCCCGCTGCCCGCCGGGTACACCAGCGGCCGGGTCGAGGCGGTCAACCGGTTCGGGCTGATGGTCGGCACGGTCTTCGGCCCCACCGGGCCCCGCGCCTTCCGCTTCTACCCGTGGCAGGCCGCGGTGACCCTGCTGCCGGGCGGCCAGTACGCCACCGCCGTCAACGACCACGGCCGCATCGTCGGCCACCGCTACGAGGGCAGCGACACCGTCGGCATCGAATGGCAGGGGGCCGCGGTCCGCCGCATCCTCGCCGAGCCCGCCGGCTTCGACCTGCGGGAGGTCACCGGCATCAACAACGCAGGCCGGATCGTCGGCTACGGCTGGGGCACCACCGGCGACCCCGACGACTCCTGGGGCACCGCCCCCGGCATCGTCTGGAGCGGCAACGTCGCCGCCCCGCCCGTCTTCACCCAGCCCCTCGGCAACGCCTACGAGATATCCAAGCCGGCGGCCATCGACGAGTCCGGCCGCCTCGTCGGCATCATCACCGGCAGCCGGGACATGACCAACAGCCTGGCCACCTGGGCGCCGCCGTACACCGAAGTGACCGGCCCCGGCACCCTCGCCGGCCGGACCAGCGGCAGCTTCGAGGACATCAGCCCCACCACCAACGTCACCGTCGGCACCGCCTACGACTCGCCCTACGACTTCCCGCCCGACCCCATGCCGCCGGTCCAGGCCCAGTACTGGCCCGGCTCCGGCCCGGTGCTCGCCCTGCCCCGGCTCGCGCCCGGCCGCTTCTCGGCCGCCTTCGCCGTGACCGACCGGGACCAGGTGGGCGGCGTCGCCGTGGACGCCTCCGGCATCGAACGCCCCGTCATCTGGACCTGCGCCGGCAAGCAGGCGTACAAGCCGGCCGTCCCGCTGCGCACCGTGAACCGGCGGCCGGGCGCCGGCATCAACCCGCACTCGCCCTCCGCCGGAGCCCCCGAGGCCGTCCGCCGGCACCGCTGACCGCCCGCACGCGCACCGGGGCCCGGCCTCCCGAGAGGGAAGCCGGGCCCCGGTCCGGCGCGCGGCGTCCGCGCCGCCTCCGGTCAGCCGTGCCAGGACCGCCACAGCGCCGCGTACGCACCGTCGGCTGCCACCAGCTCGTCGTGGCTGCCCAGTTCGCTGACCCGGCCGTCCTCGACCACCGCGATCACGTCCGCATCGTGCGCCGTGTGCAGCCGGTGCGCGATCGCGATGACCGTACGGCCGTCCAGCACGCGGGCCAGCGAACGCTCCAGGTGCCGGGCCGCCCGCGGATCCAGCAGCGACGTCGCCTCGTCCAGCACCAGCGTGTGCGGATCGGCGAGCACCAGCCGGGCCAGCGCGATCTGCTGCGCCTGCGCCGGGGTCAGGGCGGTACCGCCCGAACCCACCTCGGTGTCCAGCCCGTCGTCGAGCCCCCGGGCCCAGCCGTCCGCGTCGACCGCGCCCAGCGCCGCCCACAGCTCGGCGTCCCCGGCGCCCTCCCGGGCCAGCCGCAGGTTGTCGCGCAGCGAGCCCGTGAACACGTGGTGCTCCTGGTTGACCAGCGCCACGTGCGACCGGACCCGTTCCGCCGGCATCCGGGCCAGCTCCGCACCGCCCAGGGTGACCTCCCCGGACCGCGGCGCGTAGATGCCCGCGAGGAGCCGGCCCAGTGTGGACTTGCCCGCACCCGAAGGCCCGACCAGCGCCATCCGGGTCCCCGGCGGCACGTCGAGCGACACCCCGTGCAGCACGTCCGCACCCTCCCGGTACCCGAACCGCACCGCGTCCGCGCGCACGTCCCGGCCGTCCGGCACCACCGCGGCGTCCCCGGAATCCGGCTCGATGTCCCGCACCCCGACCAGCCGGGCGATCGACACCTGGGCCACCTGCAGCTCGTCGTACCAGCGCAGGATCAGCCCGATCGGGTCGACCATCATCTGCGCGAGCAGCGCCCCCGTCGTCAGCTGGCCCACCGTCATCCAGCCCTGCAGCACGCAGTACCCGCCGATCATCAGCACCGCGCCGAGGATCGTCACGAACGTGACGTTGATGACCGGGAACAGCACCGACCGGAGGAACAGCGTGTACCGCTCCCACCGGGTCCACTCCACGATCCGCTGCTCCGACAGCGCGATCCGCCGCCCGCCCAGCCGGTGCGCCTCGACCGTGCGGCCCGCGTCCACCGTCTCGGTGAGCGCCGCCGCCACCGCCGCGTACCCCGCCGCCTCCGACCGGTACGCCGACGGCGCCCGCCGGAAGTACCAGCGGCAGCCGGCCACCAGCACCGGCAGCGCCAGCAGCGCGGCCAGCGCCAGCGGCGGCGCGGTCACGACGAGCGCCCCGAACAGCAGCCCCACCCACACCACACCGATGGCCAGCTGCGGCACGGCCTCGCGCATCGCGTTCGCCAGCCGGTCGATGTCGGTGGTGATCCGCGACAGCAGATCGCCCGTCCCGGCCCGCTCCAGCACCCCCGGCGGCAGCCCCACCGACCGCACGAGGAAGTCCTCCCGCAGATCGGCCAGCATCTCCTCGCCGAGCATCGCGCCGCGCAGCCGCATCAGCCGCACGAACACCGCCTGCACCGCCAGGGCGACCGCGAACACCGCGGCCACCTGCCCCAGATGCAGCTCCCGGACACCGGCCGCGAGGTCGTCGACGACCCGGCCCAGCAGGTACGGGCCCGCCATCGAGGCCACCACCGCCACCGCGTTGGCCGCCACCAGCAGCAGGAAGGCCCGGCGGTGCCGCCGCAGCAGCCCGCGCACGTACGTCCGCACCGTCGCCGGTGTGCCCACCGGCAGCGTCGCCGCCGTCTCCGGGGCCGCCGGATCGTAATCCGGGGGCGCCACGCCGATCATGCCGACTCCTCGATCTCCGTCAACGCCTTCTCCGCGAACGTCTGCTCCGCCGGCGCCCGCACTCCGGCCGGCGCGTGCGCACCGGACTCCGCCGCGGGCCGTGCGTGCTGCTCCTCGTCCGTCTCCCGGGTGACCACGGCCCGGTAGCGCGGCTCCGCGGCCAGCAGCTCCCGGTGCGTCCCCACCGCGGCGACCCGGCCCTCGTGGACCAGGGCCACCTGATCGGCCCGGTCCAGCAGCAGCGGCGACGAGGCCAGCACCACCGTCGTACGGCCCTTGCGCAGCGCCGAAAGGCCCTCCGCGATCCGTGCCTCGGTGTGCGAGTCGACCGCTGACGTCGGCTCGTCCAGCACCAGCACCTCCGGGTCCGCGACCAGGGACCGCGCCAACGCCAGACGCTGCCGCTGCCCGCCGGACAGCGACCGGCCGCGCTCGGTGATCCGCGCGTCCATCGGGTCCCCGACCCCGTCCGGCGCCGCCTGCAGCAGCGCCGCGAGCACGTCGGAGCACTGTGCCGCACCGAGCGCCGGGACCGCCCCCACCTGCCCGGACGCCGGTACGTCGAGCAGCTCGCGCAGCGTCCCCGACAGCAGCACCGGGTCCTTGTCCTGCACCAGCACGCAGCTCCGAGCCGCCGCCAGCTCCATCTCGTCGAGCGCCACCCCGCCCAGCAGCACGGACGGTGCGCCGGAGGCCTCGGTCGGATGGCCGCCGAGCCGTTCCGCCAGCCGCCCGGCCAGGTCCGGATCCCCGCACACCACCGCCGTGAACCGGCCGGCCGGCGCGAGCAGCCCGGTCTCCGGGTCGTACAGGTCACCGCCCGGAGCCGGGGGCCCGGCCACGGGGGCCACGGCCGCACCGGTGTCCGTCCGGGTCAGCGACAGCACGCGCGCCGCCCGCTTCGCCGACGGCCGCGAGAACGAATACGCCATCGCGATCTCTTCGAAGTGCCGCAGCGGATACATCATCATCGCCACCGCGCTGAACACCGCGACGAGCTCGCCCACCGTGATCCGGCCGTCCAGAGCCAGCTTGGAGCCGTAGCCGACCACCGCGAGCAGCAGCAGCCCCGGCAGCAGCACCTGCACCGCGGAGATCACCGCCCACATCCGGGCGCTGCGCACAGCCGCCCGGCGCACCTCCTGCGAGGCCTCCCGGTAGCGGCCGAGGAACAGCTCCTCGCCGCCGATCCCGCGCAGCACGCGCAGCCCGGCCACGGTGTCCGAGGCCAGCTCGGTGGCCCGGCCGGCCTTCTCCCGCTGCACATCGGCCCGCTTCGTGGCCGGCGGCAGCAGCGGCAGCACGGCCAGCGCCAGCACCGGCACCCCGGCGGCCACGACCCAGCCCAGGGCCGGGGCGTACACGAGCAGCCCGGCACAGATCACGACCAGGGCGACGGCGGCGGCCAGGAACCGGGAGACCGCCTCGACGAACCAGCCGATCTTCTCCACGTCACCCGTGGAGACCGCCACCACCTCGCCGGCGGCCACCCGGCGGGTCAGGGCCGCACCCAGCTCCGCGGTCTTGCGGGCCAGCAGCTGCTGCACGCGCGCCGCCGCGGTGATCCAGTTGGTGACGGCCGTCCGGTGCAGCATCGTGTCGCCCAGCGAGATCGCCACGCCGCAGAGCAGCAGCAGCCCGCCGATGAGCGCGAGCCGCCCGCCGTTCCCGTCGACGACCGCCTCGATCCCGAGGCCGACCGCGAACGGCAGCCCCGCGATGCCGCAGTGGTGCAGCACCCCCCAGGCCAGGCTCTTGAGCTGGCCCCCCAACTGGTTGCGGCCGAGCCACCACAGGAACCGGGGACCGGAACGGGAGTCCGGCACCCCCGGATCCGGATACGGAAGATCGCTGATCTGCATGACGCCCCACGGCTCGGTGACCGGAATCGCTCCGGTGAACGGTCCAAACCGTGCAAGCGTCGCCTTCCGGAGCGATCCGGTGCAATCGATTTTCCGGCCGGTGCACTGCCGGCCGGCCGCAGCAGCCCGCAGCGGCCCGCGGCCGGCCGGGGCCCGGCCGTCAGGGCCGGGTGGCCAGCTCCAGCTCCACCAGCACCGAGTGCCAGCTCCGCCCGGTGGCACGGTTCATGCCGACCTCGCACATCCGGTTGGCGCTGAGGTGCGCGTCGAACGGACGGGCCGTCACCTCCGCCGCCTCCCGCGCGGTGGCCGCCGCCGTCAGCTCCGGGTGCAGCATCCCGCGGTCCCCGGCGAACGCGCAGCAGCCCGCGTCCTGCGGCACCACGACCTCCTCCGCACACGCCTCGGCCACCGCCCGCAGCCGCGCCCCGTCGCCGAGGTGCCGTGTCGAGCAGGTCGGGTGCAGCACGGCGGAACCCACCCGCCGCAGCACCTCCAGCCGCGGCAGCAGCTCGTCCGCCGCCCACACCACCGAGTCCAGCACGGTCAGTTCGGCGTGCAGCTCCCGGTTGTCGTCGGTGAGGTACGGCACCACCTCGCGGGCGAGGCCGAGCGTGCACGATGAGGCGTCCACCACCAGCGGCAGCCGCCCGCCGGCGGTCCAGCCCCAGGCGGCCTCGACGATCCGGTTCGCCATGATCCGGTTCCCGGCCTCGTACCCCTTGGAGTGCCAGATGGTCGCGCAGCAGGTGCCGGTCACGTCCGAGGGGATCCACACTGGCCGCCCGGCCCGCGCCGACACGGCGACCACGGCCTCCGGGAGCGAGGGGCCGGCCCCGTCCTGCGGCCCGCCGAAGATCCGGTTGACGCACGACGGGTAGTAGACGGCGGCCGCCCCGACCCGCTCGGTCGGCGGCAGCCCGCGGGCCGCCGCCCCCGGGATCTCCGGCAGCCACTGCGGCAGCAGATCGGGCCGCACCGCCTTGCGCGCGGCGCTCGTGGCCGCGCGCAGCGGACCGTCCCCGATCCGCGCGCCGATCCGCCCGGCGGCCGCGACCGCGGCCCGCGCGGCGGCCTCGGCGGCCTTGAAGTGCCGGGCCGCCGACGCGGCCGCCCGCTCCTCGCGCGGCCCGTGCCGACGGTGCCGGAACTCCTTCATCAAGGCGCCCGTGTCGATGCCCACCGGGCAGGCCAGCCGGCAGAGGGAATCCCCGGCGCAGGTGTCGACGGCGTCGTATCCGTACGCCTCCAGCAGCCCTTCCAGGACCGGGGAGCCGGCCGGCTGGCGCATCATCTCCCGGCGCAGCACGATCCGCTGGCGCGGGGTGGTCGTCAGGTCCCGGCTGGGGCAGACGGGTTCGCAGAACCCGCACTCGATGCACGGGTCGCCGATCGCTTCCACCTGCGGAATCGTCTTCAGGCCGCGCAGATGTGCCTGCGGGTCGCGGTCGAGCACGATCCGCGGGGCCAGCACCCCGTCCGGGTCGATGAGCTGCTTGGTGCGCCACATCAGGCCGGTCGCCTTCGGCCCCCACTCCAGCTCCAGGTACGGCGCGATGTTCCGGCCGGTGGCGTGCTCCGCCTTCAGTGATCCGTCGAACCGCTCCACCACGAGCCGGCAGAACGCGTCCATGAACGCCCCGTAGCGCGCCACGTCGGCGGGCCGCGCCGCGTCGAAGGCCAGCAGGAAGTGCAGGTTCCCGTGCGCCGCATGGCCGGCGACGGCCGCGTCGAAGCCGTGCTCCGCCTGGAGCTCCAGCAGCGCCGCGCAGGCCTCGGCCAGCCGCCCCGGGGGCACCGCGAAGTCCTCCGTGATCAGGGTGGTGCCGGGCGCCCGGGTGCCGCCGACCGCGGCCACGAAGGCCTTGCGGGCCTGCCAGTAGCCGGCGATCGCGGCGGGGTCCCGGGTGAACGCGTTCGTCACCGAGGGCACCGGGGCGACCAGCTCCAGCCCGGCGAGCACCTGCGCCGCCCGGCGCTCGTACTCCTCCTGCGCGGCCCCGTCCGGCGCCCGGAACTCCACGAGCAGCGCCGTGGTGTCCCTGGGCAGCCCGGCCCAGTCCGCGGGCACCCCCGGCACACTGACCGAGGCGCGCAGCGAGTTGCCGTCCATCAGCTCCACGGCCGTCGCCCCGGCCGCGTTGAACAGCGGCACCGCGGCCGCCGCGGCCGGCAGCGACGGGAAGAACAGCAGACCGGCGGTGGCCAGCCGGTCCAGCGGCAGGGTGTCGAACACGACCTCGGAGATGAACCCGAACGTGCCCTCCGAGCCCACCATCAGCCCGCGCAGGATCTCCACGGGCGTCACCCCGTCGAGGTACGCGTCCAGCCGGTAGCCGTTGGTGTTCTTGATCTCGTACTTGGCCCGGATCCGGGCGCACAGCTCCGGATCGGCCTCGATCTCCGCCTTCACCGCCAGCAGCCCCGCGCACAGGGCCGGTTCGGCACGGGCCAGCTCCTCGTCGGCCAGCGGGTCGGCGGTGTCCACGACGGTGCCGCCCGGCAGCACGAAGGTGAGCGAGGAGACGGTCCGGTACGAGTTCCTGGTGGTGCCGGCCGTCATCCCGGACGAGTTGTTGGCCACCACCCCGCCGATCGTGCAGGCGGCGGCGCTGGCCGGGTCCGGACCGAGCACCCGGCCGTACCCGGCCAGCGCGGCGTTCACCCGGGCGACCGTGGTGCCCGGCCGGACCCGGGCCCGCAGCCCGTCCTCCTCCACCTCGACGCCCGCCCAGTGGCGCCGTACGTCGACGAGCACGTCCTCGCCCTGGGCCTGCCCGTTGAGGGAGGTGCCGGCGGCCCGGAAGACCACCTCGCGCTGCCGGCCGTGCGCGTACGAGAGGACGGCGGAGACGTCGTCGATGTCCTCGGCCACCACGACCACCTGCGGCACGAACCGGTACGGCGAGGCATCGGACGCGTACCGCACCAGGTCGGAGACCTTCCAGAGCACCTTCTCCGGGCCCAGCAGCTCCGCCAGCTCGGCGCGCAGCACCTCGGGGGTGCCCGGCGCCCGGTGCCCGGGCAGCCGGTCGGGTGCGGGACCGGCCGCCGACCGTGGCCGCAGCGCTCCGGGTTTCGGCTCCAGCAGCGGCATGGCGGGCCCCTCTCCTGCTCAGCAGCGGAACTCGGGCCCTTCGGCCAGAGCGTTCAGCAGGCCCCCGAGCACCTCGCGCTGATCGGGGGTCAGCGGAGCCAGGATCTCCTCTGCGGCCTCCCGGCGCGCGCTCCTCAGCTGCCGCAGCGTGGCGCGGCCGGCGTCGGTGAGCTCGATCCGCACCACCCGGCGGTTCCCCGGGTCGGGGGCGCGGCGCACGCACCCGGCCGCCTCCAGACCGTCGACCAGGCTGGTGACCGCCCGCGGCACCACTTCGAGCCGGGCCGCCAGGTCCGTCATCCGGGGCGGCTGCTCGTAGTGGGCCACCGTGCGCAGCAGCCGCGACTGCGCCGGGGTGATCCCCAGCGGCTCCAGCTGGCGCTTCTGGATGCGGTGCAGCCGTCGGGTGAGCCGCAGGAGCTGCTCGGCCAGCAGCCCGTCGGCGTCGGCGGCCGGGCCGCCGGGCGGCGGGACGGGAGCCGGGCTGGAGGCGGTGGTCATGACGCGAACAATAACAGGATGCCGTTCATTGTGAACATAGGTAATAATGACCTAGGCTCACTCCGGCGACCCCCGCCGGAGTTCCGTATCCGCTCGCCGTCACGTCTCGGAGGAGGCGCATGCGACCCGAAGGACCCGACTGGACCCCCTCGGTCCACCCTCTCGACCCCACCCGCCCGGCCACGGCCGAGCAGCCCCGCGAGCTGCGCCGCATCGTGCGGCTCTTCCGGCCCTACCGCGGCCGGCTCGCCCTGGTCGGCCTGCTCGTGGCCGCCTCCTCGCTGGTCGGCGTCGCCTCGCCGTTCCTGCTCAAGGAGATCCTCGACACCGCGATCCCGCAGGGGCGCACCGGGCTGCTCAGCCTGCTCGCGTTCGGCATGATCCTCACCGCGGTGGTCACCAGCGTCTTCGGTGTGCTCCAGACGCTGATCTCCACCACCGTCGGCCAGCGCGTCATGCACGACCTGCGGACCTCGGTCTACGCGCAGCTCCAGCGGATGCCGCTGGCCTTCTTCACCCGCACCCGCACCGGCGAGGTGCAGTCCCGCATCGCCAACGACATCGGCGGCATGCAGGCGACCGTCACCTCCACCGCCACCTCGCTGGTCTCCAACCTCACCGCGGTCGTGGCCTCGGTCGTGGCGATGCTCGCCCTGGACTGGCGGCTCACGCTGGTCTCGCTGCTGCTGCTCCCGCTGTTCGTGTGGATCAGCCGCCGGGTCGGCCGCGAGCGCAAGAAGATCACCACGCAGCGGCAGAAGCAGATGGCCGCGATGGCCGCCACCGTCACCGAGTCGCTCTCGGTCAGCGGCATCCTGCTGGGCCGCACCATGGGCCGCGCGGATTCCCTGACCGCCTCCTTCGCCGAGGAGTCCGAGAAGCTGGTGGACCTCGAGGTGCGCTCCAGCATGGCCGGCCGGTGGCGGATGTCGACGATCGGCATCGTCATGGCCGCCATGCCGGCGCTCATCTACTGGGCCGCCGGCCTCGCCCTCCAGTCCGGCGCCCCCGCCCTGTCCGTGGGCACCCTCGTCGCCTTCGTCACCCTCCAGCAGGGTCTGTTCCGGCCCGCCGTGAGCCTGCTGTCCACGGGCGTCCAGATCCAGACTTCCCTCGCCCTGTTCGCCCGGATCTTCGAGTACCTCGACCTCCCTGTGGAGATAACGGAACGGCCCGACCCGGTCCGGCTCGACCAGGCCAAGGGCGAAGTGCGCTTCGAGGCGGTCGACTTCGCGTACGACCCGGCGGCCGGAGCGGACCGGACGACGCTGTCCGGCATCGACCTCACCGTCCCCGCCGGCGGCTCCCTGGCCGTGGTCGGCGCCACCGGATCCGGCAAGAGCACCCTGAGCTACCTGGTACCCCGGCTGTACGACGTGACGGCCGGCCGGGTCACGCTCGACGGGACAGACGTCCGCGACCTGGACTTCGGCTCGCTGGCCCGCTCGGTGGGCGTGGTCTCCCAGGAGACCTACCTCTTCCACGCCTCCGTGGCCGACAACCTGCGCTTCGCCAAGCCGGACGCCACCGACGAGGAACTCGCCCAGGCCGCCCGGGCGGCCCAGATCCACGACCACATCGCGTCCCTGCCCGACGGGTACGACACTCTCGTCGGCGAGCGGGGCTACCGGTTCTCCGGCGGTGAGAAGCAGCGGCTTGCCATCGCCCGGACGATCCTGCGCGATCCGCCGGTGCTGATCCTCGACGAGGCGACCAGCGCGCTGGACACCCGGACGGAGCAGGCCGTGCAGCAGGCGGTCGACGCCCTGTCCGCGGGCCGGACCACCATCACCATCGCGCACCGGCTCTCCACGGTCCGCGATGCCGACCAGATCGTGGTGCTGCACGGCGGGCGGATCGCCGAGCGGGGTACGCACCGGGAGCTGCTGGCGGCGGACGGGAAGTACGCGGCGCTGGTGCGGCGGGATGCGGAGTCGGCGCCCGTGGTGCCGACGTGAGGGCCGGAGTGGTGCCGGCGCGGTCGTGGCACGCTCCCGTGAAAGTGTGATCGTATGACCGGCGCGCCGGAAGAATCTCCGGAATGAGGGGAATGTCGGGCTAGCGTGCCCGGCATGCGTCGTGATGAGTACCGCCCTGCGTACCGCCCGCCGCGCGGCCGCACCCGGCTCACCCGCCGCGGACGGTTTGCGCTCCTGCTCGGCACCCTGCTCGCCCTCGGCGCGGCCGCCGCCCTGCTGGTGCCGGCGGTACTGCCCGAGGAGAAGGCGCAGGTGGCGGAGAAGCCGCGGAAGCTGCTCATCCCCGAAGGGTGGCGGGCATCCCAGATCTACGCCGCCGTCGACCGGGAGCTGAAGCTCCGGCCCGGCTCGGCAAAGGCGGCCGCCGCCACGGCGCGGCTGGCGCTGCCAGCCGAGGCGAAGGGCAACCCCGAGGGGTACCTCTTCCCCGCGACCTATCCCGTCACCTCGAAGAGCACGGCTGCGGGGCTGCTCGCGTACATGGTGGACACGGCGAACCGGACGCTGGCCGGGCGCACGCTCGCCGGCGCCGCGCGGGCGCACGGGATGACGCCGTACCAGACCGCCACGCTGGCCAGCATCGTGCAGGCGGAGGCGGACAGTCCGGCCGACATGGGGAAGGTCGCGCGGGTCGTGCACAACCGTCTGGCGCGGTCCATGCCGTTGCAGATGGACTCGACGCTGCACTATGCGCTGGGGCGGCGGACGGTGGACACGAGTCTTGCCGACACGCGGATCGACAGCCCGTTCAACAGCTACCGGCGGCAGGGGCTGCCGCCCACGCCGATTGCCGCGCCCGGCCTCGACGCGCTCCGGGCGGCGGTCGCCCCCACGCCGGGTCCCTGGCTCTTCTTCGTCACCGTCAAGCCGGGTGACACGCGCTTCTCGACCACGTACGAGGAGCATCGGCGCCACGTCACCACCTTCAACCGCCTCCGCACCGCCACCCCCTCCGGCACCTGATCCCCCCACCAGGCCCCGAGTCGCCCACCACGCGTGCGCACTCCCGGCGGGGGCATTTCCGGCCCTCAGCCCCTCCCGGGCCGGCTGCCCGCCGGCGTGTGCTCCCAGCCTCTCCGGGGCCGGCTGTCCGCCGGGCGGGTGCTCCCAGCCTCTCCGGGGTCGGCCGCCTGCCGGGCGGGTGCTCCCAGCCCCTCTGGGGTCGGCCGCCTGCCGGGCGGGTGCTCCCAGCCCGTCTGGGGTCGGCTGCCTGCCGGGCGGGTGCTCCCAGCCCGTCTGGGGTCGGCTGCCTGCCGGGCGGGTGCTCCCAGCCCCTCTGGGGTCGGCTGCCTGCCGGGCGGGGGAAATCCAGCCCCTCCGGCGTTTGAGGAGCGGGGTTTGGGGCGGAGCCCCAAGGCAGGCCGGCCGGCGCCGGCTCGGGGGGGGGGGGCCGGCCCCCC
>NZ_JAJAUZ010000046.1 GCF_020532645.1 Streptomyces bambusae
GCGCAGCCGCCCCAAGCGGGGTGGAGGTGCCCCGCCCGGCGCGCAGCCGCCCCAAGCGGGGTGGAGGTGCCCCGCCCGGCGCGCAGCCGCCCCAAGCGGGGTGGAGGTGCCCCGCCCGGCGCGCAGCCGCCCCAAGCGGGGTGGAGGTGCCGCGCCCGGCGGGCAGCCGCCCCAAGCGGGGTGGAGGTGCCTCGCCCGGCGGGCAACCGCCCCAAGCAGGGTGGAGGTGCCGTGCCCGGCGGGCGGCTGAACAAGCGGGGCGATTTGGCCCCGCCCCGGTGGCCGGCTGCGCCAGGCAGGGGAGGTGCCGCGCCCGGCCGGCGGGCGACAGGAGCGAGGGGATGCCGCGCCCAGGGGCAGTCGGCGCGGTGGCCGGCCCGCCCTGGCTGACGGTCAGAACCGGCGCGGGCGAATTCCAGCCCCGCCGGCGATTGAGGCGCGGGTCCGGGTGGCGCCCGGGTTGCCTCCTCGGGGCGGAGCACGGGACGCGGCGGCGCCCGGGGCGGGCCGGTGCTTGACCGATCAGGCCGGCGCCCCATAACGTCGGCCGGACCGACTCGCACGGCAAGAGAAGGAGGCGAGACCGGATGTCCACGCACTCCGCTTCGTCCCGCCTCGCCCACCAGCTCGCCTGGGCCCCGGGCCGCGTCGCGCACGGCTGCTGACCAGCCGAGCCCCCCTTCACCGGCGTGCCCCGCAACATGCGCACCGCCGCCGGCCCCTCTCCCTTTCAGCATCGCCCGCGGCACCCCGCCATCCCGGCCGGCGTCCCGCGGCAACCGCGACCCCGCGGCACCGAAACGGAAAGCTCTCCCATGGCGACGACGTCACCCGGCTCCACCCGCCCCACCACACCTGCACGCATCACCGTCAACGGCACGGAAACCCCCCTCGCCCCGACGGCCCCCCACACCACCGTCCTCGACTTCCTGCGCGCCCGCGGCCTCACCGGCACCAAGGAAGGCTGCGCCGAAGGCGAGTGCGGTGCGTGTTCCGTCCTCGTGGCCCGCCCCGGCGTCGACAAGCCCACCGACTGGGTGGCCGTGAACGCCTGCCTCGTCCCGGTCGCCGCACTCGACGGCCAGGAGGTCGTCACCTCCGAGGGCCTCGCCACCGCCGGCGCCCCCGGCACGCCGCCCGCCCTGCACCCCGTACAGCAGGAGATGGCGGTCCGCGGCGGTTCCCAATGCGGCTACTGCACACCGGGGTTCGTGTGCAGCATGGCCGCCGAGTACTACCGCCCCGACCGCTGCGCCCCCACCGCGCCGGCCGGCCCCGAGAGCGACCCGGGACACGACCCCGAGCACGGCCCCAACGGCTTCGACCTGCACGCCCTGAGCGGCAACCTCTGCCGCTGCACCGGCTACCGCCCCATCCGCGACGCCGCGTTCGCCGTCGGCGCGCCCGCCGGGGACGACGTACTGGCGCAGCGCCGCGAGCTGGCGCCGCCCGAGCCGGCCGCCACCGCCTACACGCAGGACGGCAGCTCGTTCCACCGCCCGGAGGACCTCGCCGGCGCACTGCGCCTGCTGGACGAACGGCCCGACGCGGTCGTCGTCGCCGGCAGCACCGACTGGGGCGTGGAAGTGAACATCCGCTCCCGCCGAGCCCCCTGCGTGATCGCCGTCGACCGGCTCCCCGAACTCCGCGCTCTGCGCGCCGAGCCGGATTCCGAAGACAGCCCCATCGAGATCGGCGCCGCCCTCACCCTCACCGAGATCGAGCGCCGCCTCGACGGCCAAGTACCGCTGCTGGCACAGTTGTTCCCGCAGTTCGCGTCCCGACTGATCCGCAACGGCGCGACCCTCGGCGGCAATCTCGGCACCGGCTCGCCCATCGGCGACAGCCCGCCGGTCCTGCTCGCACTGGAGGCGTCGGTCCTGCTCGCCGCCCCCGACGGCGAGCGCGAGGTCCCGCTGGCCGACTACTTCACCGGCTACCGGCAGAGCGTGCGCCGCTCCGGCGAGCTGATCCGCGCGATCCGCATCCCGCGCCCGCTGGCCCCGGTCACCGCCTTCCACAAGATCGCGAAACGCCGTTTCGACGACATCTCCAGCGTCGCCGTCGCCTACGCCCTCGACATCCGCGGCGGCACCGTCCGCAAGGCCCGCATCGGACTGGGCGGCGTGGCCGCCACCCCGATCCGCGCCCTCGCCGCCGAGGCCGCCCTCGAAGGCCGCCCCTGGTCACCGGAGACCGCCGAGAACGCCGCCCGGGTGCTGCGCACCGAGGGCACCCCGATGACCGACCACCGCGCCAGCGCCGAGTACCGCTCCGCGATGCTCGGCCAGAGCCTGCTGAAGCTGTACGCACAGACCACCTCCGAGGCGATGCCGTCATGAGCCACCTGTCCCAGCGCCCCGAGCAGCCCGCCGTCGGCCTCCCGATCCCGCACGAGAGCGCCCGCCAGCACGTCACCGGCACCGCGCTCTACACCGGCGACCTCGTCCACCGCACCAAGGACGCCCTGCACGCCCACCCGGTGCAGGTCATGAAGGCCCGCGGCCGGATCACCGCCCTGCGCACCGCACCCGCCCTCGCCGTCCCCGGAGTCGTCCGCGTCCTGACCGCCGCCGACGTGCCCGGCGTCAACGACGCCGGCATGAAGCACGACGAACCGCTCTTCCCCGACGAGGTCATGTTCCACGGCCACGCGGTGGCCTGGGTGCTCGGAGAAACACTGGAAGCCGCCCGGCTCGGAGCTGCCGCCGTCGAGGTCGAACTCGACGAACTGCCCTCCGTCGTCACCCTCCGGGAGGCCATCGCCGCCGGCAGCTTCCACGGCGCCAGGCCCGAGATGGTCACCGGCGACGTCGAGGCAGGTTTCGCCGACTCCGCCCACGTGTTCACCGGCGAGTTCCAGTTCTCCGACCAGGAGCACTTCTACCTCGAAACGCACGCCGCGCTCGCCCACATCGACGAGGCCGAGCAGGTCTTCGTCCAGAGCAGCACCCAACACCCCAGCGAAACACAGGAGATCGTCGCCCACGTCCTCGGCCTGCACAGCCACGAGGTGACCGTGCAATGCCTGCGCATGGGCGGCGGATTCGGCGGCAAGGAGATGCAGCCGCACGGCTTCGCCGCCGTCGCCGCCCTCGGAGCCAAGCTCACCGGCCGCCCCGTACGGCTCCGGCTCACCCGCACCCAGGACCTGACGATGTCCGGCAAGCGCCACGGCTTCCACGCCGACTGGCGGATCGGCTTCGACGACCAGGGCCGCATCCAGGCTCTGGAAGCCACCCTGACCGCGGACGGCGGCTGGAGCCTGGACCTGTCCGAACCGGTCGTCGCCCGCGCCCTGTGCCACATCGACAACACCTACTGGATCCCCAACGCCCGTGTCACCGGACGCATCGCCAAGACCAACAAGGTCTCCAACACCGCCTTCCGCGGCTTCGGCGGCCCCCAGGGCATGCTGGTGATCGAGGACATCATGGGCCGCTGCGCCCCGCTCCTCGGCCTGGACCCGATGGAGCTGCGCGAGCGCAACTTCTACCGCCCGGGCCAGGCCACGCCGTACGGGCAGCCCGTCCGGCATCCCGAACGGATCTCCACCGTCTGGGAGCAGGTGAAGGCCGACGCCGCCCTCGCCGACCGCACGCGCGAGATCGCCGCGTTCAACTCCGCGCACCCGCACACCAAAAGGGCCCTCGCGGTCACCGGCATCAAGTTCGGCATCTCGTTCAACCTCACCGCCTTCAACCAGGGCGGCGCGCTGGTCCTGATCTACAAGGACGGCTCGGTGCTCATCAACCACGGCGGCACCGAGATGGGCCAGGGCCTGCACACCAAGATGCTCCAGGTGGCCGCGACCACCCTCGGCATCCCCCTGCCCAAGGTGCGGCTCGCCCCGACGCGCACCGACAAGGTCCCCAACACCTCGGCCACCGCCGCCAGCGCCGGCGCCGACCTCAACGGCGCCGCCGTCAAGAACGCCTGCGAGCAGCTGCGCGAACGCCTGCTCCAGGTCGCCGCCACCCGACTGGGCGCCGCCGCCGCGGACGTACGCATCACCGACGGCACCGCCCGCGTCCTGGGCAGCGACGCCGAACTGCCCTGGGACGACCTGGTACGCACCGCCTACCTCCAGCGCGTCCAGCTGTCGGCCGCCGGCTTCTACCGGACCGAGGGCCTGCACTGGGACGCGAAGGGTTTCCGGGGCTCCCCGTTCAAGTACTTCTCGTACGGGGCCGCCGCGGCCGAGGTCGAGGTGGACGGATTCACCGGCGCCTACCGCATCCGGCGCGTCGACATCGTCCACGACGTCGGAGACAGCCTCTCCCCGCTGATCGACATCGGCCAGGTCGAGGGCGGTTTCGTGCAAGGCGCCGGCTGGCTGACCCTGGAGGACATGCGCTGGGACGCCGGCGACGGCCCGCACCGCGGCCGGCTGCTGACCCAGGCGGCGAGCACGTACAAACTGCCCAGCTTCTCCGAGATGCCGGAGGAGTTCCACGTCCGGCTGCTGCAGAACGCCACCGAGGAAGGCGCCGTGTACGGCTCCAAGGCGGTCGGCGAGCCCCCGCTGATGCTGGCGTTCTCCGTACGGGAAGCCCTGCGGCAGGCGGCGGCGGCCTTCGGACCGGCCGGAGTGAGCATCCACCTCGCCTCCCCGGCGACCCCGGAGGCCGTGTACTGGGCCGTCGAGGCGGCACGCAACGGGGGAGCGGCGACACCGGCCGAAGGCTCGCACCCTGCCGTGCCGAGCCGTGTCTGACATGAGCTGGGTCGCCGCCGTCGCACGGTTGCGGGCCCGCCGGGAAGCCGGCGTGCTCGCGACCGTCGCGACCGTCCGCGGCCACGCGCCCCGCAAGGCCGGTGCCAAACTCGTCGTCGGCCGCACCGGGACCTGGGGCTCGATCGGCGGCGGCAACATCGAGGCCGTCGCGATCGACCGGGCCCGCGAGCTCATCGAAACCCCCGCAGCCGAACCCGAGTTGATGGACTTCGCGCTCAACGACAAGGTCGCCGGACGGCACGGCGTGCAGTGCTGTGGCGGAGCCGTCGGCGTCCTGCTCGAACCACTGCCCGTGGTCCCGGCCGTCGCCGTCTTCGGCGTCGGACACGTCGGCCTGGAACTGGCCCGCATCCTGGCCCGCCAGGACCTCGACCTCCACCTCGTCGACACCCGTCCCGACCAGCTCACCCCCGAACGGCTCGCCGTGCTCGCCGACGCCGTCGCACAGGTCCACGTCCACCACACCCCGCTGCTCCCCGAGGAGGTCCTCGCCGGCCTGGCCCCCGGCACCCACGTCCTGATCATGACCCACGACCACGCCGAGGACGCGGCCCTGTGCGACGCCGCCCTGCGCACCCCCGGCCTCGGCACGATCGGCCTGATCGGCTCGGCGGCCAAATGGGCCCGGTTCCGCCACCGTCTCACCACCGAAGGCGGCCACGACCCCGCCACCGTCGACCGCATCACCACCCCCATCGGCCTGACCGGACTCACCGGCAAGGAACCCGCCACCATCGCCGTCGGCGTCGCCGCCGACCTCCTGCGGACCTTCGAACGGCAACGGGGGTGAATTCCGCCCGGTCCGTGTGTTGTTGACCCGGCTCGGGACGGGTCCGGCAGGATGGCGGCGGGACCGTACGGCGGAACGTACGGCGGAGCGCACGGCGGGTACGCAGGGCCCCGGGCAGGGCAGGGCAGGGCGGGGCCCTGGCCCGGCGGCGGCAGGGCAGAGGGAGCGCGGATGCGGAGCGGCGGTTCGGTTGCGGTGGTCGGCGGGAGCATCGCCGGCTGTGCGTTCGCCACGGTGGCGGCACGGGCGGGGGCGGACCGCGTCGTGGTCCTCGAACGCACCGCCGGCCGCCTCGCGGACCGGGGCTTCGGCCTGTGCATCCACAACGACCGGGCCGCCGAACTCGCGGCCGCCGCCACCCTGCCCCCGGGCATCGCCGCCCACCGGCTCACCCGCCGCCAGTGGGTCGTGCGCGACGGCGCCTCCGCCACCGGGACGCTGTTCTGGGAGCAGCCGTTCCCCTTCCACTCCTACCACTGGGGCCTGCTCTGGCAGGGCCTGCGCGACGCGACGCCGGACACCGTCGAATACCGGCAGGGCGCGGCCGTCACCGGCGTCACCGGCTCGGCGGACCCCGCCGAGCGCCCCGAGGTACGGCTCGCCGACGGCACCGCCGAGCGCCCCGACCTCGTCATCGGCTCCGACGGCTACCGCTCCGTCGTCCGCGAAGCCGTCAGCACCGGCTCCCGCCCCCAGTACGCGGGATACGTCTGCTGGCGCGGCCACTTCGACGCCCGGCTCCTCGACGCCCTCGGCGCTGGCCCCTGGCCCGCCGACGCGGTCACCACCGTCTGCTTCCCCGGCGGCAGTTGCGTCGTCTACCGCATCCCCGGCCCGGCCGGCACCCGCGTCAACTGGGTCCTGTACGCGCCACCCCCGGCGGACGGCACGCTGCGCCTGGACGATCCCACCAGCTTCCCGCCCGGCCGCCTCACCCCGGCCCTCGCCACCGGCCTCGCCGGACTCCTCGACCGCGAGTTCCCGCCGTACTGGGGCCGCCTGCTCGCCCTCACCGCCCCCGAGGACACCGTCGTCCAGCCCATCTACGACCTGCAGACCCCCCGGACGGCCGCCGGCCGCGTCCTCCTCGCGGGCGACGCCGCCACCGTCGTGCGCCCCCACAACACGAGCGGCGTCGCCAAGGCGCTCCAGGACGCCACCGCCTTCGGCGCGGCCTGGCGCACCGCCCCCACCTGGGACGGCCTGACCACGGCCTACCACACCACCCGGACGCCCGCCGGCCATGCCCTGGTCTCGCTGGCCCGCCGCCTGGGCCGAGCCCAGGTGGAGCGGACCCCCGACTGGTCCACGCTCACCCCCGCCCGCGCCGAATCCTGGTGGCGCGACGTCCTGGCCGGGGTCCCGGACATCGGCGGCCAGACCCTGCCGGCGCCGTAGCCGGCAGGGTGCGGAGCAGGGGGCGGCGGAGACCGCCGCCCCCGGCCCGGTGCGGCACCTCAGGGACTACCGGCAGGCGACGGCCGGGTTGTCGTGGGTCATGGCGCAGGCCATGCGCTGGCCGCGGGTGGTGCCGTAGCGGGTGATCAGGGAGGTGCGGAAGCCGGCCCACTGGGCGCGGGTGTCCGCGATGGCAGCCTGGACGGCGGCGCTGAAGTTGGCCTCGATCTGGCCGCGGGGCGTGGTCGGGGCGGTGGCCTCACCGGTGAGCGGGTCGATGATCCCGTTGTCCTTGTTCAGGACGCTGTGGGTGATCCGCTTGCCGCAGCCCCACGGGTTGAGGCTGAAGCAGCCCGTCGAGAGGTCGGCCGGGATGTCGGCGGCCGCCGGTGCGGGGGCGGCCAGCCGGAGGAACGGCGCCGCTCCGGTACGGGCCAGGCCCGGCGGGTTGGCGATGCCGATGGCGGACCGGCTGTCCGCCCGGTCGGCCCAGTTGCTGTGCGAGTAGAAGTCCTCGGTGCCGTGCAGCGCCCGGCCGAAGCCCTCGATGGCGTTGCACTTGCCGCGGCCCGTCACGCCGAGCACGAACGTGCAGTCGGAGGACAGGTCGGTGGCGGCGGTGCTGACCGCGCCCGCGGCGTCCACCAGCGCGTCGGCCCGCTCCACACCACGGTTGAACTCGCCCTTGAGGTGCGCAATGCACGCCAGCAGTACGGAAGTGGCCTGCGCGCGGGTACGGGGGTAGCCGGCCGCGTTCAGGTAGTCGGCCCCG
Source organism: Streptomyces bambusae (assembly GCF_020532645.1). Lineage (GTDB taxonomy): Bacteria > Actinomycetota > Actinomycetes > Streptomycetales > Streptomycetaceae > Streptomyces > Streptomyces bambusae. Next base: position 7,699 of record NZ_JAJAUZ010000046.1, read on the forward strand.
TCGCAGTGCGCGGCCTCGGTGAGGACCTGGTCCACGTCCGGTGCGCCGATGGCACCCATCGTGCCCTTGGCGCCCGCCAGTTGGCGGATGGAGCCGGGCTCGAAGCAGGTGCCTTCCGCACCCGGCGTGACACCGGGCGCACAGGCCAGCGCCGCACGCGTGATCCGCTCGTGCTCGGCGTTCTGCCCGAAGGTGTTGATGGTGCCGAAGTACTGCACGGGCGGGATGTCACGCCCGGGCTTCTTCGCCTTGGCCACGGACCCGGCGAACCTGGACGTGCCCTTGGCCGCCGTCCCCGTCTTCGAGGCGGCCGTCACCCCCGCCCGGGCCGGATCCGGCAGCGGCGCAGCCGCCGCCGACGTGGCGAGCCCCAGAAGCAGCGCGGTCGCCGCCACTCCCGCCGAGAACGTCGAGAGCACTGGCCTGCCCCGACGAAATGTCATCGTCATCCTGAATTTCCCCTGGTAGAGACCCAGGTACCCCCCTCGGGCACCGGGCCGGTCAAAATATAACTACCCTTCGGTAGCAAGTTGGGGTGGGGCAAGCTCCAGCACGTAGAAGCAGCTGTCCCCGGTCGTGCGCACGCGTGCGAAACCGTTCTTCTCCAGGACGCGTCGCGAGCCGGTGTTGTCCAGGTCGGTCTCGGCGTCGATCGCGGTGACGCCGCCGTGCGCACGGCAGATCTCCACGAGTCCGGCCACCGCCTGCGCTCCGTACCCCCGCCCCCACTCGGCGCGGACCATTCCGTACCCGATGGTCACGCGGCCGGAGGCGTCCGGCGGCCGGTGGAAGCCGATCGTGCCGACGGTCAGCCCGTGGGAGCGCGGCACGATCCGGTACACGCCGAAGGGGGCCGGCGCCGCCGCAGCCGCGGTCAGCCGGTCGCCGGCCGGCGCGGAGTCGTCCTCGCGGGGGAAACCCGCGGCCCAGCGGTCCTGTGGCCCCGGCCGGTCGCACGCGACCCTCGACGCCTCGTCACCATCCATGGGCATCAACACGATGGCCCCGTCACCGCCCGGGCGCTCTCCGTTCGCAAGTGTCACGTGGCCGGATTCAAGCACCCGCCCGGACGGGCCGACAAACGGGATTCCCCGGCTCCGCCACTGCGCGGCCCGCTCCTCACGGCCCGTCGTGGACGAACGGGACCCAGACGATCGGGTCGGTGAGGTGCTCGTCGCGGAGTTCGGCGACGGCGTGGTGGAGGGTACGTGACCCTGCAAGCCCGGTCACCGGCGAATTCCGGCCGCGCTCCGTGCTGCCAGCGGCGGCGGAGGCTGTGGAGCGGGGCTAGCCTGAAGGCATGGCAACGGTGGACGTCGGTGGTGTGGAGGTGGCGTACACGCGGGCGGGCCGGGGGCCGGTGCTGGTCCTCGTGCACGGCGCCGGTGTCGACGGCCGGATGTGGCAGCCGCAACTCGCCGACCTGGCCAACGAGTTCACCGTCGTGGCCTGGGACGAGCCGGGCGCCGGACGGTCCGGCGACGTGCCGCCCGACTTCCGGCTCGCGGACTTCGCGGACTGCCTCGCGGCCGTGATCGAGGACATCGGGCCGGGCCCCGCCCACGTGGCCGGGCTCTCCTGGGGCGGGACGGTCGTACTGGAGCTGTACCGGCGCCGCCCCGACCTGGTCAGGACGCTGCTGCTGGTCGACACGTACGCCGGCTGGAAGGGGTCGCTGCCGCCGGAGGAGGTCGCCGCCCGCGTGGCGGGGGTCGAGCGGATGCTCGCCGCGCCCCCCGAGGAATTCGACCCGACAATGCCCGGCCTGTTCGCAGGCGAGCCGCCCCCTCGGTACGTGCCCCTGCTCGACGCCATGGCCCACGACGTCCGGCCGGACACCCTGCGGGTGCAGCTCGCCCTGATGGCCGAGACGGACCAGCGCGACCTGCTGCCCCGGATCGGGGTCCCGACCCTGCTGCTGTGGGGCGAGCAGGACGCCCGCTCGCCGCTGTACGTCGCCCGCGCGTTCCAGGACGCCATCCCGGAATCCGAGCTGGTGCTGATCCCGGGCGCGGGGCACGTCTCCAACCTGGAGGCACCCGAAGCCTTCCGGCGCGCGGTACGCGCCTTCTGCGGAGCCCACGCCTGAGTGGTTCGCGTACCGTCCACTCCCCCGTCAACTCCCCTGGAAACACTGGGCGGATGCGACGGATGCGATGGTGGGTGGCCGGAGCGGCCGTGATGGCGGCGGCCCTGGTGGCGGTTCTGCTCGTCACGCTCGGCGGCGAAGACGGAGGCGGCGCCGAGGCGCCCCGCGTGACCGGCCCGTTCACCGCGCATCGCCCACCCCTGCACTTCCAGCCGGAAGGGGAGCTGGCGGATGCCGTCGGGGTGAGGTCGGCCGCCCTCGACGGTGCGCGGGCGTACGTGCACGCGTACGGCCGGCTGAAGGCGGTCGACCTGGCCACCCGGCGCACGCTGTGGTCGGTGCGGCAGTCCGGGCCGCTGCCGAGGGTCAACCCCGGAGATCCGCCGCCCCACGGCACCCCCGTCCGGGTCCGGTACGGCGGTCGCGATCTCGTCTTGGTCGCGTTCGCCAATACCGGCGTACGGGCGGAACTGGTCGCCGTGGACACCGCCACCGGGACCGAGGCCTGGCGGGCCCCCTGGCGCACCATGGAAGGGCGCTCTGCGGTGCGGTGCGCCGTGTCCGCCACAACAACGCTCAGGGGCGGGGGAGTTGCCGCCGTCGCCTGCGAGGAGTCCAACAGGTACGTCACGTACGGCATCGCATTCGACGGTGCCCGCCGGCTCCTCTGGCAACGTCCCGACGTCGAGGCCCGCTTCCCGCTGGCCGGAGCCCGGGTCGCGGCCATGGCCTGGCAGGACACCGACCGCGACGGCCGGATCGACTCCGCGCCGATGGACACCGGCCGCGCCGCCGCCCTGGACGTGCGCACCGGCCGCACCCTGTGGACCGGCGGCCGCCACCTGTCCCTGGGGCCGGGCAGGGAACTGCTGCCCTTCTCCCCGCACTTCGTCCTCGCCGGCGCGGACCTCCTCGACGTCCGGACGGGCCGCCGTGAGGTGCCGGCCGGCTTCGCGGCGGGACACGAGCCCGTCGTCTCCTGCTCGTACGACCAACGGGCCCACACCTACTGCTCGTTCTACGGCGGCGAGCTGGCCGCCTACGAAGCGGCCGGGGCCCGCCTGATCTGGCGGCGGGGCGGCGACCACGAGGCGGCGGTCTCCCCTTCCCCCTCCCTGCCCCGGTCGGTCACCGCCGCCTGGTACGGCCTGGTGTACGGCCTCACGCAGGACGGCGAGGGCGTGGTGATGGACGGCCTGACCGGAAGGATCCTGGAGGACGATTCGGGTGCTGCTCCCGATCTGGTCAACGAGTTCGCCGCCCTGGAGGCCGCGGCCGACCGGGCGTGGAACTCCCCGGTCGCAGTCCACCGCACGGTTCCCCGCCCGGCACCCGCCCGTTGACCCCGTTCCGCCGAGTCGGACGTCCCCGATACGGCGGTGCCCAGGTCCGGTGTCGCGCGGTAGGGTCCGCGTATTCGAACAAGGGGCCAGGTCAGGAGTACGGGGAGGGCGTCGTGGGTGGTACGGGGCCGGCGGACGGCGGCTGGGAGCCGAGCGACGAGGAGGGCGGCGCGCTCTCGGGCCGGTGGTGGCGGTGGGCCGATTCCGCGCCCGCGGACCGCTGCCCGGTCCGCGACAAGACCGGTGAGCACGCCGGCTGGAACCAGCCGGCCGACGTCTGGTTCCTGGCCGGCACCTACGGCGGCCATGTCGTGCGGCGCTGCACGGTCCCCTCGGACCGCCCGGTCTTCTTCCCCGTGCTCAACCTCCAGCACAACCGCTTCCACGCACGGACCCCGCAGCGGATGGCCGTCGTGGAGGCGATGGCCGCGCTCAACGGCGTGCCGCTGCCGCTGCGCGAGTTCGCGGCGTCGTTCCGCACCAAGTGGCTGACCCGCCGGTTCACCTGGGGCGTGTGGACGGGCCTCGCGCCTCTGGTGCCGGGCGAGTACGTGCTGGAGATCAAGGCGCTCGCCGACGACGGCTTCTGGGTCGACACCACGTACCATCTGGCGGCGGCGACCGTCTGACCTGCGCTTTCGCAGGGCTCCGGGCCGAGACGGCGCCACCGGACGGGTGGCGTCCGGGAGCGGCCGAAATCATGGCTTGGCGTGTGCATGCCATTCGGGCAGGGTCGATCCCCGTCCGCACACCGGCAACCCCTCACGCCTGGAGTGTCATGAGATCCGCATTCCTCCCGCGACGGAGACACCTCGTCACCGGCTGCCTCGCCGCCGCCCTCGCCGTCTGCGCCACGGCCGGCCCCGGCGCGGCGGCCCCCCGGCCCGCGCAGGCCGAAGCCCCCGCCGCGGCCGAGTCCACGACGGCGCAGTCGGCCATCGACCTCCCGAACTGGATGGCCCAGCGCCGCACCCAGCTCCACGACCGCCCGCTCAACGCCATCGCCATGCCCGGCAGCCACGACGCCGCCAGCTGGAGCATCCGCCCCGGCAGCGGCCTGTGCACCTCCGGCGACGCCTACGACGTGGCCCGGGTCTACCCGGCCGTCGCCGCCAGCATGGCCCGCACCCAGAGCGGTAGCCTCACCGCCCAGCTCGACGGCGGCGCCCGCGTCCTCGACCTGCGGCTCTGCAAGCAGGACGGCCGCTGGTACGCGTACCACGGCTCGCCGCTCGGCAACCTGTTCTTCGACGCCGACGGGCGCACCGGCGAAGTGGCCGGCCTGGCCGACTGGATCCGCCGCCATCCCGCGGAACTCGTGATCCTGCGGCTGTCCGTCACCGCCCCCGCCGCCGAACTGACCACCGCCCGCGGCGCCGCGATGGACCTCCTCATGGACGCCGTCGGCCGCGACCGGATCGCCCCCAGGTCCACGTACGGCCCGCAGAGCCCGTACGGCACCTTCGTCGACGCCGGACGCCACGTCGTCGTCATGGGCGACGGCCGCGAGGACCAGCGCGGCGTGCTGTGGCCGACCTCCGACTCCGACAGCCGCGGTAGCTACGCCTACGCCTCACTGGCCTGGTACGACTACCTGGGCGCGCTCTTCGACAGCGCCGGCGCGGCGGAACGCACGTACGCCTCCGCCCTCACCCTCGACGACCGCGCCCTCACCTGGCCCCAAGCCGCCCGCCCCGACGGGCTGTTCTCGCTCAGCGGCCTGATCACCCCGGACATCACCGTCCCCGGTGCCGCACTCGCCCAGATGGGTGCGGCGCTCGGCCTCGTGCCCCGCGAGGTGGCCGACGCGTACATGCTCCACCTCGCCCGCGGCTTCAACGCACGGCTGCTCGGCATGCTGAACGGGCCGTGGCAACAGCACCCGGCCGTCGATCAGTTCAACGTCGTGATGACCGACGACGTCAACCAGAACGGCCAGGGCGTCCCCGCCGGCGCCCTGCAGCGGGCCGTGATCGCCCTCAACGACGTCGCCCGGCAGAACGCCTGCGGAGACCCCGAAGGCACCCCCGCCCAGCCCGGCCGCACCCTGCGCTACCAGGCCCACCTGCAGAACATCGGCTGGCAGCCCGGCACCGCAGCCGACGGCGCCGGCGTCGGCACCACCGGCCAGAGCCGGCCCGTAGAGGCCCTGCGCCTGTCCGCCACCGGCACCGGCGGCCTGTGGGCCCGCGCCCACGTGCAGAACATCGGCTGGCAGCCCTGGGTCCGTATCCCCGACGGCGGCACCGCCGAAGTCGGCACCACCGGACGGGCCCTGCGACTGGAAGCCCTCGAACTCCGAACCGACCGGGGCACGTTGGCCGGCCGGGCGCACGTGCAGAACGTCGGCTGGCAGCCCAGGACCCGCGGCCAGGCGATCACCCTCGGCACCACCGGCCGTTCCCTCGCCATCGAGGCGCTGTCCCTGACCGCCTGCGACTGACCCGACCCGCAAACCCCGTGGCCGCGCCCGTGCCCCCTCCCCGGCATCCCGCCCCGGAGGGGACCCGGGCGCGCGCACGCACCGGGGCAACTCGCCTCCGTAAGGTCCTCGTCGGGGCAAGCCGCTGACGACACGCCATTGCCCCCCGGCCCGCCCTGCCCTACTGTTCGTTCGAACCACTCGTTCGTTCGAACGACTTGGACCGGAGGGCGTCACGCCTGCCCGCCTCGCACCCGTACGCCTCCCCTGCCACGCCAGCGAAACAGAGAGCCCGGCCGTGCTGAGCGAGCACCCCCCGACCCCCGCCGCCCTCGTCCCGGTGCCCCCCGCCCCCGCCGCGACCACCGGCCAGGGCACCGGAACGGTGACCGCCACCTACAGGGCTGCTCACCCCAGGGCGTCGACCAGTGGGCGTCCGTGCCCTTCGACGTCCCGCCCGGCGTCCGGCGGACACGGCGGGCCGCCCGCATGGTGACAAGGTGTCGGAATCCGTGGTGTTCCGGGGTGCATAGGATGCACGTCAACCCGCTGTCACCTAAGAGGAGTTGACTCGATGAGCGGCGCCGTGGTCACGATCGGTTCCCGGGCGAGCAAGCTGGCGCGTGCGCAGGTCGCGGAGTGGCTGGGGGCGCTGGGACCGCGGTACCCGGGAGTCCAGTTCCGGCGGGAGACGATCCTGGAGGGCGGAGACCAGGACCGCATCACACCGACGCTCGCCGAGGTGGCGAAGACGGCCGGCGGCTCGGCCTTCTCCACCAACCAGGAGGCCGCCCTGGTGGCAGGCCGGGTCGACGTCGTCGTCCACTCCCTCAAGGACCTCCCGACCGCCGTCCGCGAAGGCACCACCCTCCTCACCACACCCGGCCCCCGCGAAGACGTACGCGACGTCCTGTGCGGCGAGACCCTGGACGGCCTGCCCCCCGGCGCCCGCGTCGGCACCGGCGCCCCCCGCCGCGTCGCCCAGCTCCTCGCCCTGCGCCCGGACCTCGACGTCGTCCCGATCCGCGGCAACGTCCCCGGCCGCCTGGCCCGGCTCAGGGGCCGTGACCGCCTGGACGCCGTCGTCCTGGCGGCCGCCGGCCTCAACCGCCTGGACATGCTGCCCGACGTCCACCAGGTACTCGACCCGGCCCTCTTCCCGCCGTCCCCCGGCCAGGGTGCCCTCGGCATCCAGGTCCGCAGCGGCTCCGCCGCCGCCCGCCTCCTCGCCGGCACCGGTGACCCCGAGACCGACGCCTGCGTCCGCGCCGAACGGGCCCTGCTCGCCGAACTCCACGGCGGCTGCTCCGTCCCCGTCGGCGCCTGGGGCCGGATCGAGGCCGACGGCCTCCTCCACCTGTCGGCGGCCGTCACCGCCCTGGACGGCTCGCGCCAGATCACCGGCGCCGCCGCCGGCCCGGCCGACGCCCCCGAAAAGCTCGGCGCCTACCTCGCCACCGACCTCGTCACCCAAGGCGCCGCCGACATCCTGACCGCGATCCGCACTCCCTGAACCCGCGCGCTCACCGCTCGCCCACGACCAGCAGGAACGGCGGAACACCCCGCTCCGCCGCCCGGCGCGCCACCTTTTCCAGGCCCGCACCCCTGGTCCAGCAGCACCCGTACGTCGGCCTGCGCCAGGCGCAGCTGCTCGAACACCGCCGAATACCCCAGCAGCCACCCCACGGCATCGTCCCAGGCCACGAACTCGCCGGCGATCTCGTCCGTGTCCCAGTCCGTCGGCCCGTGCGACGCTTCCACACCCACCAGTCAAACAGACCCCACACCGCCCAGTGGCGCTCGAAGAAGAGCGCCCCGGGCACGCACGACCTCCTGATGGTCGGTCCGCCCGGCGGTGCCTGGCACTTCGAGCTGACGCTCGACCCCGACGATCCGCTGGAGCCGACGCCGACGGTCGACGACCTGTTCGTCGTCTACCTCGGCGAACCGCCGGACGACCGCCTCGTCGATCGCCTGGTGGCAGCCGGCGGCACCAGGGTCCGCTCGCACAACCCCTACTGGGACGAGCACGCGTGACGGTCGAGGACCCGGACGGCTACCGCCTCGTCCTCTGCGCCCGCACCTGGGGCTGACCGAAGTCGCCACCGGGTCCGCCCGGGCCGGGTGACACTGTCTGCGCAGCAAGGTCCGTACACCCCGCCCGCCCGCCTCGCCCAACCCGCCCACAAGGAGAGCCCGATGCCGCACATCACCGTCGACCATTCCTCGTCGCTGTACGACGTCCTCGACCGCCGCGGCCTCGGGCTCGCCCTGCACACGCTCACCGCCGACCTCGTCAACGCCCCAGTGGCCGCGTGCAAGACGCGCTTCCGCACCGCGGACGAGACGTTCGTCGCCGACGGATCTCCGGAACACGCCGTCGTCCACGTCGAGATCGCCCTCCTGGCGGGCCGCACCCAGGAGACCAAGGACAAGCTGAGCGAGGCCGTCCTGGACCTCCTGCGCACCCACACCACGGGCGCCACCGGCCAGACCGTCCACCACTCGGTGGACGTCACGGAGCTCACCCCGGCCTACCGCCAGGACACCACGGCCCACTGACCGGTTGAGCATCCGCACACCCTCCGGCTGAGTACGCGCACTCAGTCCCGTTCGGTCGTCCCCCGCCAGAGTGGGGGGCGACCGAACGACAGGAGAAGAAGATGCCCACCGCCGCCCCCCGCCGCACCGCCCCCCGCCGCACCGCCCTCCGGGCCGCCACCTTCGTACTCGCCGGCGCGGCCGCAGTCCTGGCGCTGACGGGCTGCAACCTGGACTTCCAGGAGGACGTCTGCAACACCGGCGAATACCCCGTCCTCGCCGTCGGCGGCTCCGGCTCGGCCTGCATGCCGAACGGCGAAGAGCCCGCGCAGGGCTACGCCCGCTACCCGGAGGGCAAGGTGCCCCGGCAGCTCGACGACAAGTGGGACGTCTACTGGCGCACCCACACCCTCGACAAGGACGGCAACGTCATCGACGCACCTGACGCCCCGTAAGAGCGTGCTCAGCCTGCGTCAACGACCGTGGTCCGCACCGGACTTCCGGCCTCGACCGTCCGGCTGACCGTGCAGAGCCGGTCGTGGGAGGTCTTCACGGCCCGCGGCAGGATCGCCCGCGCCCGGTCGCCTGTCTCCCCTTCGGGGAAGGCGACGGTGAAGGCGACCGCCAGGTCCGTCAGCACGTTCCCGCCGCCCTCGTCCTTGACCTTGTGCCCGCTGACGTCGAGCGAGAAGACGGCCGGCTCCGTGTGCCGGGTCGTCGCCACGTCCACATCGGCCGCGGAGCATCCGCCGATCGCCGCCAGCAGCAGCTCCACCGGCGTGAACCCGGCGGCGTCCCCGGTGCTGAAGGTCAGCGTGTCCCCCCGGGAGTTCGTCGCGGTGAACACTCCGGGGCCGGTCCGCTCGACGGTGACGGAACGCAAAGAATCAGAAGTCATACCCAGACGGTAACCGCAGGCCCCGGCCGGCCCCCGACCGGCACGCCTCACCCCTGCGGCGGCCCCGACTCCGTGTCCTTCGACAGCGGCACCTCGCCCGTGTTGTCGACGTTCCGCGCCGCCACCCACGCGTCCTCGTCCCGCAGCAGGTACCAGATCCCGTTGCCGTCGATGATCTGCGCGTGCACCTTGCTGTGGAGCCCGATCTCGGTGCCGTGGCTCAGGCTGCCGAGAATGGCGGAGTCCGTGCTCGGGTACCGGCGCAGGTTGACGCCGTTGGCGCTGACGACGGTGCCGAACGGCTTGGCGGGGCTGGGCATCGTGACCTCCAGGTGGACCGCAGGGCAGCAGGCCCGTCCGGATCCGGGCGGGCCTCTAGGGGGTGTTGCGAAAATCCCGCACGGCGCCCGCGGCGCCCGGCACGCACTCTCGCCGCACCGGCCGAAGCCCCGAGTACGCCCAGTACGAGGGCCTTCGCCCGGCACGCTGAGAGCACGCACCGGACACCGCGGGCACCACACAGGACTTTCGCAACACCCCTGGCACCGTAAGGCCGATCGCCGGCCACGGCCCGAAGGCGTGCGGGAGGTCCCACGTCCGGCGCACGCCCGCGTCATCCCGATGGTTCCGCCCCCGCCGCACCCGGCCCCGCCCGCTACACCGCCCCCGCCGACCGCTCCCGTACCAGCGACAGCACCAGCGCCCCCGCCGTCACCAGCCACAGCCCGAGCGCGATCCACAGCAGCACCAGCCCCGTGGAGTGCAGCCAGTCGAGCCCGGTCGCCGCCGCCGTCGACAGGCACGCCACGCCGCTCATGCCCAGCGGGAACACCGTCGCCCACCGCCGGATGTCGTATGCGGGCCGTGGCCAGCGGGTCTCGGCCGTGAGCAGGACCACGCACCAGGCGAGATCGAGGACGTTCAGCGTCACCGTGAGGCCCCGCAGCAGGTCGTGCCCGGCACCCGTCCACTGCGGCAGCGCGTACAGCCGGGCCGCCGCCAGCGCCGAAATGGCCAGCGCCCCGCCCGCGATCCAGTGGTCCCCGCCGCCCTCCCGCAGCTGCCGGAAATCGAAGCGGACCAGCGCCTCGACGTAGAGCAGCAGTCCGAGGCAGAACGCACCGAGCGCAGCGTCCCCGAGCCAGTGCGCCCCCACCGCCGGCGCGAGGGCCGCGGCGAGCACCGCCAGTCCCTGCGTCGCCACGCACACCAGGAACGCCGAACCGGGCATCCGGCGGTGCCAGTGCGCGACCACCGTGACGATCAGCACCGGCCACACGAGCGCGGCCACCACGAGCAGCGCGGACGCGAGCCCCGTCCACCCGCTCTGCACACAGCGCATCCCCACCACGGTGGTGGCGGCCACGGCCGTCAGGGCCGGCGGCGTGTCGGCCTCGGCGTGCCAGCGCGCGTGGCTGCCGAAGAGCCGTACCAGGAACTCCCCGGCCAGCAGCACCCACCCCAGGCCCGCCAGCGCGAAGAACACCAGCGACGGAACGCCGTACCCGATCAGGTGCAGCCCGATCGACAGGATGCAGGTGGCCATGACCGCGGCCCCCGCGGCCGGCGGCAGCTCCGCCCACCACGGACCGCGCGCCGCACCCGCATCCGCACCCGCGAGCCCGTCGTGCATCACCGCACCCCCAGCTTCACCCACCTCGCCGCACTGGGCACCCCCTCGGCATCGAGCAGGAACAGCATGTAGTACCCCGGCGGTGCATCGGCCGCGCTCGGTGGCGTCCGCAGCCCGACCGTCGTGCCGTGGACCTCCGTGCGCCGGAGCTCCAGATGCCGCTGGCTGGTGTTCACCGAATGCGTCACCGTCGAAGGCGCCAGCAGCACGGCCCGCGCCACGTCCTCCGCAGTGGAGCTCGACACCGAGAACGCCGTGTCGTACGCGAGGTCGCCGCCCGGCACCCGGTCGAGGGCCGGGCGTGTGCCCCGGTGCAGGTAGGCCGGCTCGTACAGCTCGATGCTGCCGTCCATCCCGTCCTCGATGTCGGGGTCGTTGGCGATCTGCTGGAGCTCGTCCCCGGTGACCAGCATCCTTCCGTCCGGCAGCACCAGTGCGTTGGAGTGGTAGCCGCGCGGCAGCCGCTGCGCCGGCCCGAGCCGCCAGCGGCCCTGCGCGTCGCGCAGCTCGACGTGCCGGTACTTCGGATCGGCGGTCGGGTTGAACGGCCCGTTCCCGTAGTCCCGGCTGTCGGGCGAACCGTTGACCGTGAGCAGGCTGCCGTCCGGCAGGATCAGCGTGTTGTCCTGCGTACGCCCGAACGCCCGCGGCTGCTCGGTGCTCCAGCGCCCGCCGGACAGCCGGTACGTGAGCGGGTCCCGCGCGTCCCCGCCCAGCACGAGCACGGAGTCCGGACCGCGGAACCCGCCCGGCAGCGGCACGGCCGAGCCGTACCCGCGGAAGTCGGCCGGCCGCCGCGGCAGGTCCGTCCGCACCTCCTTGACCGGGTCGAACCGCCACTGCTGGTCGGCGTCCCGGCCGAGCCCGTAGATCATGCCGTCGCGTAGCGAGAAGAGGTGCGGATAGTCGTTCCGGAACGGGGCGTCCACGCGCAGCCGCTGCGCATCGAGCCCGACGGGGATGTCGTACGTGCGCCACGGGACGGCCAGGCCGAGGGCGGGGAAGCGCTCGACGACCGGGGTGGGCGTGCCGGTGCCGCGTTCCGACTGGCCGGACATGATGATCTGGCGGCCGTCCGGGCCGGTCACGGCCGACGGGTACCAGCGGCCGACCGCCATGTCCCGGTTGCGGTACCAGCGCTCGGTCCACGGGTCGAACACGAACGACAGCCTGGCGCCGCTGCCGCCCTTCCCGCCGACGTTGCCGCCGAAGACGCCGACCATCCCGTTGGGGAGGTAGGCGTGCCCGGAGCAGAAGAACGGCGCGGGCCGCGGCGCGTAGCGGCCGTCAGGCATCAGCACCACCGGCGGCGGTACGTTCGCGAAGGCCCGCGGGCCGGTGCCGCGGGCGGGGTCCCACAGGTAGGCGCGGCCGGCGTTGGTCACACCGACCGTGTTGGTGGGCCCGGTCTCCTTGGTGGGGTCGGCCTCGACGCGTTCGAACGAGAACAGCAGCACCTTGCCGGTCGGCAGCAGGGCCGTGTGGACGCCGAAGTCCGGCGACGGGAAGTACTCCGTGAACCGCCCGAACCGCGCGGCGGCGAACGCGGCGTTCGTGGTGCGCTGGGACTCCCCGAGTGCCGCCAGGCTCGCGGTGCGCTTCGCCTGCGGATATCCCTGCGTACCCCGGGCCGCCTCGCGGAGCTGCGCGTGCACACGGGCGTGCCGGGGGCCGATGACGCCCGCCTCGTCGGCCGCGGTTCCGGGGCCGGGGCCGCCGACGGGGTCGGCATGACGGCCCGCGTGCGGGGCGGCCCCGGCGCGCGCGGCCGGGGCCGGACCCGTCGCGGCGAGGGCCACGGCGGCGGCGAGCACCCACCCCGAGGCGACGGCGACGGCGACGGCGACGGACCGGGACCGGGACCGGGACGGCCGGGTGGCGCGGGGCAGGCGCGGCGTCAGAGGACTCCTCATGGCGTCAATCTATGAGGTATCTCCTGAATTGCTCCGATATGCCACGACGCGCGCGCCCTAGGCGCCGCCCGCCCCGGCCGGTTCCTCCGGATGCGCCCGGGGCCCCGCCCCGGCCGGCTCCCCGGAGCGCCCCGCCCCGGGCCCGCCCCCCGCAGCCGCGTCCCGCGGCATCCGGGCGGCCCCGACCGTGATCAACAGCGCCACGCCGACCGCCGTGGCGATCCCGGTCCGCAGCGACGTCGCCTCCGCGACGAAGCCGATGAGCACGGGTCCGGCCAGCAGCCCCGCGTACCCGATCGCCGACACCTGCGCGACGGCGGCGTCCGACCGGCCCGGCACGGCGGCCCCGGCCAGCGACATGCACAGCGGCACCACGACGCACACGGCGAGCCCCGTCAGGGCGAAGCCGGCGACGGCCCAGGCGGCGGAGCCGGCCAGCACCACCAGCAGTACCCCGGCCGCGGTCGCCACGCCGGCCGTGGCGAGCAGCGCCCGGCCGCCGAACCGCAGGCGCAGCCCGTCGCCGCAGAGCCGCCCGGTGAACGTGGCCACCTCGAACAGCGGGTAGGCGAGTGCGGCGACGGCCTCCGTGGTGTGCAGTTCCCGGGCCAGCAGCAGGCCGCTCCAGTCCGCGACCAGCCCCTCGACGAGGAGGGCCATGAAGGCCACGGCACCGATCAGGTAGACGACGGGCGGCAGGTTGCGCCGCTGCTCGGTCTCGTCAGCGTCCGCGTTCGCGTCCTCGTCCGGTTCGGCGAGGTACGTCCGGCCCACCGCCAGGGCGAGCGGGAGGGAGACGGCGGCGACCCCCAACACCGAGGCGGTGTACGGGACGTCGAGTGCGGCCAGCAGCACGGCGAGGAGTCCGCCGGCCACGGCACCGGCGCTCCAGCCGGCGTGGAACCCGTTCATCAGCGGCCGCCCGGACCGCCGTTCGACCAGACTGCCCTGCGCGTTCATCATCGCCTCGGCGACCCCCGAGGCCACGCCGAAACAGGACGCGGCGCCGAGCAGCACCGGGAACGACGGGCTGAGGCCGATGAGTCCGACGCAGACCGTGACCAGCGGCGTGCCCACGCGCAGCAACACCCGGTTCCCCAGGGCCGCGACGAGCCAGCGCATGCACTGCATCGTCAGGGTGGCGGCCACACCCCAGGAGAGGATCACCAGCCCCACATCGCCCGTGTCCAGGCCGAGTTTGGCGGCCAGCCCCGGCAGTCGCGCCGCCAGGAGCCCGTTCACCACGCCGACGAGGGCGAACGTGGCGACGACACCTCTGTGGGCCCGCCGCAGGGCGCCGGCCGGGGGAGTCTGCATGATCGCGGGCATTCCTTCGTGAACGACGGGCATTCCTTCTTGATCAGAAGTGTGCCGGAAGGCGCTCGTGGACCGGTCCGCCCGCCGACGCCCGCGCCCCACACAACTCGGCTCCCACCGCACCCGTTTCAAAACCCGGTTTTGAAAGCACGGGTCCGCGGCCGCCGTTCCGGCCGCCTCACCCTGGCCGGAGGGTCACCCCGTCCCGGGGGTCACCCCGACCGTCGGGCCACCAGTGCCATGATGAAGAACGCCGACGACGCCAGCGAGGCCACGGTGCGGACGTGGTTCCCGGCTGTCCACACGCGTACGTAGTCCAGCCACGGCTGGACGCTGCCCGCTGCTGCCGGATCGAGCGCCGCGAGGGCGTCGTTGCGCGGGATGTGGAATGCGATGGTCCAGACGAAGGAGCCCAGCAGGTACGCCAGCGCCCCCGCGAGCATCCAGCCCCACCCCGGTGACGAGCGGTGCCCGACCGCGTAGATGCCGGCCGCGAGCGCGAGCCCGGCGGCACCCATGAACGCGCCGAGGAACAGCGGGTTGATCACCGCGACGTTGATCGACTGCATCGCCGCGATCCCCTCCCGCGGCTTCAGCGCCGCGAGGGCGCGCATCACGCCCGTGGAGAAGGCGTAGAAGACACCGGCAACGACCCCGCTCGCCAGCGCGGACGCCAGCACGAGCGAAAACCAGACCTTGTTTTCCATGCCCCCATCCCACACGCCCCCGCGGCCGGAAGACATGCTTCAGACACTCACGGCCGTATCCGTCCGTCTCCCCGCCCCGGTTCCTGCCCACCGGCGCGCGAGGAGCAGGGGGAGCATGGCGCACAGTTCGGCGGCGGCTCCGGTCCACAGGGCGGTACGGGCGCCGAAGTGCTCGCCGAGCAGGCCGCCGACGAGTGCGCCCACCGGCATCGTGCCCCACACCACGAACCGGACGGTCGCAGTCACCCGCCCCAGCAGCTCCGGCGGGCACAGCCGCTGCCGCAGTACCACGGCAGTGATCTTGAACGGCATGAACGCGACCCACCCGAGCCCCTGGCAGGCCACGGCGACCGCGAACCGCCAGTCGGCCTGGAAGAACGGCACCGCAGCCAGCCACAGCAGCCCACTGAGCAGAACGGCTCCGCACATCGCGGGCCCCTCGCCGTACCGCGCGGCCACCCGTGCCGTCAGCAGCCCGCCGATCAGCCCGCCGACCGCCTCGGCCGTGAACACCAGGCCGCACCACAGCGGCGACAGGCCCAGCTCGCCCGCGAGCAGCACCATCAGCGCGGCCGCCCCGATCGTGCCGCACAGGTTGGAGACCGCGGCGGCCAGGGTGACCGCCCGCAGCACCCGATGCCCGAACACGCACCGCAGACCCTCCGCGATCTCCGCCCGCAGCGCCGGAGCGGCCGGACCCACGGGAGCCGGCGCCCCGACCGCGGCACCACCACGGACACGGGAGAGCAGCAGCGCGGAAGCGAGGTGGCTGAGCGCGTCCAGGGCCAGGGCGAAGGGCGCCGCCACCACGGCCAGCAGCGCTCCACCCGCACCGGGACCGCCGGCCGCGACGACGTTGCGGGTGGTCTCCAGCCGGACGTTCGCCGACACCAGGTGCTCGCCGTCGACGAGCTGAGGGAGCGCGCTCTGGGCGGCCACGTCGAAGAACACCGCGCAGAACGACAGGCCGAAGGCCACGGCGTACAACTGGGGCAGCGTCAGGACGTCCAGCAGGGCCGCCACCGGGACCGAGGCGAGCAGCACGGCCCGGCCGAGATCGGACGCGATCATCACGCGGCGGCGGTGCGCCCGGTCCACCCAGGCACCGGCGGGCAGCCCGACGAGCAGGAAGGCGAGGTACTCGCAGGCCATCAGCAGACCGGCCTGGAACGGGGTGGCGTCGAGCGCGCCGATCGCCACGAAGGGGAGGGCCAGCAGGGTCACCGCGGTACCGGTCTGGCTCACGGTGTCGGCGGCCCACAGGCGGCGGAAGTCGGCCGAAGCAGTGGTTCGCCCCGTGTCGGTGACGGGGCGCAGGTGAGAGAGCGTCATGATCCGGGAGATCACCATCCTCCGAGGTCTCGGGCCATTGTTTTAGGCTGGGCTAAAACCTGCGCGCACAGGGCCGTAAGCACGCAGGGCCGTAAGCGCACAGGGCCGTAAGCACGCATGGCCGTACGGGGAGAGGCGGGGCGGGGCGAATGGGAGCGGTGCGCTTCGGGGTGGACGACCTGGCGAACCTGAGGTTCGCGATCTCACCCCTCTGGGAGGCGGTGGCGGGCCTCGAAGCGGTGGCCGATCCCGGCCGGCACGCGGTGCACCTGCCGTGGATCAAGCAGGTCCTCGCCTCCGGCAGCCCGCTGCCCGCACCGGGCTTCGGCATGGGGCTCCGTCCGGAGACCGTGCCCCCGCCGCGCTGCCCCCTGGCCGGGATCGAAGAGGAGCTGGCCGCCGTCGCGGACCCCCGGGCCCCGGCCGCCGGTCCCGTCCTCGCGTGGTGGCGGACGGCCGTCCGGCCGCACTGGCCGCGCATGCGGGCCGTACTCGAAGCCGACATCGCCCACCGGACCCGCCGACTGGCCGAAGACGGCATCGCGGACGTGTTCACACACCTCCACCCCGCCCTGGCCTGGACCGGGGACCGGCTGGTCTCGGCCGACCTCCCGACGGGCGAACTCGCCCTGTCCGGCACCGGGGTGACCCTGGTCCCCAGCGCCTTCGCCCACCGCTGCCGCCTGGTGCCGGCCCGGGGCCCGGTGCCCCCGTCCGTGATCTACCCGGCCCGCGGCACCGGCACGCTGTGGGAGCGGGGGAACAGCCCCGGCGACGCCCTGCCCCGGCTGCTGGGCCGCAGCCGGGCCGGGCTCCTCGCCGAGGTCGTCGCGCCGTCCACGACCACGCAACTGGCCGCCCGCACCGGTCTGACACCGGGCGCGGTCTCGCAGCACCTGACCCTGCTGCGGAACGCGGGCCTGGTCACGGCGCACCGCCACGGCCGGGAGGTCCACTACGTCGCGGGCGACCTCGGCCGTGCCCTCCTCGGCGACCCCGCCGCGCCCGTCCGGCCCGGTCCCGGCAGTGCGTGACGTACCCGTTTGCGGTGGCCTGGTTCCTGGTGTGGACTCGGAGGGCGACGAGGGGGAGCCACCGAGAGGAACGCGCCGATGTCCCCGAGCAAGCCGAGCATCGTCTTCGCCCACGGCCTGTGGGCCGACGGGTCCTGCTACAGCAAGCTGATCCCCGCCCTCCAGGCCGAGGGCCACGAGGTGGTGTCCGCGCAGAACCCGCTGGACACCCTGGAAGGCGACGTGGACGCCGTACGCCGGGCCCTCGCGCGGGTCAGCGCCCCGGCCGTCCTGGTCGGGCACTCGTGGGGCGGCTTCGTGATCACGGCCGCGGGCACCGACGACCGGGTCGCCGGACTCGTCTACATCGCGGCCCTGGCCCCGGACGCGGGGGAGACGCCCCAGGACCTGATCGGCAAGTTCGACCCGCCGCCGCTGTTCGCCCACCTCGACGCGGAGGACGGGCGGCTGTGGATCGCCCGCGACGGCATCTCCGACTTCTGCGGCGACCTGCCGGAGGCCGAACAGCAGCTCGTGTGGGCGACGCAGGGCTCGGCGGCGGAGGCCGTCCTCGGCGCCTCGACGGACGCCCCGGCCTGGCGGACGAAGCCCAGCTGGTTCTGCGTGACCCGGCAGGACCGCGCGGTGATGCCGGAGCTCCAGCGGTTCGAGGTGGAGCGCATGGGCGCGACGGCCGTCGAGGTCGACTCCTCGCACGTGCCGATGCTGTCGCAGCCGGAGGCCGTACTGGACCTGATCCGGGCCGCGGCGGCGGGGGTGTAGCGCACCAGTCCGACCGTCCGCGCCGTGACCGGCACCGGGGCGTGCGCGTTGAGGCAGGGTATGCAGAACTCCCTTCCCGCCGGAGCCCCGCTGGGCCGGCGCAGCCTCCTCGCGGCGCCGCTGCTCGCGCTCGGGTACACGGGGGCGACCGGTCTCGTGGGCCCCCAGAGCGCGGCGGCGGCCGCACGGTTCTCCCAGCCCGTCGCCGACGTCGTCTGGGACGCGGGCACCTCGCAGGCGATCATCTGGAGCGGCGCCGCACCCGGCCCCCAGCCGCTGCGGCTGATGCGGGGCGACGCCACGGCCCTTCAGCACGTGCTGGAGATCGCGACGGTCGACGGCGCGGCCGGTTTCCACGCGTGGCAGGTACCCGCAGACCTCCCCGCCGACAGCACGTACGCAATCGCCCTCGGCCACGCGCCGGACATCGGCCTCACCGGTCGTTTCACGATCCGAAGCACCCCGTGACCTGCTAGGTTGGCCGTTCTTTTGATCTACGGGGGGTACGGACGATGCGGCGCGGCGTGATACGGACGGTGACGGGAGTCCTGATGGCGGGGGCGGTGCTGCCGGGCCTGACGGCCTGCGGGCCGGCGCAGCCGGAGTCGGCCGCGTCCAGCGGGGGCCCGCTGGATCCGAAGCCGTCCGCCACGGCCGGCGCCGAGGGCGCGAAGCCCGCCGGCAGCGCGAAGTCCGTCGGCGGCGCCGGCTCCCCGTGCCGCCTCCCCGTCACCTTCACGCTGGCGCAGGACTGGAAGCCCAAGGCGATCACGTACGACAAGGACGACCGGTTCGCCTCCCTCTTCGAACAGGGCGGGACCACGCTGGCCTGCGAGATCGACGCCAAACCGGCCGGGAACATCGGCTTCCTCCGGGTCTGGGTCGCCGACCGGCCCGCCGCCTCCGGGGACGCCCGTACGGTCCTCCGGTCCTTCATGGCCGACGAGAAGCCCACCGGAAAACCCCCCGTCTACACCACCGTGCAGGCCGGCCCCGCCGGCCTGCACGCCGCAGAGGTCGGCTACACGACCTCCCCCCTCGACGAACCCAAGCAGGAACGTGCCTTCGCCGTGGTCACCCCCCGCGGCGAGGCCGTCGTCGTCCACCTCGGCGGCCTCGACACCGAGGAACACCAGGACATGCTCCCCGCCTACCGGCTGGCCCTGCAGTCCCTCAAGCCCGCCGGGTAGCCGGGCCCGCCCGGGCGCGCATGACACGGCTCGCCCCGGGCATCAGCGGCTGCGAAGCCCAGCGGAGGGAGCAGCCGTGCCCACGTCCGTCGATGCACGCCCGGACCGCGGTACGCAGCGGGCGGTGACCGCGGCCGCCCGGTGCGGACTGGCCACGCGCGGGCTGCTGTACGTCCTGGTGGCCCTGCTGGCCCTGCAGATCGCGTTCGGCGACAGCGGAGAGGTGGCCGACAGCAGCGGGGCCCTGCACGAACTCGCCGGCCGGCCCTTCGGCCGGGTCCTGGTCTGGGCCGTCGGCCTCGGGCTGGCGGCCATGGCACTGTGGCGGCTCTCGGAGGCAGTGTTCGGTGCCACCGGCCCGGACGGCCGGAAGGCCACCCACCGCGCGGCGGCGGCCGGACGTGCCGTGTTCTACGCCGTGGTGTCGTTCTCCACCCTCGCCTTCGCCGCCGGCCGGGGCGCCCGCCGGTCCAGCGACGAACAGTCGCGCGACGCGACGGCGACCCTGCTGGACGCCCCCGCCGGGCCGTGGCTGGTGGCGGCGGTGGGGGCCGGCATCGCCGTCGGCGGCATCGTGATCGTCGTGGGCGCCGTCCGGCTGTCCTTCCGCGACCGCCTGGACACCGCACGGCTGCCCGAGTGGGGGCGCCGGGCCGTCGACGTGCTCGGCGCGGTCGGCGGCACCGCGCGCGGCGCGGTGTTCACGGCCGCCGGCGGGTTCCTCGTCTACGCCGCCGTGTCCTACGACCCGGCGAAGGCGAAGGGGGTCGACGACACGCTCCGCAGCTTCTCCCAGACGCCCGCCGGGCCCTGGCTGCTGGTCGCCGTGGCGCTCGGCCTGCTGCTGTTCGGGCTCTTCTCCTGGGCGATGGCCGCCCTCATCCGCGCCTGACCCTCGCGAACAGGGGCCCGCGGCAGCGGGTTTGCCGACGGCGGGCGCGGGCACGCGCGGCCAAGTCCTGCCCGTTCCCGTCCTGCCCGTTCCCGTCCTGCCTGAGGAGTCATGAACAGCGCCCTGCACCTGCTCGCCGTCATCGGCGGCGCCGTCCTGCTCACCCTGGCCGCCGGCCGGCTCGCCGACCACCTCCTGCGGCGTGCCGACGCTCGCCATCCCGAGACCCCGTTGTGGAACCTGCTGCGTCGGTGCCGTGTCCCCGTACGCCTTTTCCTGCTGGCCGCCCTGCTGCGCGCCGCCTGGCCGCAGATCACCTGGACACCCCTCCAGGAGCACCGGACGTCGGCCGGCCGGATGCTGTCGCTCGTGCTGATCGGCGCCGGCGCCTGGTGCGTCGTACGCATCGCGGCCGCGGTGGTCGAGTCCTCCTACGCCCGGTACGCCACCGGCACGCACGACCCGTCGCGGGTGCGCCGCGTCCGCACGCAGGTGACGCTCGTCATGCGGATCGTCGCCGCCGTCGTCGCGGTGGTCGCCGCGGCCGCGATGCTGCTGACCTTCCCCGACCTGCGGGCGGTGGGCACGTCCGTACTCGCCTCGGCGGGCATCATCGGCATCGTCGCCGGCGTGGCCGCGCAGTCCACCCTCGGCAACCTGTTCGCCGGGTTCCAGATCGCCTTCGGCGACATGGTGCGCATCGGCGACACCGTGGTGGTGGACGGGGAGTGGGGGGTGGTCGAGGAGGTCACGCTCACCTACCTCGCCGTACGCACCTGGGACGAGCGCCTGATCACCATGCCCGTCTCGTACTTCACCGGCAAGCCGTTCGAGAACTGGTCCCGCGGCGGCATCCAGATGACAGGGACCGTGTTCGTGCACTGCGACCACAGCGCCCCCGTCGCCCTGATCCGCGAGCGGCTGAAGGAGATCCTCGACGACTGCGGGGCGTGGGACGGCCGCGGCTGGGACCTGGCGGTCACCGACACCACCCCCAGCACCGTCGTCCTCCGCGCCGTCGTCACTGCGAAGAACCCCGACGACCTGTGGACCGTACGCTGCACCGTCCGCGAACACCTGATCGCCTGGCTCGCCGAGAAGCACCCCTACGCCCTGCCCCGCATCACCACCTTCCCGGCCGCTCCGCCTCCGTCCGCCACCTGAACGCGGTTGCCGCCCGGAACGACCGGCCGCATCTGCCGCACCCCACGCCGTGTCCCGCTGCCGGGACAGGGCCGCATGTCGGCGCAATGCCGGGTTTGGGTGATTTCTGGCCACGGGCGTCTGTGCCTGGACACGTGGTGGCCGCGGTTCGTTAACTGGTGGTGGGGACGGCGCCGTTCGCCGCCCCCGACAGGCACGCGGCGGGCGGCCCGCACCGGCACCCGGCACCCGGCGCCCACCCCACCCCACAGGAGATGGTCCCGTGACGTCCTCAGGCGTTCCCACCGTGCAGCAGGCGGAGTCCTTACCCGCGCCCGTGCGTGCCGGCGTGCCCATCGGCGCCCCGCTGGCGGCCACCCGGGCGTATGTGCTCGGGCCCTGGCTGAACCTCGTACCCAGGGGCGTGGTGGGGGAGTTGTACGTCGCCGGGCAGGTGGCGCGGGGGTACCTGGGGCGGGCGGAGCTGACGGCGGAGCGGTTCGTCGCCGACCCGTTCGGGCCGCCCGGGTCCCGGATGTACCGGACCGGGGACCTCGTCCGCTGGAACGCCGACGGACAGCTCGACTACGCGGGACGGGCCGACACGCAGGTCAAGATCCGCGGGTTCCGCGTCGAACCCGGCGAGGTGGAGGCGGCGCTCGCCGCCCACCCCGACGTCGCCCAAGTGGCCGTCACCGTAAGGGAGACGGCGGCCGGCCGGCAACTGGTGGCCTACCTGGCGGGGGCCGCGCTCGACACCGGGGAGCTGCGGACGTTCACGGCCGCGCGGCTGCCCGCCTACATGGTGCCGTCGGCCTTCGTCGTCGTCGAACGGATCCCCCTGGCCCCCAACGGGAAGCTGGACCGGGCCGCCCTCCCCGACCCCGTCCCGGTCGCGACCGGGACGCACCGCGCCCCGCGCACCCCGGCCGAGGAGACCCTGTGCGGCCTGTTCGCCGAGGTGCTCGGCCTCGAACGGGTGGGCCCGGACGACGACTTCTTCGCCCTCGGCGGACATTCCCTGCTGACCGTACGTCTGTTGGCCCGCGTGGACGCCGTACTCGGCGCACGCATCCCCGTACGGGACTTCCTCACCGCACCCCGCCCGGCCGACCTCGCCGGGCTGCTCGCGGCAGGGACGGCGGGCCGGACGGCCAACCGACCCGCCTTCGTGCCGCGGTCGCAGGCGCGCCTCGCGCCCGGCCTGCGGTTCCCGGACGCGGCCGGCTTCGCCGCACCGCCCCGGCACGTGTTCCTCACCGGCGCCACCGGATTCGTCGGCGCCTTCCTCCTCCGCGAACTCCTCGCCCGCACCGACGCGGAGGTCCACTGCCTGGTCCGCGCCGACACCGAACAGGACGGCCGGGCCCGCCTGCAGACGGTCCGTGAGTCGTACGGCATCGAGACCCCGCACCCCGGCCGCGTCCACATCGTGCCCGGCGACCTCGCGTCCGAAGGCCTCGGAGTGGCCGGACCCCGGTGGCGCAGGCTCCGCGACGAGGTGGACACGATCGTGCACGCAGGTGCGTACGTCCACCACCTGTCGGCGTACGAGCGGCTGAAGGCGGCCAATGTCGAGGGCACCCGCGCCCTGCTGGCACTCGCCGCCGAGGGCCGCCCCAAGCGCTTCCACCACGTCTCCACCCTCGGCATCTACGGCACCGCCGCCGCGCCGCGGCTGCTCACCGAGGAGTCCCCCGTCGACGGCGCCCGGCACACCGCCGCCGACGGCTATGTCGCGAGCAAGTGGGTGGCCGACATGATGGTCACCGAGGCCGCCGCCCGCGGCGCGTCCGCCCGTGTGTACCGCCTCGGCCGGATCTGGGCGGAGTCGCAGGGCGGCGCCGTCAACCCCGACGACATGTTCTGCCGCGTGCTCGTCACCAGCGCCGGCCTCGGCTGCCACCCGGCCGGGGGCGCGCTCGGCGCGGACCTGCTGCCCGCGGACGTCGCGGCCCGCGCCCTGGTCGCCCTGGCGCTGGCCGCCGACGGCCCCGCCTCGGGACCGGTCCACCACCTGCACCACCCCCGCCAGACCGGCACGGAACCGTTCCTGCGGGTCCTCGACGGACTGCGCGGCACCCGCTCCGAACCGGTCCCGCTGGCCGAGTGGCTGCGCCGTCTCCGGCAGGCCGCCGAGGCGGGCCGCACCCTGCCGTTCCTGCCGTACCTGGACGTCTTCCAGCAGGCGGTCGACCAGGCGGAGCAGCGGGCGCACGCGGCGGGGGCCGCCGAGCAGCCCACCGCCGACACCTACCGCAACGACCACACCCTGCGCGCCCTCGCCCGGCAGGGCGTCACCCTGCCCGACGTCGACGAGCCGATGATCCGCGCCTTCTGGCAGCGCCTCCGCGCCACCGGCGAACTCGACTGACGGCCGTGGGCGTTGGCACTCAGAGCAGCTGCCTGGCCAGCGAGTCCGCGGCCCACGCCTCCCACCGCTCCGGCGTCCAGCCCCGGTGCGTGACCAGCAGCCCGTAGCTCTCCGGCCCGAGGACCGCCAGCGCGATGTCCGCCGCCGACTCGCTGTCGTGGCCGCCGCGCAGTGCCCCCTTGGCGGCCAGCGCCCGGGCGAACTGCAGCTGGACCGCGTGCCGTTGCCCGACGTTCGCACGCCACAGCTCGGCGATCTCCGGATCGGCGGTGGCGGCGCGCACGACGTCCAGGACGGCCGCGGACCGCTCCAGGATCCGCCGGGCGCCGGCGGCCTGGAGGGCGAGCTGGGCGGCCGGGTCGGGTGCGCCGAGGACCTCGCGGGCCCAGGGCCGGTCCAGGGTGGCCACCGGGTCGAGGTCGCCGGCGACGGTGTTGTCCAGCAGCTCCTTGAGCAGCTTCCGCTTGGTGCCGAAGGTGAAGTACACGGTCTGCACGCCGACTTCGGCGGCACGCGCGATCTCCTCGACGGTCGTCGCCGTCCAGCCCTTCTCGGTGAACAGGCGGGCGGCGGCGTCGAGCATCCGCTGCCGCGTCCGGCGGGCCTTCTCGGCGCGGGGCAGGCCTGTGGCCACCGGCACTCCTCGTCCCCGGGGCGTGCCCCGGTCATTGACTGTAGTGAGACTACAGTGTAGTTCACTGGAGTATGACTACAGCGAAATCGGCGGGATCGGCGGGATCAGGGGAAACCGGGGAGCCCGGGCGGCAGCGACGGGCCGGGCGGCCGGGACACCACACGGAGCCGGCGGACTCCGGCCGCGTCCTCGTCATCGGCGGATACGGCGCCGTGGGCGCGACCGTCACCGCGACCCTCGCCGGCTGGTTCCCGCACCGCGTCCTGGCCGGCGGCCGCAACCCGGACCGGGCCCGCGGGCCCGCCGGGGTCCACGCCGCCGGCGTCCGCATCGACGTCACCGACCCCGACCACCTGCGCCGCACCCTGACCGGGCTGCGCGACGTGGCCGCCGTCGTCCTGTGCGTCGAACCCCCCGACGACTCCGTCGCCCGCGTCTGCTTCGAGCAGGGCGTGCACCTCGTCGACGTCGGCGCCACCCCCCGGCTGCTCGACGCCACGGCCGCCCTCGCTCCCGTCGCGACCGCCACCGGAGCCACCGGGGTGCTCAGCGTCGGAGTCGCCCCCGGACTCACCAACCTGCTCGCCCGCCGGGCCCACGAAGACGTCGGCGGCGCCGAGCGCATCGACCTCACCGTCCTGCTCGGCGCCGGCGAAGCCCATGGCGCCGACGCCGTCCGCTGGACCGTCGAAAACCTCCCGCACCCCACCACTGCCGCCCCGCTCCGCGTCACCCTGCCCGGCCACGGCACCCGCACCGCGCACCCGTTCCCCTTCTCCGACCAGCACACCCTTCCGCACACCCTGGGTGCCGGACTCGTCACCACCCGCCTGTGCCTGGACTCCGCACCCCTGACCGCCACCCTCTTCGGGCTCCGTCGCGCCGCCCGCAGCCCCCTCGTCCGGCGGGCCCTGACCGCCTCCTTCCGCCGCATCCACCTCGGCGCCGACGGCTTCGCCCTCCGTGCCGACGCCCACCGCGGCGGCCGGCACGCCGCGTACGCCCTCACCGGCCGGGCCCAGGGCCGCGTCACCGCCCTGGTCGCCGCCCACGTCACCCGCGAGCTGCTCACCGGCTCCCTCCCCGCCGGCGTCCACCACATCGAGCAGCTGCCCGCCCTCGCCGGCCTGCCCGAGCGCCTCGCCGACCACGGAGTCGTCCTCCACGACCGGCTCCCCGGGCCGGTCTGAGCGACCCCGCCGCGTGACGGACCGTACGCGCGACGCGCCCAGCACCGTCCCGGCGCTCGAAAGTGCTACAACTGGTGCGTGATCCCTCATCGCCACCCGGGCCGGGTCCGTCGGTGCGGACACCCCTGAGCAGCAGATCCCACAGCGTCGCCCGACAGGTATTCGTCCTCCAGGTGGCGATCGTGGTCCTGCTCGCGGGCGGCGCCCTGCTGGCCCTGCTGCTCCAGTCGCGCTACGACGTCCAGCGGGAAGCACGCAACCGGTCGGTGGCCGTGGCCCAGACCTTCGCGCACGCCCCGGGCCTCCGGGCGGCCCTGAAGACGTCCGACCCGTCCGCCGTCCTCCAGCCCCTCGCCGAAGCCACGCGCAAAGCCGCCGGCGTCGACTTCATCGTGGTCATGGACACCCGGGGCATCCGCTACACCCACCCCCAGCCGGACCGCATCGGCAAGCGGTTCGTCGGCACCATCGGCCCCTCCCTCGCCGGCCGGACGTACACCGAGAGCGTCGACGGCCCCCTCGGTCAGGAGATCCAGGCCGTGGTCCCCGTCACCGACCCCGACGGCCGGGTCGTCGCCCTGGTCTCGGCCGGCCTCACCGTCGCGAACGTGTCCGGCACCCTGAACCGCCAGCTCCCCGTGATCCTCCTGGCAACCGCCACCGGCCTCGCCCTCGCCACCACCGGCACCGCCCTCATCAGCCGCCGCCTGCTCCGCCAGACCCACGGCCTCGGCCCGCAGGAGATGACCCGGATGTACGAGCACCACGACGCGGTGCTCCACGCCGTACGCGAAGGCGTCGTCATCACCGACCGCGAAGGCCGCCTGCTGCTGGCGAACGACGAGGCCAAACGGCTCCTCGGCCTGCCCGAGGACGCCGACGGGCGGCACATCGCCGACGTACCCGGCCTCGACCGCCGGATGGCGGACCTCATGCTGTCCCGCCGGACCGCCACCGACGAGGTGCTGGAGACCGGCGACCGGCTGCTCGTCGTCAACCAGCGCCCCACCGAGCCCGGCGGCAGCGCCGTCACCATCCGCGACTCCACCGAGATGCAGCTCCTCAGCAGCCGTGCCGACGCCGCCCGCCGACGCCTCAAACTGCTCTACGACGCCGGCGGCGACGTCGGCACCACCCTCGACGTGGTGCGGACCGCCGAAGAACTCGCCGACGTCGCCGTCCCCCGCTTCGCCGACTTCGTCACCGTCGACCTGGCCCACCCCGTCCTCGACGGCGAGGAACCCGGCCCCGGCACCGACATGCGCCGCACCGCCGTCAGCGGCATCCGCTCCGACCACCCGCTCTACCCCCGCGGCAGCGTCATCGACTTCCTGCCCTCCACCCCCCAGGCCCGCGGCTACGGCACCGGCGAAGCGGAACTCGTCCCCGACCTGGCCGCCGCACCGGGGTGGCGCGCGCAGGACCCGGCGCGCGCCCAGGCCATCATCGAGTACGGCATCCACTCGCTCATCGCAGCGCCGCTCACCGCCCGCGGCGTGGTCCTCGGCATCGTCAACTTCTGGCGGTCCGGCAAACCCGAGCCGTTCGACGAGGACGACGTGTCCCTGGCCGTCGAACTCGTCACCCGCGCCGCCGTCAGCATGGACAACGCCCGCCGCTACACCCGCGAACACGCCCTCGCCGTCACCCTCCAGCGCAGCCTGCTGCCGCGCGCCCTGCCCGAGCAGAGCGCCGTGGACGTGGCGCACTTCTACCTGCCCGCCCAGTCCGGAGTGGGCGGTGACTGGTTCGACGTGATCCCGCTGTCCGGCAGCCGGGTGGCACTCGTCGTCGGCGACGTCGTCGGACACGGCCTGCACGCCGCCGCCACCATGGGCCGACTGCGCACCGCCCTGCACAGCTTCGCCTCGCTCGACCTCGCGCCCGACGAGATCCTCGCCCGCCTCGACGACCTCGTCCAGCGCATCGACCACGGCGGCGACGACGCCGAAACCGACGACGTGGTGCTCGGCGCGACCTGCCTGTACGCCGTCTACGACCCGGTGTCGCAGACCTGCACGATGGCGCGGGCCGGGCACCTGCCGCCGCTGCTGGTCGCCCCCGACGGCACCACGGAGATCGTGGAACTGCCCGCCGGACCCCCGCTCGGCCTCGGCGGCATGCCCTTCGACACCGCGGAGTTCCAGCTGGCCGAGGGCAGCCTGCTCGTCCTCTACACGGACGGCCTGGTCGAGGAGCGGACCCGGGACATCGGCGAAGGGCTGGAGCTGCTGCGCGCGGCCCTCAGCCACCCCGACCGGGACCCCGGCGAGACCTGCCGGGCCGTCCTCGACCAGCTCTTGCCGACCCCGCCCGCCGACGACGTGGCCCTCCTCATCGCCCGCACCCGCACCCTCGGCCCGGACCGGGTCGCCCAGTGGGACGTACCGTTCGAACCGAGCGCGGTCGGCGAGATCCGCTCCGCCGCGGCCCGCAAGCTCGACGAGTGGGACCTGACGGAACTCGCCTTCGCCGCCGAGCTGATCCTCAGCGAACTCATCACCAACGCCCTCCGGCACGGCAGCGCTCCGGTCCGCGTCCGCCTGCTCCACGACCACGGCCTGACCTGCGAGGTCTGGGACGGCAGCAGTACCGCCCCGCACCTGCGGTACGCCGCCACCACCGACGAAGGCGGCCGCGGCCTCTTCCTGGTCGCC
Source organism: Streptomyces bambusae (assembly GCF_020532645.1). Lineage (GTDB taxonomy): Bacteria > Actinomycetota > Actinomycetes > Streptomycetales > Streptomycetaceae > Streptomyces > Streptomyces bambusae. The sequence goes on from NZ_JAJAUZ010000046.1 coordinate 35,770, forward strand.
CACCTCAGCAGCCACTGGGGCACCCGCTACACCCCCGACGGCAAGGTCATCTGGGCCCAGCTCGCCCCGCCGGGCAGCCCGGCCGCCCCGGACCCGGACCCGTCGGCATTCTTCGACGTGGATCCGCTGTGAGCGCGTAAACCCGGTGGCAGCGGCGCCGGGCGGCTTGCCACCATGCCGTGCATGGAACGCAGAACCCCGCAGGACAAGAAGCGGCTGAGCTACCTCAAGGACCGCCGCAACGCGTACGGCGAGAACGACAAGGCCTCGCGCAGGAACATCCCGCGCTCCCGCCGGGCCCGCCGGCACGCGCTGCGCCGGGCCGAGCAGCCGGCCCTGCACCAGGTGACCGCGTTCGGCGGGTCGTGGGACGAGTCGGAGGTCCGTTTCGCCCGACCCGGCACGGGCCGCTGGCGCAAGTGGCCCGACGGGCGGCTCGCGGAGAGCGTGGTGCGCAGGCTGGAGCGGCGGGCGGAGCAGGGCGGGGCCGAGGGGGCACAGGCCGAGGAGCGGATCCGGCGGGTACGGCGGTCCGCGGGGCTCCGCTGACCGCCGGCGGCCGGGGTCAGGGCACGAGCAGGCGGAAGCGGCCGTCGACGCGGTTCCAGTTGCGGTCGTACGTCGTGACGTGGAAGGTGTCGGTCGCGTTGCCGCACAGCGGGGAGGGCAGCGTGTTCACGCGGGCGTGACCGGTGGCCCAGTACCGGTTGACGATCGGGATCGTGCCGCGGATGTCGAGGTTCGCCTCGCGGGTGGCCTTCACGCAGTACTCGCCGACGCCCTTGCGGACGACCCGCTCCACGTGCCGCTGGCGCACGATCCTGCCGTCCGCCCCGGAATCGACCGCGAGTTGCGCGTACGGCGCCTCGCCTCTGTTGAGACTGCTGCCTGCGTCGGCGGCGGCGAATCCCGCACCGGCCAGGGCGGCCAGGCCGACGACGGTCACCGCTGCGGCCGCTCTGGCGCCTCGGGTACGGAGGAATCGGGTCACGGGGATCTCCCAGGGGCATCGCTGTCGGTCGAACGACCGGGGCGCGGGGACGGGTGCCGCGCGCTGCGGGGCACGCCCGCGGAAGGCATCCGACGCGAGCCCCGGGCATCACGGGGTCACCACCGATGCTGCGGCGGGGGGTGGGAGCGCCGGATTCCGACATGCGGGAACTGCCCGTTCGGTGGCAGAAGATCACACAGTCGGATCAGTCGGATCAGTCGGATCAGTCGGATCAGTCGGATCAGTCGGATCAGTCGGATTGATGGGGCCGGGGGGTCGCCGTACGCCGCATTCCCAGGGCCAGCCGGCGTACCTCGGGCCAGTCCATCGGCACGCCCGCCCGGTTCCCCGGCCGGCGCCGGGGGAGCAGCACCCGCAAGGCCCGGGGCTCCACCCGGCAGTGCACCGGCGCGGGCAGGGTCAGCGACTCGCCGTCCACTCCGACCGGGACGAACGCCGCGTCCGACTCCACCACCACCTCCCGGCACCGCAGCGACGTCAGGCCGCGGGCGTTCCCCTTCCGCAGGATCCCGACCGCCTGCGCCGCGTTGTTCACCTGCACGCTCAGCACCCCGAGCAACCCGGAGTCCAGCCGGGTACGCCGCCCCAGCCCCGCCGCGTCACCGGGGACGTACGGGTTGTTGCTCACCAGCACCGCCTGCGGGTCCTCGACCGACGCGCCGTCCGCCCGCACCCGCAGCCGCGGGCCGGTGTGCCGCACCAGCAGGTCCGGCAGCATCGCCAGGATCGTCCGGATCTTGTCGTCGCGGTACGCCGGGCTCTGCACCACCTCCGCGTACGTCCCGAACGACGCGCTGTTCACGAAGACCCGGTCCCCGATCCTGCCCAGGTCCACCCGCACCTCCACCCCGTCGGTGAGCGCGTCCAGGCAGCTCCGCGGGTCCTTGCGGTCGAGCCCCAGGTCCATCGCGAAGTGGTTGCGGGTCCCCGCCGCGACGACCAGGAACGGCACGCCCCGTTCCGCCGCCACCCCGGCGGCCAGTGCCTGCGTACCGTCGCCGCCGGCCACGCCGATCAGGTCGGCGCCCCGGTCCACCGCCCGGCGGGCCAGCTCGGCGACGTCCTGCGGGTGGTCGGCGTCGAGGAGTGCCACCTCGGCACCCAGCGCCTCGGCCCGCTCCCGCAGCCCGAACGCGCCGACCTTCCCGCCACCGGACCGCGGATTCATGATCAGGAACGGCCGTCTCGGCGGCACCGCCCGCACCTCGGGCATCCGGTGCCGGCCCGACTCGGCCAGCGCCGCCCGCCCGGCCGCCACGGCCAGGGCCCACAGCACGCCGGCGCACAGCACCACCGACAGCAGCCCGGCCCGCGCGTACCAGACCACCACGGCCACCGGCACGGCCGCGCACACGCCCAGCGCCAGCCAGCGCACCGGTCCCCGGTGGGCCAGCACCAGCCATCCGGCGGCGGCCGTCACGCACACCCCCGCCACCCCCACGACCAGCAGCGCGAGACTGCGCAAACCGGCGAACGCCAGCATGACCAGGAGCGCAGCGCCGCCCGACACCAGCGCCAGGCGGGCCTTGGAGTGGCTGCTCACGGGACCTCCGCTCGACCGGTCCTGCCGTCCGGTGCGCCGGCCCTCGGCTCCGGTCCGGGGCCGGTACCGGCCATCGTCCGTCCCGTACCCGTCCGCATCCCGCACGACCCGCGGGCCCCGGGGGTGATGTGGCGGGCGGGCTACGCTGGTGGCAGGAGCGTTCCGGGAGGCTGACATGCCGGGCCACCACCGATACCACTTGGACCAGGACGGCCACTCCATCACCGTGCTGCACGACGCCCGCCGGCACCGCGCCGAGGTCTGGGTCGACGGGAAGACCGTCGCGGCGACCCCCACCGCGGCGCACGACGCGACCGTCCTGCACGCCGAGCTCCCCACCGACCCGCCCCGGCAGCTGACCGTCCGCATCGCCCACCCGGCCGCACCCGACGACGCCCCGCTGTGCGTGCTGGAGACCGGGACGGACCGGTACCTGATGCCCGCCGCCGCCCTGACGAACGAAGAACGCGCCGCGCCCGACCGCACGCCCCCCGCCCGCACACCCGGTGAACTCCTCGCCCGGTGGCGGGCACGACACCGCACGTGAGGGCCGTGCGCACATTCCGGCCAGGGCCTGACCCTAGCCGGGAAGCGTGCCTATGATGCCGCCCATCGGGGGAACGGGGGAGGACGCGGTGAATCCTGCAAACGGGCTCGACGTGGTGAAGCTGGCCGATGACGTGTCGTGGGTGTGCGGCGACCCGGACGGCGTGCGCGACGTACTCGACGACCCGGACAAGCCGCTCGTGACGCACGCCCTCACGGTCATCGAGGGCGGCGAACTCGCCGCGATCCGAGCTGTGTTGGACGACCTGTTCGCCGCATTGCGCAGAGCCGGCATCTCCTTCCAGCCGGTCCGCTCGCACTCGGTGTCCGGCGCAACCCGGCCCCGCCCTGCGGGCAGTGTCTTCCTGTGCCCCCAACGCCTGTGCAGCACCGCGCAGTTCCCCGGCCCGGGGGAAGGCGTGCCCGTCTGCGCCGCCACCGGAGCCGCCCTGCGTGAGAAGCGCTTCTGATGGTCGCCGGGTTCCTGACCGAACTCGGCAAGAAGTTCGCCGAGCGCTGGATCACGCTGCTCGTGCTCCCCGGACTGCTGTACACGGGCCTGCTCCTGGTCGCCCACACCGCCGGCTGGGCCCACGCACTGGACATCCGGTGGCTGGTGCGGGCGGCCGAGCGCTGGACCGACGGGCCGCGCCCCCGCACCGAGGGCTTCCTCGTGATCGCCGCGGTGGCCGCCGTGCTGGCCGGCGCCGCCGCCGGGCTGGCCGCCCAGACCCTGGGCGGCCTACTCGTACGGGCCTGGCTGGCCGAGGACTGGCAGGCCTGGCCCCGGCCCCTGCGCGACGCCGCCCACCGCCGTACGCAGTCCCGCCGCACGGCCTGGCGCACCGCTTCGGCGAGGTACGAGGCGGCCCGGCTCGCCTGGGGCCGGGCGGTGGCCCTCGCCGAGGCCGGCCACGCCCCGGCCGGACCCGGCCCGGCCGACGCCGTGACCGCCGCGCACCGCGCGATGCGGGACATCGCCCTGGAGGAACCCGCCCGCCCCACCTGGCAGGGCGACAGGATCGCCGCCGTTGGCACCACCCTGTACCGCCGCTACGAACTGGACCTCGCCACGATCTGGCCGGCCCTGTGGCTGACCCTCCCGGAAAACGGCCTGCGGGAGATCACCGGATCGCGCGACGCGTTCCAGCGCGCCGGCGTCCTGGCCGGCTGGGGCGTGCTCTGCCTGGTGCCGGGCGCGCTGTGGTGGCCGGGCCTGCCGATCGCCGCCGTCCTGTGGGTGACGGGAGTACGCCGCGCCCGCGAAGCCGTCGACACGTATGCCGCGTTCGTCACGGCCGCCGTCGAACTCCACGCCGCCGACCTGGCCCGCACCCTCGGTCTCGACGTCCCCGGCGAACTCGACAAACCCACCGGCCGAGACCTCACCACCCACCTCCGCAGCCACGACTGACCACCGGCCGGCCCCGACCGGAACATGGAGGAGAACGTGTCCGGACCTTCGCGCGACGAACTCCTGAGCGGCATCCGCCTGCGCCTGCACCACTACGAGCAGTGGAAGGTCCCCGAGGACATCCTCGACCCGGACCTCGCGGCCACCTGCCGGCGCCTGCTGGTCCTCCTCGGCTCACCGACCGCCGACGTGGAAGCCGTGGATGCGGTCGCGCACGTCCACTGGTACCGGGCCCTGCTCCAGCCGGACCCGCCCGCCTCCCCGGACGCCCGCCAGGCCGGAGTCCTGTTCGCCGCGCTGCTCCGGGTCGCACCCGAGCGCCTGCCCGACGAACTGCGGGCCGCAGCCGAGCGCGGGAGGCAAGTCGTCCTCACGCCGGACGAGGCGCTCGCCGGGGCCTACCAGGCCGTGGAAGCGGCCGTACGGGAGGCGGATGCCGAGCGGCTCGTCCCCTGGACCGAGGTCCTGGAACGGTCCGCAGCCGACCCGGACACGGACCCCGTCCACCGCTACTCGTTCGCAGCGGCCCTCTGCGTGATCCACCACACCCGGTACGACCTGACCGGGAACCCCGGCTCCCTGGACCGCGCGGTCTCCTGGGGCCGGTCGGCAGAGCACTCGGCACCCGACGCCGACCCGCGCCTCGCCGGCAACCGCCTCATGCTGGTCCATGCCCTGGTCAAGCGCCACGAGCGGACCGGGTCCGAGAGCGACCTGACGGAAGCCATCCACCACACACGTCTCTCCCTGGACGCAGTGGAAGCGGAAGAGCAGGACCCGCAAAAGCAGTTGAAGATGCTGGGCGATCTTCTGCTCCGTGCGCACCGGCTCCGCCCCGACGCGGCCGCCGTGGCGGAGGCGGTGGACATCCGGCGCCGGCTCCACCGCCGGTCCCCCACGGCCCAGACCCTCGGCGCCCTGCGCGACGCCCTGCTGCACTCACCGGCATCTGACAGCGAACTCGCCTCCGTCGTGCTGGAGTTGCTGGATCTCACCCCGCCGGGCGCTCCCGGCGAGCGCAACCGCCTCCTGGACGCAGCCCTCCTGTTCGCCCCCTCCGCCCGCCGCACCCCGCCTCCCGGCTTCCACCAGCGCCTGGAGGAACGGATCACTGCTGCCCTGCATGCCAGCCCCGTTGCGGGGCAGCGCGCCGAACTCCGCTTCATCCTGGCGCTGGTCCTCGTCCACCGCTTCGTGGAGACAGGCACCGAACGGCACTTGACCGAGGCCAGGGAGCTGGTACGCGACCTCCCCGAGCCGGTCACCGACGCCGGCCCGCTCCTCGCCGCCCTGGCCGGCCTGCGCGTGGTCCTGCACGCCTGGGCGCAGACCGACGGGGCCGGCGACGGGATGGCCGACTGCGCCGACGGTCTCCTGGCCCGCTTCGAGCTCACCGGCCGGCCGGAACACCTCGACGCCGCACTCGCCACCCTGGCCCGGCTGGAGCGCTGTGACCTGCGGGGCGAGACCCGCACGCGACACCTGCGTTCCCGGAGCCGCGCCCTGGAATCGCGGTACCGGCTCCGGAACGACCCGGCAGACCTCGCGGAGGCCATCGCCCTGGCCGAAACGTGCGTCGCGGAACTCCCCGGCCCGGATCACACGGAGGCCGCCGTGCTCCTGCAGCACCTTGCCCGCCTCCTCCTGCTCCGGCACGGACGCACCGACGACCCTTCCGATGCCACGCGGGCCGTCTCCTGCATGCGGGCCGCCCTGGCCCACGCCGCGCCCGGCGTCCGCCCGAAGGCGGTGGGCGGGCTGGCCCGCGCCCTGCTCGCAGCGGCACCGTCCGCGGGGGACGAGCACCTGGCGGAGGCGATCGGGCTCCTGGAAGAGGAGGTGGCCGATCGCCCGGCATCCGCCGCCACCGACCACGTCCACACACTCGCCCTAGCCCTTCTGCTGCGCCACGAGCGCACCGGCAGCGCCCAGGACGTCTTCCGCCTGGTGTCCCTCCTGGAACGCCACCGCGCCCGCTCCACCGCCGAGGGGCCCGACCTCCTCCTCCAGCACGCCCGCCTCCTCGCCACCCGCCTGCTGAACCGGATGGCGCCGGGCGAGGCAGATCCGACCCGATCCGAGACGTCCACGGCGGCGGCACCGCCCGCGCCCCTGCCCGAAGACGAATCCGGCGCCGCCGTCCAAGCCGCAGGCCTCCGCTGCCAGTTGCGCTACCAGGAGACGAAGGACCCCGCCGACCTCGAACGGGCCATCGCCCACAGCCGGTCCGCCGCCACGGACCCTTCGGGCCGGCGCGAAGCGCTGCTGTGCCTCGCGTGCCAACTGGTGCTCCTGTCCGAGGCCGAGCAGGTCGGGCCCGACCACCGGTCCGCGGCCGCCGAGGAGGCCGTGGCGGTCCTGAGGAGCCTGCGGCCGCAGCCGCCCGGCGACCACCCCGTCCCGGACGATCTGACGATCCACCTCGCCCACGCCCTCGCCGCGCACCACCGGGCCGCCGCGAGCACGGCATCGCGGGACGAGGCCGCCACGCTCTTCGCGGAACTCGCCCGCGACACCGCGTACACCCCGAACGAGCGCGTGCCCTGGGCGCGGCGCGCCGGCCTGCTGCTCGCCGCCGCCGGAGCGTGGCCGGCGGCCGCGGACCTCCTCGAACTCGCCGTCGACCTCCGCCTACGGGCGGTCGCCGCCCTCGCCGGCATCGACGACCGGCAGATCGAACTTGCCGAGGACGCCGCCGTGATCGGCGAAGCCGCCGCCTGCGCGCTCGAACTCCAGGACGTGGAAAGAGCCTTGGCCATCCTGGAACGGGGCCGGCATCCCCTGATGACAACCTCCGACGGCACCCCGGCCGACCTGTCGGCCGTCGCCGCCGACGGCCCGGTCGTGGTACTCACGGTGAGCAGGTTCCGCTGCGACGCCATCCTCCTCACCCGGACCGGGCCCAACGTCCTGCCCCTGCCGGACGTCGACGTCGGCACCCTGGCGGGCTGGGTGGCCGTCACCCACCTGACGCCGCCCGGCGACTCCATCGGTTCCGCCTCCCTCGGCACCCGGCAACAGCTCCAACGGGCGACGACGGACGCCCTCGCCGACCTGTGGGACAAGGTCACCCGCCCGGTCCTCGACGCCCTCGGCCTGGGCGAGCCCCCGGCCGACCGCCTGCCACCCCGGCTGTGGTGGATACCGACGTCCCGGTTCACCTGGCTCCCGCTGCACGCGGCAGGCCGCCACCCGGCGGGACCTTCCGTCCTCGACCGCTGCGTGTCCTCGTACGCGCCCAGCCTGCACGCCCTGCAACGGGCGCGTCGCCAGGACCCGGCCCGCCGGTCCCGTTCCGAGGGCCTCCTCGTCGTGGCCATGCCCGAAACCCCGGGCAGTCCCGCCCCGGACCTCCCCGAGGCCGGCCGGGAAGCCGAGCACCTGCGGCGCCGTTTCCCCCACGCCCGGCTCCTCGGCACCTGCACGGGCTCCCACGGCCCGGCGACACCCGCCACCGTCCTGGCCGGCCTGAACACGCACGACGTGGTCCACTTCGCCTGTCACACCCAGGACGACCGGCTCTTCCCGCTGCGCACCCGGCTGCTGGTCGAGCCGTCCCCGGCCGGCGGTGAACCCGTCGCGCTGACCGTGGCCGACATCGCAGCCCTGCGCCCTGACAGCGGCCGCCTGGCGTTCCTTTCGGCCTGCTCCACGGCCCGCCCGTCCCACACCGCCCTCACCGACGAAGGCCTCGACCTGGCCGCAGCCTTCCAGTACGCCGGCTTCCCCCACGTCATCGCCACCCTCTGGCGCGTCGGCGACACCCAGGCGGCGGACTTCACCGCCCACGCCTACGCCACCCTGGCCCCGCCCCCCGGCGCCCTCGCCCCGTCCCTGGCCCCCTACGCCGTCCACCGGGCCACCCACGCCTTGCGCGCCGCCCACCCCACGGCACCGCTCAGCTGGGCGGCGCACATCCACGTGGGCCCGTGATGAAGCAGCGCCGCAAGGGCAAAAGAAAAGGCAAGGAGAGCCGTCTCCTTGCCGCTCTCAACTTATAGCGCAGTGGGGGGCTTGCCGCAAGGGCCCGGGGGTGGCGGAGAATCCTCGGGCCAGGTGATGGAGCGAGGGCCGGTCGGCCCCGGAGGGATGTGCGGTGACTGAGCGGTACGTGGTGGATCTTCGTGAGGCCGGGACGGCGGGGGTTGCGGAAGTCGGGGGCAAGGGTGCGCAGTTGGGCGGGCTGGCCGGGATCGACGGGGTCCGGGTGCCGGGGGGTTTCTGTGTGACCACGGGGGCGTTCCGGCGGGTCGTGGCGCAGGCGCCGGAGGTCGGCGTGCGGCTCGGCGAGCTGGCGCGGGTTGCCGCTGACGACCGGGAGGGGATCCGTACGGCCAGTGCGCGGGTCCGGGAAGCCGTCGAAGGGATCGCCGTCCCCGGCGACCTCGCGGCGGAGATCACCGCCGCGGTCGCCCGGCACGGCGAGGACGTCGCCTACGCCGTCCGGTCCAGCGCGACCGCCGAGGACCTGCCCACGGCCTCGTTCGCCGGGCAGCAGGACACGTACCTCAACGTCATCGGGCCGGCGGAGGTGCTCCGGCACGTCAGCCGCTGCTGGGCCTCACTGTTCACCGAGCGGGCGGTGACCTACCGCCGCCGCAACGGCATCGACGACCGGGCGGTCCACATGGCCGTGGTCGTGCAGGAGATGGTGTTCCCGCACGCGTCGGGCATCCTGTTCACCGCCGACCCCGTCACCGGAAACCGCCGGACCGCCACCGTGGACGCCGGCTTCGGTCTCGGCGAGGCCCTGGTCTCCGGGCTGGTGAACCCCGACGTGTTCGCCGTCCGGGACGGCGAGGTCGTCGCCCGGACGATCGCCGCCAAGCAGCGGGCCGTGGAGGCACTGCCGGAGGGCGGCACGCGCGAGGTCGCGATCGCCGAGGGGCGGCAGGAGCAGCCGGCACTGACGGACGAACAGGCCGTACAGCTGGTGCAGTTGGGGCGGACCGTCGAGGCGCACTTCGGGCGCCCGCAGGACATCGAATGGTGCCTGTCCGACGACGGCTTCCGGATCGTCCAGAGCCGGCCGATCACGACGCTCTTCCCGGTCCCCGAGGCCCCCGACCGGGAGAACCGCGTCTACGTCTCCGTCGGGCACGGCCAGATGATGACCGACGCCATGAAGCCGCTCGGCTGTTCGATGTGGCAGCAGACGGCCATGGTGCCGATGCAGGAGGCCGGCGGGCGGCTGTTCGTGGACGTCACTCCGCGGCTGGCCTCGCCCGTGACCCGCGAGGGCATGCTCGACGCGCTGGGGAAGGGCGATCCGCTGATCAGGGACGCGCTGGAGACCGTCCTCGACCGCGGGGACTTCCTGCAGCTGCTCCCCGAGGCCGGTCCCGCGGCCACGGCCGGTCCCGCCGCTCCGCAGCCCGGGGCCGCGGCACCCGCGCCCGCCCCCCTGGCGACCGACCCCGCGATCGTCACCGGGCTGATCGAGCGCAGCCGTGCCTCCGTCGCCGCCCTGGAACGGGACATCCGTACGAAGTCCGGACCCGCACTGTTCGACTTCCTGCGGGAGGCCTTCGCGGAGCACAAGCGGGTCCTCGGCGATCCGCTCAGCATGCAGGCGATCATGGCCGGGATGGACGCCACCTGGTGGCTCAACGAGCAACTCCTCGCGTGGCTCGGCGAGAAGAACGCGGCCGACACGCTCACCCTGTCCGCCCCCGACAACATCACCTCGGAGATGGGCCTGGCGCTGCTCGACGTCGCGGACGTGATCCGCCGCCACCCGGACGTGGTCGCGTTCCTGGAAGGTGCCGGGGACGACGACTTCCTCGACGCGCTGCCGAAGTTCCCCGGCGGCACCGAGGCGCGCGACGCCATCGAGGCCTACCTCGACCGGTACGGCATCCGCTGCGTCGGCGAGATCGACATCACCAGGCCCCGCTGGCGCGAGCGCCCCGGCACCCTCGTGCCGGTCATCCTCGACAACGTACGGAACTTCGAACCGGGCGCTGCAGCACGGCGGTTCGAGCAGGGGCGGCAGAAGGCCGAGCAGAAGGAGCGGGACGTCCTGGCGCGGCTGCGCGCCCTGCCGGACGGGGAGCGGAAGGCCGACGAGACCAAGCGGATGATCGACCGGGTCCGCACCTTCATCGGGTACCGCGAGTACCCCAAGTACGGCATCATCGCCCGCTACTTCGCCTACCGGCAGGCCCTGCTGGCGGAGGCCGAACGCCTGGTGCAGGCCGGCGTGCTGCGCGAGCGGGAGGACGCCTTCTACCTCACGTTCGACGAGCTGGACGAGGCCGTGCGCGAGCAGCGGGTGGACGACGGGCTGATCGAGGGGCGCAAGGAGGCGTTCCGGTCGTACGAGTCGCTCACCCCGCCGCGCGTCCTCACCTCGGACGGCGAGGTGCTCAACGGGGCGTACCGGCGCGACGACGTGCCGGCCGGCGCCCTGGTCGGCCTGCCGGTCTCCGCGGGGACCGTCGAAGGGCGGGCGCGCGTCATCCTCGACATGGCGGACGCCGACCTGGAGGACGGCGACATCCTGGTCACCGCCTTCACCGACCCCAGCTGGTCGCCGTTGTTCGTCGGCATCGCGGGCCTGGTGACCGAGGTCGGCGGCCTGATGACGCACGGCGCGGTGATCGCCCGCGAGTACGGCCTCCCGGCGGTCGTCGGCGTGGACGGCGCCACCCGCCGGATCCGCGACGGACAGCGGATCCGGATCCACGGGACCGACGGGTACGTCGAACTGCTGTCCTGACGGCGGCGGGTGGTGGGCCGCGGGCGGCGGGAGCGGGGGCGGTGCGGTTTCCGCGACCGCTCCCGCCGTCCGGGCGGCGGCGATACCGTGGGAGGACACGCCCGTCCTGCCCCCGGAGCCCTCGATGAGCGCACAGCCGGCCCCCGCCGCCACCGCCCGGCACCAGCTGGACCCCGCCGCCGCCGACGGCCTGCGTGCGTTCGCGGCCAAGACCCGGGCCGACGCGGACCGCTTCGCCGCCGTCCTGGAGGACATCGCCGCCAACGGCCTCCCGCCCGCCGAGGACTGCACCCCCTGGGAGGTCCTCCGCGAATCCCACCTGACCCGCCTCGTCGCCGACCGCCCCACCCCCGCCTGAGTCCGTCCCCTCCCGCCGGGCGGAGCGGAGATCCGCGGACCGCGCCGGCGCCGGCGGAGCCGACCGGCATCGGAGTGGCCCGTGGCCGCCTCACGGGCGTGGCTCGCGCGGCGTCCGGGACCGCTGCCTAGGGTCTGCGGGGAGCAGACCGGCACGACGGGTGGCCGGCGCCGCGCGGAAGAGGCGGGTGGATCGTGGAACGCCGGACGAGCGGACCGTCACGACGGCGCGAGCCGCGCCTGAAGCACCGCCGCTTCGGGGCCTTCGCTGCGCTGCTGCTCCTCTGCGCGGTCACCGCGCCCGCCGTGGACGCCGCCGAGCGGGACGACGTACGCCCGCCGGCGCGCGCGTCCGTGCTCTACGTGTCCGACTACGGCAACAACCGCGTCGTGACCCTGCCGCTGGGCCGCGGCTCCCAGGGCCTGCTGCCCGCAGACGGCCTGGTGCGCCCGACCGGACTGGCATGGGACCGGGCGGGGCGGCTCTACGTCGCCGACACCGGCAACAACCGCGTGGTACGGCTGCGCCCGGACGGGAGCGGGCAGAGCACGGTCGCGACCGACGGGCTGTCGCGCCCCCTCGGCCTCGCCGTGGACGCCGCCGGGAACCTCTACGTCGCCGACAGCTTCAACGACCGCGTCGTGAAGGTCGCCGCCGACGGGAGCGGGCAGACCACCGTCCCGACCGCCGGGCTGCTGCACCCCTGGGGCCTGGCCCTGGCGCCCGGCGGGGACCTCTACGTGTCCGACTTCGTCAACGACCGCGTCGTCAGGGTGCCGGCCGACGGCGGCGGGCAGACCACCGTCCCCCTCACCGGTCTCTCCCAGCCGACCGGGCTGGCCCTGAGCGCCGCCGGCGACCTCTACGTGTCCGACAGCGGCAACGACCGCGTCGTGCGGATCGCCGCCCGGACCGGCCGCCAGAGCACCGTCCCCTTCACGGGCCTGAGCAGTCCCCTCGGCCTCGCCCTCGACCAGTACGGCACGCTCTTCGTCGCCGACGCCTTCAACAACCGGGTCCTGCGCCTCCCGCCGGGCGCACCCCAGTCCACCGTGGACTCCACCGGCCTCAACACCCCCACCGGCCTCACCCTCCCGCCCCGCACCGCCCGGGTCGCGTAGCCCCGTCGGTGTCGGCCCGGTGCCCGAGTGGGCCGGGCCGGGCGCCAACTGCGCGGGCGGGGCTGCGAGGATGGGCACGGTGAAGACTTCCGAAGACACCTCCGAGAACACCCCGCCCCCGCCCCCGGCACCGGACGCCGCCGAGAAGCCCGGATGGGACGTGGTCCTCGGCCTGTTCGGAGCAGCGTGCGCCGTGCTCCGCTATGGGAGTGCCTGGTCGTGGTGGGCCCTGCTGTGGGTGCCGCTGATGGCCGTCGGCGTCGGCGCCACCGTGTACGAGTGGCGGCTGCTGGCCCGTGGCCGCCGGCGGATGGGCGGGCCCGTTGCCTGGCTGCTCCTGGTCCTCGCGCACGCCGGGCTCGCCGTGGCCGTCATACGCCTCTGGCAGGCGGAGGCGTGACACCCGCCGGCCGGGTCAGGCGGGCGTGCCCGTCAACCGCTTCGGAGGGCGGCCGCCGGCCGGTTCCCTCACGGAGCCGGCCGTCCGGTGGGCGCGTTCGATGGCCTGGCCCCAGTACGTGCCGGCGACCATCAGGGCGGCGCCCAGGGCGGCCGCGAGGGTGAGGTGTTCGCCGGCCAGGCCGATGCCGATGGCCGCCGCCCAGACCGGCTCGGTGCCCAGGAGGAGGCTGGCGCGTCCGGGGGAGGTGCGCTGGATGGCCCAGGTCTGGGCGAGGAACGCGAACACGCTGCAGAACAGGGCCAGATAGACCAGTTGGCCCCATGTGCCGGCCGACGCGTGGGCCAGCGTCGGCAGGCCGCCGGCGGCGGGCACCGCGCACAGCACCGCCCCGACGGCCATCTGCACCGACGTCAGCTGCAGCGCCCGCAGCGAACGGCCCGCGGTGAGCCGTCCCACGAGCACCACGTGCCCGGCCCGGACCACGGCCGCCGCCAGGATCAGCGCATCGCCCGTTCCCGGCGCCCGCAGCCCGTGGCCGGCGGTCAGCAGGGCGACCGCCGCGACGCACATCCCCGCGGCGAGGTAGAAGCGCGGCGGTACCCCGCCCCGGCCGCCCGTCCGGTCCAGCAGCGGAGTGATCACCAGGGTCAGGCTGATCAGCAGCCCCGCGTTCGCCGCGCTGGTCCGTGCCACGCCGTACGTCTCCAGCACCAGCACCGCGGCCTGGGTCACGCCCAGCACCGACCCGACCCGCACCTCCTCCCGCGTCCACCGCTCGCGCCCCCGCCGGGCCGCCGCCAGCACCGGCGGGACCATCGCCAGCGCGGAGATCAGGTAGCGGGCGAAGAGCACCACCAGTACGGGAAGAGCGTCGGTGGCGGACTTCGCCGTGAGGTAGCTGGAACCCCAGACGAGGGCGACGAGCAGCAGCACCAGATCGGTGCGACGAGTATCGGGCATGCGGTCCACCGTGCCGGACCAGCACATTGAAGCCAAGAACCAACTTCTCAAAGGATCTTTTAGCAGCGCTACAACATACGCCTATACTGCGCCGATGGACGAGAGGCAGCTGAGGGTCCTGCGGGAGCTGGGCGAACTGGGCAGCGTCACGGCGGCCGCCGAGGCGCTGCGGGTCACCCCCTCGGCGATCTCCCAGCAGCTGCGCCTGCTGCAGCGCGCCATCCCCGTGCCGCTGACCGAGCGCGACGGCCGGCGGCTGGTGCTCACCCCGGCGGGGCGGGCGCTCGCCGGGGCCGCGGTCGAGGTCGAGACCGCACTGGCCCGGGCCCGCCGCAGCATCGACGAGTTCCTCGGCGAGAGCGGCGGCCCGGTCTCGGTGGCCGCCTTCCACAGCGCCGCCGCGACCTTCGGCCCCCGCCTGCTGACCGCGCTCACCGGACCCGGCGCACCCCGCCTCGCACTCGCCGACGAGGACGTCGCCCAGGCCGACTTCCCGCGCCTGACCCGCTCGTACGACATCGTCCTCGCGCACCGGCTCGACCACGCGCCGCCCTGGCCTCCGTCCGTGACGGTGACGCCCCTACTGTACGAGCCCCTGGACGTCGCCCTGCCCGCCGGGCACCCCCTGGCCGCCACGGCGGAACTGACGGCAGCCGACGTCGCCGACGAGCCGTGGATCACCACCCACGACGGGTTCCCGCTGATGGCGACCATCGAGGCGATCGCCGCCACGGCCGGCCGGCGCCTGCGACTGGCGCACCGCATCAACGAGTTCACGGTCGCCGCCGAACTCGTCGCCGCCGGCGGCGGGATCGCACTGATGCCCCGCTGGACCGCCCGCCGCCACCCCCACGTGGTGCTGCGGCCCCTGACCGGCGTGCACGCGCGGCGCCACATCGACGCGCTCCACCGGCCCGAACGCACCGCCCGCACGGCCGTGCAGACCGTCCTCACCCGCCTCCAGAGCGCCGCCGCGGAGATCAGGAGCCCGTAGTGAGCCACTAGTGCCCGCCCCGCCCCAACGGGCAAGGCGGGCACCGGAGTCCGCACCTCAGGCGGTACAGCGGATCATGGTCAGCGGACGGTTCGCCGCATAGTCCGCCCAGTACTCCGCGCCGAACTCCTGCACACCGGCGTCCGACACGTCCAGCCGGACCCATTCGACCGCCGAGAACCCGGCCGCCGTCAGCGTCTTCTCGTACGTCTCCCTCGACGGCACGGTGGCCTCGAAGGAAACCGGCGGATCCAGCAGGGCGGTGAGCCGGATCCCCCGGCCTATCTCGTTGTCCTTGCCGGTCGACTCGCACAGGAACCCGTACTTGGACAGCGACGGGCCGGTGAAGTCGAAGTCCGGGCTCTGCACGAAGAGGCAGAACGAGCCGCCCGGCTTGAGGCTGCGCCGGATGTTGTGCATCATCCGCTCGATCTCGGCCACGTCGTTCGCGTAGTTGAACGCCTGGACCGCCACCGCGACGTCGAACGGCTCGTCGAAGGTGCGCAGCGTGGCGGTGTCGGCGACCTCGTAGTCGATGCCGAGCGGCTCCGCCTGCTCCAGGGCGGCGGCCGCGTCGACCATCGCGCCGGAGATGTCGAAACCGAGCACGCGGGACGCGCCGCGGCGCTTCAACTCGCGGCTGTAGAAGCCGGTTCCGCATGCGATGTCCAGCACTGACCTGCCCGTGACGTCGCCGACCAGGGCGAGGAAGCCCGGCACCTCGGCGTAGCGGATGACGGGCAGGGTCTTGAAGCCTTCGAAAGCTTCACCGATGCCGTCGTACAACTGACCACTCATCGTGGTGTTTCCCCTCGATTCGTGGCGTCGGCTCCCGGAATGAGCCGCGGCCCCTGCCTCGAAGTCTCATCCGGTGGCGAGCGGACTTCGTACTGGCGGAAGATCCGAAAAGCGGCACCCCTCGATGTACGGAGATCCCCACGAACGGCCGCCCCGGTTCGCCGGGGCGGCCGGCCGGCATCAGCGCCAGATCGTCTGGACGGAGTCGAACTGGACCCAGGTGATCGGGTTTCCGGAGTTGCCGCCGTAAACGGTCAGCGATCCGGCGGTGTTCATCTCGACCCGGCAGGCGTTGATGCTCTGGCTGTTGTTGCGCGGGGCGGTGGCGCGGACCAGACCGGTGGGGCGCAGGCCGGGCGGCAGGGTGGCGATCTTCGTGTCGGCGGCCAGGCTGCAGGTCACCGAGCCGCGGGCCTGGAGGAACACCGTGTCGGCGATGGTGATCAGCCTGACCTGCGGGGTCGCCCCCGGCTGCGCGGTGACGCCGGGCTCCAGCACCAGGTCGGCCCAGGGCTGGGCCTCGATTCCGCCGGCGGCGACGGCGGGGGCGGCGGCCACCACCTGGGCGGCGGTCAGCGTGGCGGGCAGCGCGAGCACCGCACCCAGGATGCGGCGGCGGTCGGTGGACATGGGTCTCGGTCTCCTTGACGGCGTACGGAACGGAAGAAGAAGGCAAGCGGAAGGGAAGCGGAGCAGCCGGAGCGGTATCCGCTCAGCGCCACACCACGCTGAAGTTGTCCAGCTGGGCCCACGTGACCGGATTCGTCGTGCGCCCGCCGTAAAGCCACAGCTCCCGGGCGGAGTTGGCCTCGGCGCGCGCGGTGCACACCCCGGCACTGTTGTTGCGCGGCACGCTGCCCTGGGCCGCCATGCTCGGCGCGAGCGCGTCGGGCAGCGTGCCGAGCCGGACGTCGGAGTCGAAGGTCCCCTTCACCCCGCCGCTGAGCTGGAGCACCGTAGTGCCCGCGATGCTGACGAGCCGGCCCTGCGGGGCGCGGACGTCGGCGGCCACCCCGCTCGCGAGCGGGATCGGCTGCCAGTCGGCCAGCACCTTCACCCCGTCGACCTCCGGTGCCCCGGACAGCGACAGGACGGTGCAGGTCCGCGGGCCCGGCTCCTCGCCGGCGAACCCGAAGTGGACGTGCGGCACCCCGCTGCGCACCGACACGGCCATCCCCTCGGGCTCGCGCAGCTCCAGTCCCGGCGCCGCCGAGACGAACTGCTGGTCGAGGACGGCGCCGGTGGCCCAGTCGACGGCCGTCAGCCAGGTGTTCCCGGGCGGTGCGACCGTCGCCGAGTACGCCTGGCCGGCCAGCATGTAGAGGACGCCGCCGAGCGAGGCGTACCCCTGGAAGACGCCGTGCGCGTCGGGCTGGGTGATCCGGGCCAGCGGCACCCAGTCGCCGGCCCGGGCCCGGTCCAGGTCGTACGACTCGAACGTCATGCTGCCGCTCTTGAAGCGGACGATCACCCGGTTCGTGGTGGGGTCGATCGTGCAGGTCACGTTGGTCGCCCCGGCCACCGGCCGGTACGGCGCGGCCAGCAGCGCCGAACCCCGGTCGACGACGGTGCCGTTGCGGAACTCGAAGTGGGTGACGGCCGTGCCGTAGCCCTCCTTCTCCTCCTCCGGAACACCGGATCCCATCGGCAGGGAGTCCGTCTCCGTCCACAGCCGGGACACCCCGTCGTGGTGTTCCACGCCCATCGACACGCCGTGCCCGAAGCCCCGCAGGTACATGTGCCCGGTGATCGCACCCGCCGCACTGAGCCGGGTCACGCACAGGTCGCCCGCGTACCGCCGCTGCGCGCCGGTCGGGGCGGTGGACTCGCCCGCCAGCCGGAGGCCGCCCTCCACGACCTGGAGGACGAATACCTCACCGGTCACGGGGTCGATGCCGAAGGACTGCATCACCGTGGTGTTCTGCAGCGGCCGCCGGTGGAGGAGTTTGCCCACCGGTCCGGCGATGTCGATCTGCCCGTCGACGGCGACGGCCATCCGTGCCCCCTCGTACCCGTTCCGTTCGCCGCCCCGCCGGCATCCGCCGGCCGTACCGGCCCTGACCGGGGCCAGTGTGGCAGCCGCTTCCGGAAGCTCTCCCTCCGGGGTCGTCGTCCACGGGGAACCGCTGCCACCCGGAGTGGGGATGGCGCGCCGGCCCACGGCGATGGCTTCATGGGGGAGCGGTGCCGCCGCGCGCGCCGCCACGTCCCGTACGCACGCGCACCGAGGTGATCTCAGATGGTCGAGGACCGGTACGGCAACCCGATGCACGAGTGCAGCCGGGAGACGGCTGCCCACCTGGACCGCGCCGTCGAGGCGCTGCTCCACTTCGACCCCGCGATGGAACGGGCCGTAGGCGACGCCCTGCTCAGCGGCCCGGCCTCGCCGCTCGCCCAGTCCTTCGCCGCCTACCTGGGCGTCCTGGGCACCGAGCCCGGCGAGGCCGCCGCGGCCAGGCAACGGTTCGAGCGGTACACCGCCGGCGTGGACGCCGCCTCCCTGCCCGCACGCGAGCGCATCCACCTCGCGGCCGCCGGCGCCTGGCTGGCAGGGGACCTGAAGGGAGCCGCCGACCTGCTGGAGGAGCTGTCCCTGACGCATCCGAGGGATGCCCTCGCCCTCGCCGTCGGCCACCAGCTGGACTTCTTCACCGGTGACGCCGTACGCCTGCGCGACCGCATCGGCGGCGCCCTCTCCGCCTGGGACACCGCCGACCCGCACCGCAGCCTGCTGCTCGGCATGTACGCCTTCGGGCTGGAGGAGTCGGGGCACTACCGCCAGTCCGAGGAAGCCGGGCTCGCCGCGGTCGAGCAGAACCCGCGCGACGTCTGGGCCATCCACGCCGTGGTCCACACGTACGAGATGCAGGGACGGGTGGCCGAAGGCATCCGCTACCTCGACGCCCGGCGGCCCTCCTGGGCCCAGGACAACTACCTCGACGTGCACACCTGGTGGCACTACGCCCTGTACGCCCTGGAAGCCGACGACACCGACACCGCGCTCGCCGTCTACGACGCCTCCCTGCACCACGGGGGATCGGCCGGGCTCGCGATGGAACTCCTCGACGCAGCCGCCCTGTTGTGGCGGATCCGGCTCGCCGGAGCGCAGCCGACGGCCCGCTGGGAGGCGCTGGCCGACGCATGGGCCGCGCGCGCGGATCCGCCGTACTACGCGTTCAACGACGTGCACGCCGTCATGTCCTACGCCGGAGCCGGCCGGTTCCGCGAGGCGGAGCGGCTGATCGCCGACCGGCGGCGGTGGCTGTCCGAGCACGGGCCAGCGTCCGGTTCCGAGCCCGGTTCCGAGCCCGGTTCCGGGTCCGGTGCGGTCACCAACCGGGGGATGACCGCCGACATCGGGCTGCCCGCCTGCGAGGCGCTGCTCGCGCACGCCCGTGGCGACCATCCCGCCGTGGTGGCGCTGCTGTGGCCGCTGCGCCGCAGGTTCCACGAGTTCGGCGGCAGCCACGCCCAGCGCGACGCCCTCCAGCGGACGCTGCTGGACTCCGCGCTCGGCTGCCGGCGCCACGACCTGGCGCGGGTCCTGCTCAGCGAGCGGGCCGGGCTCCGCCCCGACAGCTCGTACAACTGGACGGCGCGCGCCCGCCTCGCCGACGCGCTGGGCGACACCGCCGTCGCCGGTACGGCCCGCGAGCACGCCCGGACCGCCGCCGCGGCGGCGGCCGCCGCCCTGCGGCCGGGGGTGACCGGTCCCGGAGCGTAGCCGTGCGGTTCCGCGGCGGATCGGCACGGCTGGAACCGGAAATCCGGGGTACACGCGGTCTGCAGCACGCCGGCGGATCAGCCGTTCCGCCGGCCCGTCGACAGGACCGAGGGCGCAATGATTCTCATCGGACTCATCCTCCTGCTGATCGGATTCCTGACCGGAATCTCCATCCTCTGGACCATCGGAATCGTCCTGCTGGTGGTGGGGGCGGTGCTCTGGATCCTGGGCGCAGTCGGACATGGCGTGGGCGGCCGCAGTCACTACTGGTAGTCGCTGGTGGCTTTTCCGGCCACGCGCACGTCTTTCGCGGAGTGGAGCGGCCCGTCGGCACTATGCTGGCGGGCTGTTCTCCGTCGTATCGGAACAAACCGGGCGTACCCGGTCTCCGTCGGCGGACCGGATCCGTCCGGGAACGAGACGCGAGGGGCGATGGCAGCCACACCTGAGCGCACAGACCCGACCCTGCTCGACGAGCCGGCCAAGGCCGCCCGCTTCTCCGCGGGCCCGGCCGCCCCGCCGCGCACCCTGCTGGACATCCTGGACGCCTCCGTACGCGCGCACCCCGACGAACCGGCCCTCGACGACGGCGCCCGGCGGCTGACCTACCGTGCGCTGGCCGCCGAGGTCGAACGCCGGCGGCGGGCGCTGGCGGCCGCCGGGGTACGGGCCGGCGACCGGGTCGGCGTCCGCGTGCCCTCGGGCACCAACGAGCTGTACGCCTCGATCCTGGCGGTCCTCGCCGCGGGCGCGGCCTACGTACCCGTCGACGCGGAGGACCCGGACGAACGGGCCGACCTGGTCTTCGGCGAGGCGCAGGTACGGGCGGTCCTGGGCGCGGAGCGGCGGATCGAGGTCCGCGACGGCGCGGCCGGAGCCACCCCGGCCACCGCAGCCGCAGCCGCAGCCGCAGCCCCACCCGCAGCCGCACCCGCGGCAGCGACCGAAGCGACCGAAGCGACCGAAGCCGGGCCACGGGCGACGCAGTCGGACGGGCGGCCCGCCACCCGCCCCACCCCGCACCACGACGCGTGGATCATCTTCACCTCCGGTTCCACCGGCACCCCCAAGGGCGTCGCCGTCACCCACCGCAGTGCGGCCGCGTTCGTCGACGCCGAGGCCGCCCTCTTCCTCGCCGACGACCCGATCGGCCCCGGCGACCGGGTGATGGCCGGGCTGTCCGTTGCCTTCGACGCCTCCTGCGAGGAGATGTGGCTGGCCTGGCGGCACGGCGCCTGCCTGGTGCCCGTACCCCGCTCCCTCGTGCGCAGCGGCGCCGACCTCGGGCCGTGGCTGGTGGAGCAGGAGATCACGGTGGTGTCCACCGTGCCGACGCTCGCCGCGCTCTGGGAACAGGAGGCCCTGGACGACGTCCGGCTGCTGATCTTCGGCGGCGAGGCCTGCCCGCCCGAGCTGGCCGGCCGCCTGGTCACCGAGGGCCGCGAGGTCTGGAACACGTACGGCCCCACCGAGGCCACCGTCGTCGCCTGCGCCGCGCTGATGACCGGCACGGACCCGGTCCGCATCGGGCTGCCGCTGAACGGATGGGAGCTGGCCGTCGTCGACGAGTCCGGCGAACCCGTGCCGATGGGCGGCAGCGGCGAGCTGGTCATCGGCGGCGCCGGCCTGGCCCGCTACCTCGACCCGGCGAAGGACGCCGAGAAGTACGCCCCGCTGGACTCCCTCGGCTGGGCGCGCGCCTACCGCAGCGGCGACCTGGTCCGCGCCGAACCCGAAGGGCTGGTGTTCCTCGGCCGCGGAGACGAGCAGATCAAGCTGGGCGGCCGCCGCATCGAACTGGGCGAGGTCGACGCCGCCCTCCAGGCCCTGCCCGGCGTCGCCGGCGCAGCCGCCGCCGTCCGCACCGCCCGCAGCGGCAACCAGCTGCTCGTCGGCTACCTCGTCACCCAGGACGGCTGGGACCGGTCCGCGGCCGTGCAGCGCCTGCGCACCGAGCTGCCGGCCGCCCTCGTGCCGCTGCTCGCCGAGGTCCCCGCCCTGCCGACCCGCACCTCCGGCAAGGTCGACCGCGACGCCCTGCCCTGGCCCCTGCCCGAGCTGGAGTCCACCGGCCCCGCCGAGCAGCTGTACGGCACCGAGGCCTGGCTCGCCGAGCAGTGGCGGGAGACCCTCGGCGTGAGCGTCACCGGCGCCGGCGACGACTTCTTCGCCATCGGCGGCAGCAGCCTCGCCGCCGCCCGCCTCACCACCCGGCTGCGCACCCGCTACCCGAGCGCGGCCGTGCTCGACATCTACCAGCAGCCGACCCTGCGCAAGCTGGCCCGCCACCTGGAGAAGTCCGTCCACGGCGACGAAGCGGCCCGCACCGTCGCACCCGTGCCGGTGCGCGCCCAGGCCGTACAGGTGCTGCTGCTCCTGCCGCTGTTCACCCTGGTCGGCCTGCGCTGGACCACCGCCGTGCTCGCCCTCGGCACCGTGCTGCACCACCTCGGCCGCTACCCGTGGGCGCCGGCCGCCCCCTGGTGGGCGGTCGCCGCCGGGCTGCTGCTCTTCTTCACCCCGCCCGGCCGCCTCGCGCTCGCCGCCGGCGGCGCCCGGCTGCTGCTGCGCGGCGTGACACCCGGCCGCCACCCGCGCGGCGGCTCGGTCCACCTGCGGCTGTGGACCGCCGAGCGGCTGGCCGAATGCGCCGGCGCGACCGTGCTCACCGGCGCCTGGCTGGAGCGCTACGCCCGCGCCCTGGGCGCCAAGGTCGGCCGCGACGTCGACCTGCACGCCCTGCCGCCGGTCACCGGCCTGCTGAAACTGGGGCGCGGCTGCGCCGTGGAATCCGAGGTCGACCTCGCCGGCTACTGGCTCGACGGGGACCGGCTGGAGATCGGCACCGTCAAGGTCGGCGCCGGCGCGGTGGTCGGCACCCGCAGCATGCTGTTCCCCGGAGCACGGGTCGGCAAGCGCGCCGAGGTCGCACCCGGGTCCGCCGTCGCCGGGCAGATCCCCACCGGGCAGCGGTGGGCCGGGGCACCCGCCGCCAAGACCGGCAAGGCCAAGCACGACTGGCCCCGCGAACGCCCGCCGCGGCCCCGCCGCTGGAGCGCCATGTACGGGGCGACCGGCCTGTGCCTGACCGCGCTGCCCGCCCTCGCCGCCGTGCCCGCCCTCGTGGTGACCGGCCTGTTCGTACCGCCCGGCGCCGGGCTCGGCACCGCCCTGCGCGGAGCACTGCTCTCCCTTGTGCCCGCTGCTCTCGCCTTCGGGACGGCGTACGCGCTGCTGGTGCTCGCGGCCGTACGGCTGCTCGGCATCGGCCTGCGCACCGGCAGCCACCCCACCCACAGCCGCACCGGCTGGCAGGCCTGGACCGTCACCCAGCTGATGGACCTGGCCCGCGGCACCCTCTTCCCGCTGTACGCCGGCCTGGTCACCCCCGTCTGGCTGCGGCTGCTCGGCATGCGCATCGGACGCGGCGCCGAGGTGTCCACCGTCCTCGCCCTGCCGAGCCTCACCACCGTCGGCGACGGCGCCTTCCTCGCCGACGACACCCTCACCGCCCCCTACGAGCTGGGCGGCGGCTGGATGCGCATCGGCCGCTCCGAAATCGGCCGCCGCGCCTTCCTCGGCAACTCCGGCATGACCGCACCGGGCCGCAGCGTGCCCGACGACGGACTCGTCGGCGTCCTGTCCGCCACCCCGAAGAAGGCCAAGAAGGGCAGCTCCTACCTGGGCCTGCCGCCGGTCCGGCTGCCCCGCGCCGCAGCCGCCGCCGACCACGGCCGGACGTACGACCCGCCCGCCCGGCTGCTGTGGGCGCGCGGCCTGGTCGAGCTGTGCCGGCTGGTCCCGGTGTTCTGCTCGGTGGCCCTCGCCCTCCTCACCGCAGCCGCCCTCTGCGCCCTGACCGCCTCCGACACCACGGGCGGCGGCCTCCCCGGCATCCCCGCCCTCGGCCCGGCCGCCGGCGCCCTCCTGTCCGGCCCGGTGCTGCTCGCCGCCGGCACGGCCGCCTGCCTCATCGCCGTGGCCGCCAAATGGCTCCTCGTGGGCCGGCACCGGACCGGCGAGCACCCGCTGTGGAGCGGGTTCGTCTGGCGCAACGAGCTCGCCGACACCTTCGTCGAGATGCTGGCCGTGCCCTGGCTGGTCGGCGCCGTCCCCGGCACCCCGCTGATGTCGCTGTGGCTGCGCGCGCAGGGCGCCCGGATCGGCCGCGGCGTCTGGTGCGAGAGCCACTGGCTGCCCGAACCCGACCTGGTCGCCCTCGGCGAGGGCGCGAGCGTGAACCGCGGCTGTGTCGTACAGACCCACCTCTTCCACGACCGGATCTTGCGGACGGATACTGTGGACCTCGGTGCGGGCGCCACCCTCGGACCGGGCGGAATCGTGCTGCCCGGCAGTGCGATCGGGGCCCGCAGCACCCTGGGCCCCGCCTCCCTCGTGATGGCCGGGGAATCCGTCCCGGCCGACACCCGCTGGCTGGGCAATCCGATCGAGGCATGGCGGCTTTGACGGACGGCACGAGCACGGCACGGGGAAGGGCGGTGGCGATGGGCGGCCACACCAGGACGGGCGGCCAGAACCCGCCCGACGGCCGGACCGGTCCGGCGGCGGACCCGTACTTCCCGGACAACGGCGACCCCCGCTACCGCGTCAACCGGTACGAACTCGCCCTGGAATACCGCCCCGGCCCCAACCGGCTCGCGGGCACCGCCCGGCTCAGCGCCATAGCGGGCCGGGCCCCGCTCACCGAGTTCTTCCTCAACCTCGCCGAGTTCAAGGTCGGCCGGGTCCTCGTCGACGGCCGCGCCCCCCACTACACCCACCGCGGCGGCCGGCTCCGGCTCCGCCCCGCCAAGCCGCTGCCCGCCGGGGCCGCGTTCACCGTCGAGGTCCACTGGTCCGGCAACCCCAGACCGGTCCGCAGCCCCTGGGGCGGTCTCGGCTGGGAGGAACTCACCGACGGCGCGCTCGTCGCCAGCCAGCCGGTCGGCGCGCCCTCCTGGTACCCGTGCAACGACCGGCCCGCCGACAAGGCCTCGTACCAGATCTCGGTCAACACGCCGTCCCCGTACACCGTGGTCGGCGGCGGCCGGCTGCTGACCCGGACCACCCGGGCCAGCACCACCACCTGGGTGTACGAGCAGCCCGCCCCCACCTCCAGCTACCTCGTCGGCCTGTCCATCGGCCTGTACCAGACCGTGCTGCTCGGCGACCCCGGCCTGGACGGCGTGCGGCAGAGCGCGTACGTGCCCACGCACCTGCTGCCGCAGTTCTCGCGGGACTTCGCCCGGCAGCCCGCGATGATGCGGCTGTTCGAGGAACTGTTCGGGCCCTACCCGTTCGGCGAGTACGCGGTGGTCGTCGCGGACGAGGAACTCGACGTGCCGGTCGAGGCCCAGGGCCTGTCCCAGTTCGGCACCAACCACGTCGACGGCGTCCGCGGCTCCGAGCGGCTGATCGCCCACGAGCTGGCCCACCAGTGGTTCGGGAACAGCGTCACCATCGCCGACTGGCGGCACATCTGGCTCAACGAGGGCTTCGCCAAGTACGCCGAATGGCTCTGGTCGGAACGTTCCGGCGGCCGCCCCGCCCACGAGCACGCCGCCACCGCCCACCGCCTGCTGGCCGCCCTCCCGCAGGACCTGCGCCTCGCGGACCCCGGCCGCAAGCTCATGTTCGACGACCGCCTCTACGAGCGCGGCGGCCTGACCGTGCACGCCCTGCGCTGTGCCCTCGGCGACGACGCGTTCTTCCCGATGCTGCGGGACTGGGCGGTCGCCAACCGGCACGGCGTGGTCACGACGGCCGCCTTCGCCGCCCACGCGGCCCGCTACGCCGCCACCCCCGTCGACGGCCTCCTCACGGCCTGGCTCCACCGGCCGGCCCTGCCCCCGCTGCCGGTCCCCGCCTGACCGGTGGCGGTCCCCGCCTCACCGGTGGCGGTCCTGCCGGCAGAGGCGGAGGTGCAGGAATGCAGTCCGAAATGCCCGGTTCCCTTCGATTCGGGTGCCGGATCGGGCCCGGAGCACCCCGGCGG